>CAMBVS010000100.1 GCA_945871425.1 Rhizobium sp. Q54 | reverse complement strand
AAGGACAGCCGAGCTTACTGCTTGTCTATGCCCCAGAACACCACGACCGGCGAGTCGATCCAGCCGGTGACGTTCTTGCGCATGCCGGCGACGTTGAAGCTTTCCCCGAGATGGACGTGGGTCACGATCTTGGCCTGGTGTTTCTGGACCTCGAGCGCAATCGCCTTGCGTTCGTCGGCGCTGGCCGCAAGCGCAAAGCGCTCGCGCAGCGTCTCCATCGCGGCGTCGCACGGCCAGCCGGCGCGGCTCTTCTCGCAGTTGGCCTGGAGGAAGGGCGTCATCAGCGGATCGAACAGGTCGGCCATCGACCAATAGGTCAGGAACACATTCCATCCGCCCTCCGCGGGCGGGCCCTTCTTGGTCAGCAGGCGCGTGACCAGGGACTGCCAGTCCATCGGCTGCAGGTCGACCTTGAAGCCGATGCGCTCCAGGATCGACTTCGCCACCGGCGCCAGGTTGGACAGGGCGGCGGTGTCGCTGGCCTGCAGCACCACGATCGGCGTGCCGTCATAGCCCGATTCCTTCAGCAGCGCGCGGGCGCGCTCGATGTTGCCCTCGATCAGGCCCTCGAAGCCAACGGTCGACTCCAAGGGAGAGCCGCACGGGAACATCGACTTGCAGAGGCGGTAATAGCGGGGGTCGCCGACGATGGCGTGCAGGAAGTCCTGCTGGTTCAGCCCGACCATCACCGCCTGGCGCGCTTTCTCGTTGTTGAACGGCGGTTGCAGCCAGTTCGGCCGGAAGACGTACTGGTTGCCCGTGCTCGCCCGCACGAGGGCGACGTTGCGGTCCTTCTCGACCAGCGGCAGCAGGTCGTAGGGCACCTGCTCCATGATGTCGATCTCGCCCGCCTTCAGCGCGTTGACCGCGGTCTGCGAGTCCGGGATCCACACCCATTCGACGCGGTCGACCTTGGCCACCTTGCCGCCGGCCAGCCCCGAGGCCGGCTCGGGGCGCGGCTTGTAACGGGGATTGCGGACATAGACGATCTTCTCGCCCGGCTTCCACTCGTCCTGCTTGAGGATGAACGGCCCCGAGCCGACGTACTCGTTGAGCTGCTTGAAAGGATCGGTTTCGGCGACGCGGCGCGGCATCATGAAGGGCGTCACGACGCTGGGCTTGGCGAGCGATTCGACCACCAGGCCGTAGGGCTGCTTCATGGTGATGGTGAAGGTCCGCGCGTCGGCCGCCTTCATGTCCTCGACGAGCGGCAGCATCTTCTGGCCCATCGGGTCGCGGGCGCCCCAGCGGCGGATCGAGGCGATGCAGTCGTCGGCCGTGACCGGCTTGCCGTCGTGCCATTCCAGCCCGTCGCGCAGGGTGAAGGTCCAGGTCTTGCGGTCGTCGCTCGCCGACCAGGTTTCGACCATCTGCGGCTTGGGCTGGAACTTTTCGTCGAGCGCGAACAGCGTGTCGTAGATGAGATAGCCGTGGTTGCGCACGATGTAGGCGCCGCTCCACACCGGATCGAGCACCTTGATGTCCGAATGCATGACGACGCGCAGCGTCTTCGGTGTCTGCGCCTGTCCGGAGATGGGCACCATGAAGACGGCGCAGGCCGCCGCGAACCAAGCAATCCAATGTCGCATCGACAGCCCCCACCGCTGGTTTTATTTCCCGGCAGATAATACCCCCGACCGTCCGGAACGTGTCAATGACTTTGCTCCACCAGACCATGACACCCTGTCCTTGCTCAAAATTCCATCCGGCCATCGGCTCGGTTTATCGTTGAAGGCCATGGTTGACGATGTGCGCTGATTGAAGAGGATTCCGCTCCCGTGCGACACGGTCTCTGCGCATGGGCTCTGAGCGCGCCGGCATCCGAGCCATGCAATAGCAGGCGGCGACACGCCCGGCACCGCGACGGCGCAGGTTCAATCGCTGCAAGAAGTTCAGGCCGCGCGACGCTCGTAGCGATGGTGCGGACCAGTGTGTTGCCGGCGCAAGACGGTCACCTGATGTCGCAGGGCGACGAGTTCGAGTTCCAGGGTGAGGCGATTACGAAACCGGAACGAGAGCAGCCGAGGGCGGACAGAAGCGCGAGCATGCCGATGACGGTATGACTGCGGCGCCGGAAACTCTATGCTTTCTTGGCGTTTTGGCGTTTTGAGTAAGGACAGGGAACGGTTGGTCGCGATTTCACAAAATGTCGACAATAAAGCCTCCGCCATGAAGGAATGTCTCGCATGATGCCGCGCCGCCAGCTCTCTGCCCTCATCGCCGGCCTTAGCTTGGCCGTCCCGGCCCTGGCACAGACCCGCCCTGTGGTCGCGGCCGGTCAATCCGCCGCCGCTCTCCGCGCCCAGGCGCTCGGCCGGCGCCTGACCATCGCCACGGTGGTGAAGGTGGGCGGCATCGCCTGGTTCGACCGTATGCACGCCGCAATTCGCCAATTCGGCGTCGATACCGGCCACGAGATGATCATCGCATCCCCCGCCCGCGCCGAGCCCGCCGCCCAGATCGCGGTGATCGAACAGATGATTGCCCGCCGGGTGGATGCGATCTGCATCGTCCCAGTGGCGGTGGAGCGGCTTGAGGACGTGCTCCAGCGAGCCCGCGCCGCCGATATCGCCGTTATCGCGCATGAGGCTAGCACGCTCGACCACGCCGATATCATCCTGGAAGCCTTCGACAACCGCGCCTTCGGCGCCCTTATGATGCAGGAGCTCGGGCTGCGGCTGAACGGGCAGGGCCAGTATATCTCCATGGTCGGCAGCCTGCAGACGGGCACGCATATGGAATGGGTGAACGCGGCCGTCACCTACCAGCGCCAGCGCTTCCCCGGTATGCGCGAGGCAGGCCCGAAGATCGAGATCTTCGAGGATGCCGATGTGGCACACCGCAGGCTGGCCGAGGCGCTGGCCAGCAATCCCGACATTCGCGGCGTGATCGGCGCGCCAATGTCCGCTGTCGTCGGCACCGCCCGGCTGATCGCCGAGCGCAACCTGCGCGGCCGGCTGCATTTCGCGGGCACGGGCCTCGTCTCGCTGGTCGGACCGCAGCTCCGCAACGGGGACCTCACCTCGATCCAGTTCTGGGACCCGGCGGCGACCGGCTATGCCATGGCGCTGCTTGCGGCGATGAAGCTGGCCGGGCAGGGCGACCGCATCCAGCCGGGGCTCGACCTCGGCCTCGAAGGCTATCGCGGCCTGGTGGCGCCCGATCCGTCGCGCCCGCTGCTGCTGGCCGGCCGAGGCTGGTCCGTCGCGACGCGGGAGAACATGGACCACTTTGATTTCTGAACGGCACCGATCTCACCCAAAGAAGTGGATCGTGGCACGAGCTTTGCGAGAGTTGTTGTGCAGCAACGTCTTTCGTAAAGCCAAGGAGTAGCCCCGATATCGACAGGGCCCTGTCCTTGCTCAAAAAGCGATTCGGCCATGGAATCGGTGTGCCGATGAAGGCCTCGGGTGATGATGTTTGGTGATCGAAGAGGCCGCCGCTCGCTCGCGGTGAGGACTCCACACGTTTGTTCTGAGCGCGCCTGCATCCGAGCGATCCA
>CAMBVS010000099.1 GCA_945871425.1 Rhizobium sp. Q54 | reverse complement strand
AATCTGGCGAGCGCCTCGCGCACGTCCTCCGGCAGCACCTTCGGCGTGCCGCGATAGATGAACTGGTGCACGTAGGCCGCGTTCTTGCCGAGCGCGAGCGAGGCCTTCTTGAGGTCGCTGTCACGTTCGTCGATCAGCTTCAGCACGCGGTGACGGATGGGGTCGAGGATCATGGGGTCCAAGTCCTTGAATCGCTTATGTAGGAAATTACCAATCTCTTTTGATTGACGCAATAGGCGCATCACGATTTGATGCGCCCCATGATGAGAACGATCAGCGAACAGTTTATGGCTCGTGTCGAGGCCTTTTTAGCGGCCACGGGCACCAAACCCAGCGAGTTTGGCCGTTCTGCCGTTGGAGATGGCGCATTCGTGCTGAATCTGCGCCGCGGCCGCTCCCCGACTCTGGCGACCGCCGACAAGGTCTTGACCTACATCGAGAAATTGGAGAAAGAGGCCGCCGATAAGCCTAAAAATAGGAGATCGACGTGAGCGATCGTCCTATCAGGCACCTCAACCAGGTCGAATTGGCCCGCCGCTGGTCGCTGAGCCACCGGACCCTGGAGCGCTGGCGCTGGGAAGGGAATGGCCCCCGGTACCTCAAGGTCGGCGGGCGGGTTCTCTACCGGCTGACGGATATCGAGGCCTACGAGGCGGCGCAGTTTCGGGAGCCGGCCGGCGCTGGTCCCGCGTTTCCTACAGCCCCGGCAGCCCCGCGTTGGGTGCGGCCATGAGGGAGCCGGCGCGCGTCCTCATGGGCGAGATGGAGTTTCTGGGCTGGCTCGGTCAGGCCCAGCCAGGACAGGCCATCGTCTATCACCGCGGCTTCCTCGCCGTGGACCGGCGCTGGTCTGCCCGCGGTGATCTTCATCGCCTCGCCGATCGCGCCATCTGGGCCGCCGAACACGGCCTCGTCGATCTCGTCCAACGCCGGCATGGGCCCGAGGACGCGAGCTACCTCGCCGTCGCGCGGCGCCACGGCGCCAGCATCTCCAACCTCCTCGGATCATGAACACCATGAATGGCTTTGCGCGTCACGGCATCGACCACCTCTCGGCTTCGTCCCTGAACCTCTGGGCCGCTGAGCCCGCGGTATGGGCGATGGAGCGCCTCCTGGGATTCCGCAGTCCGGTGTCTGCGTTGATGGCCCGAGGCAAGGCCGTCGAAGAGGGAATCCATGGTGGCCTGATCGATCCTCAACGCGCGCTCGATGCCTGCGTCGAGGCCGCACTTGCCGGCTTCGACCGCGAGATGGCGCTCAATCCCGACGATCGTCGCGGTGGCGAACGAGCGCAGATCCCGGGCTACGTCGAGCACGGCCTGGCCGAACTTCGCCAGTACGGGATTCCCAGCGGCTATCAGGACCGCGTCGAGATTCGTCTCGATGACGTGCCGGTGCCGATCATCGGCTTCATCGACTGGCGCTTCGATCAGCACGGCATGGTCATCGATCTCAAGACCAGCGAACGGCTGCCTGCGGCGATCCCGCTTTCTCACGCTCGCCAAGGCGCCATCTATGCCCGCGCCCATGGCAATTACGGCATGCGCTTCGCTTACGTGAAGCCGGTCGCCGCCAAGAAAGACGGACGCGCGGTCGCCGTCTATGAACTCGAACGCACCGAGATCGACCGCCAGCTGATCGCGCTCCGCGAGATCGCCCTTCGCCTCGGGCGCTTCCTCTCATTGTCCACCGACGCCCGCGAGCTCTGCGGCCTGATCGTTCCCGACTATGAGCGCTTCCATTGGAGCAATGCCGTCACGCGTGCGCGTGGCGTCGAGGTTTTTGGTTTCTGAACGCGTAACCCCTGAAAGGAGAATGGTCATGAGTCTCAATATCGGCGGAACCGGCAACGGCAAGCCCTACTGCAAGTACAACGCCAAGGCCGACAAGTGGTTTGTGCGCGGGCCCGATAGTGAGGACGTCGAGATCCAGCGTCCGACCTTCGTCGTGGATTTCGACAACATCGCCACCGGCTGGCTTCTGTTCCGCGAAGGCCAGGCGCCCGAGCGAGTGATGGATGCCAGCATCGACAAGGCGGCACCCCTGCCGGGCGAAGGCTTCAAACGCGGCTTCGTGGTGATGGCCTTCAGCCCGAAGTTCTTCGGCGGGGCGGCCGAGTTCGCCAGTGCCTCGATCCATCTGTCGAACGCAATCAAGGACGTCTACGCCCAGTACGAAGTCGATAAGGCTGCAAACCCGGGCAAGCTCCCGGTCATCTCCTGCACCGGCTCGCAGGCCATGAAGGACCGCTACGGCACCAACTACCGGCCGACCTTCGCCATCGTCAAATGGATCGACCGGCCGGCCGAGCTGCCAAGCGTCAGCCCGGTTGCCGCCGCCGACGTCTGGCAGGGCCCGCCGGCAACGCAAGCCAAGCCGCAGGCCGCGCATGTGCCGCCGCCCACGGCGAAGCCGGCGCCACAGCCGGCCGCCGACCCGCTTGCCGAAGCGGTGTTCTGACGGTTTCCCCCGGAGGGCTTCGGCCCTCCGGTCTTTTTCCGGCCAGCCACGATGGGCATGAGCAACGTCCAACCCATGTACGAGCCCGATCCTCTGCAGATGCGCCGGCATGTCGGTCATCTGTTCGAGGGCTGGCTCGACGGCTGTCACGAGGGGCGCATCGAGCTCGCCTGGACGGACGGCCGCGACGGGCGGCTCAGGCATGCCGCGATCTTCGGCACCGACCAGCTCGACGAGCTGGTCGAGCGGGCCGTCGCCGAAAACCGAAAGCCCGGGCAAAACGTCTACATCGGCGTCGCGCTACGCCAAGCCAACATCGCGCCCTTCGGCCGCTGCAAGGATGAAGAGTTCTTCGCGCTGACGGCCTTTTACGTCGACATCGACGACGACGTCACCGCGACCGCCTCGATCGACTACCGCAATCGCGGCTGTCCGCCGACCGGCGTCGTCGTCACCGGCCGCCATCCCCATGTGCGGGCGCAGATGTTCTGGCGTCTCGACGCGCCGGTGCGCGAGGCCGACCGGTGTCGAGAGCAGAACGCGGCGCTCGCCCATGCCCTCGCGGGCGACCCGAGCGTCGTCAATCCCGGCCGCGTCCTTCGTCTCGGCGGCTCGATCGCCTGGCCGGTCAAGGACGGGCGGATCATCGAGCGCACCGAGTTCCTCGAATTCACCGACGGCCGGCCAAAGGTCTACATGGCCGAGCAGATCGCGCGGGCGTTTCCGCCGGCGCAGCCGGCTTTGGCTCCGCAGCCTGTGCCGATATCGACGCCACCCGACACAGCGGCAGCCCCGCCGCCCAACGAGGCGGCGCCCACAACGTCAGCCCAAGCATCGGCGCCGACACTGCAAATCGGCACATCGAATCTCTCAGTCGACGCGTGCCTCGCGCGCATCCGCGCCGGCGAACACTGGCACGACAACATGCTGCGCCTGGTCGGTCACTGGGTTGCGCGCGGCTGGTCCGACGCGGAGATCCTGGCCGCGGCCGAGGCGATGACCTTGCCAGGCTACACGGTTGCCGACACCCGCCGCGAAGTCGGACAGATGATCGGCGGCGGGCGCCGAAAATGGGCCGTGCCCAACCCCGAGCCCTTGATCGACGTCGCCACGGCGGCCCAGCCGCTGCAGCCGGGGTTCCTCGACAGCCTCAACCTCGCGATGTTGCCCCGCCGGCGCTGGCTCCTTGGGCGATCGCTGCTGCGCGGTCAGCTGACGCTGCTGGTCGCGCCGCCAGGCGTCGG
>CAMBVS010000098.1 GCA_945871425.1 Rhizobium sp. Q54 | reverse complement strand
TACCTGCATCCTTGACGCCGAAGCGGCGCTTGACCGCGGATTCCGCCAGATCTCCGGATTGAGAGATGATGGCGACCAGGACTCCGGCGACGGCGAGCGCGACCATGCGGTCGGCGCCGAGAAGCCAGGACGTCACCACACCGACCACGCCGGCCGCGACCACGCCGCCGGCGAGGCCGGACCAGGTCTTGCCGGGGCTCACCCGGGGCCACAGGCGAGGGCCGCCGACGGTGCGGCCGACAGCATAGGCGCCGATGTCGGTCGCCCAGACCGCCGCCAGCAGCCAGAAGCAGATCTCGCGCCCCTGCTCGGTCTCGAGCCTGAGCCAGAGGAAGGAGAGGCAGGGGAGCGCCACCACCGGCGCGCCGAGGGCGAGCCAGATCGCCGTCTCCCGCCCGCGCGAAAGGCCCGAAGCGAAAGCGGCCGCGGCGGTTGCGGCGACGACGATCAATGCCAGGCCGACGCCGGAACGCGAGACCAGCGCGATCGCGACGATCGATCCGGCCGCGATGACGACGCCGCCGGGGATCGCGCGGCCGTCGTCGCAGAGCTTGGACCATTCCCTGGCCATCTCGGCGGCGGCCAGCACCAGCATCAGCTCGACCCAGGGCGTGCCGAAATGGACCGCGGCGAGGACCGGCGGCGCCAGCACCAGCGAGGAAAGGATCCGCCTGACCAGGCCGGGGCCGGAGACCTTATCCAACAGCGCCATAGCGGCGCTCCCGTCGCCTGAACTCGTGGACCGCGTCCTCGAGATCGGCTTTGCCGAAGTCAGGCCAGTACTTGTCGACGAACACCAGCTCGGCATAGGCCGACTGCCAGAGCAGGAAATTGCTGAGCCGTTTCTCGCCAGACGTGCGGATGACCACGTCCGGGTCCGGCAGATCGGCGGTGAACAGGCGCCGGGTGAAGGCCGCCGCGTCGATCGCCGCGGGGTCGATCCGACCGGCGGCCGCGTCGGCGGCGAGCGCGCGGGCCGCCGCCACGATCTCGTCTCGGCCGCCATAGGAGATCGCCAGCGTCAGGTTGAGCCGGTCGTTGGTGCGCGTCAGATCTTCCGCGTTCGCGATCAGCGCGACGATATCCGGATCGAAACGCGTGCGGTCGCCGATCACCCGGAGCCTGGCACCCTTGGCGTGCAGGTCGGCGATCTCGCTCCGGAGATAGTGGCGGAGCAGGCCCATCAGGTCCTGGACCTCGCCGGTCGGACGGTTCCAGTTCTCCGAGGAGAAGCCGAACAGGGTCAGGTAGCGGATGCCGATCTCGCCGGCGCCGACGATGGTGCGGCGGAGCGCCTCCGCGCCCTGACGGTGGCCGGCCGCGCGCGGCAACCCGCGCGCCCGCGCCCAGCGGCCGTTGCCATCCATCACGATCGCGACGTGGGCCGGGGGCGACTCGGGCGTCGACATGGGCGTTTCGGCTTCCCGCAGTCCTCAGACGTTGAGGATCTCTTTTTCCTTCTGAACGAGCATCTCATCGATCTTCTTGATGTGCTCGTCGGTCTTGGCCTGCACCTCGTTGGCGAGGCGACGGTGATCGTCCTCGGTGATGTCGCCGTCCTTCTCGGCCCTCTTCAGGCCGTCCATGCCGTCGCGACGCACGTTGCGGACCGAGACCTTGGCCGCCTCGGCATATTTGTGGGCGATCTTGGAGAGCTCCTTGCGGCGGTCCTGGGTGAGCTCGGGCAGAGGCAGTCGGATGGTCTGGCCCTCGGTCTGCGGATTGAGCCCGAGGCCGGATTCGCGGATCGCCTTGTCGACCGCCTTGACCACGCCGCGGTCCCAGACCTGGACGACGATCATGCGCGGCTCCGGCACGCTCACGCCTGCGATCGTGTTCAGCGCCACGCTGGAGCCGTAGGCGTCGACGTGGATGGGATCGAGGAGCGCGGTCGAGGCGCGGCCCGTGCGCAGGCCCCCGAACTCCTTCTTGAGCACCTCGAGCGCGCCGTCCATGCGGCGCTGAATGGCCTTGAGATCGGTCTCGCTCACGTCTTGGCCTCCTCCGTGATGATCGTGAATCGACCGAGGCCCTGGACGACCTCGGCGAAGGCTCCGTGATTGTGGAGGGAAAAAACCAGAATCGGAATACGGTTTTCCCGCGCCAGCGAGATGGCGGACGCGTCCATCACCTTGAGGTCGCGGGAGAGACATTCGAGGTAGGTCAGGCGATCGTAGCGGGTCGCCTTGGGATCCTTGACCGGGTCGGCCGAGTAGACGCCGTCGACCTTGGTCGCCTTCAGGATCGCATCGCAGCCCATCTCGGTGGCGCGCAGCGCGGCGGCGGTATCGGTGGTGAAGAACGGATTGCCGGTGCCGGCGGCGAAGATCACCACCCGCCCCTTCTCCATGTGGCGGACGGCGCGACGGCGGATATAGGGCTCGCAGACCGCGGCGATCGGCAGCGCCGACTGCACCCGGGTCTGCACTCCCTTCCGCTCGAGTGCGCTCTGCAGCGACAGCGCGTTGATCACCGTCGCCAGCATGCCCATGTAGTCGGCGGTGGCGCGCTCCATGCCGTTCGCCGCACCGGAGACGCCACGGAAGATGTTGCCGCCGCCGATGACGACCGAGACCTCGACACCGAGCTTGCGGACGTCCTCGATCTCGTCGGCGATGCGATCGACGATCACCGGGTCAAGACCGAACTCCTGATCCCCCATCAGAGCCTCGCCGGAGATCTTGAGCAGAACCCGGCGATAGCGCTGTCTCGGAGCGGGGCTCATGGGCGGCTCAGCGCTTGATCTGCGCCGCGACCTCGGCCGCGAAGTCTTCCTGCTTCTTCTCGATGCCCTCGCCGAGGGCGTAGCGGATGAAGCCCGCGACCTTGATCGGCGCCCCCGCTTCCTTGGCGGCCTGCTCGACCACCTTGGAGACCTTGGTCTCGCCGTCGACGACGAAGACCTGCTCGAGCAGCACGCTCTCCTCGTAGAACTTGCGAAGGCGGCCCTCGACCATCTTGGCGATGACCTCGGGCGGGCGGCCGCTGGCCTGGGCCTGCTCGGTCAGGATGTTGCGCTCGCGCTCGACGGTCGCCGCCGGCACGTCGGCGGTCGACAGCGCGATCGGGTTGGCGGCGGCGACGTGCAGCGACAGCTTGTGCGCCAGCTCCTGCAGCTTCGCGGTATTGCCGGTCGACTCGAGCGCGACCAGCACGCCGATGCGGCCGAGCCCGGCGGTCAGCGCGTTGTGCATATAGGAGGACACCACGCCGCTGCCGACCGAGAGCGTGGCCGATCGGCGGAGGTTCATGTTCTCGCCGATGGTGGCGACGAGGTCGGTCAGCTCGTCGCCGACGGTCTTGCCGCTCGCCATCTTCGCGGCCTTCAGCGCCTCGACATCGCCGCTCGCCTGCAGCGCCATCTCGGTCGTCGCCTTCACGAACTCCTGGAACTTGTCGTTGCGGGCGACGAAGTCGGTCTCGGCATTGACCTCGACCACCGCGCCGCGCGTGCCCTTGGCGGCGACGCCGACCAGGCCTTCGGCGGCGATGCGGCCGGCCTTCTTGGCGGCGGCCGAAAGGCCCTTCTTGCGCAGCCAGTCGCTGGCTTCCTCGACGTTGCCCTTGGTCTCCGCCAGAGCCTTCTTGCAATCCATCATGCCGGCTCCGGTCTTTTCGCGGAGCTCCTTCACCAGCTGGGCGGTGATCTCGGCCATCGGTCTCTATCCTTCGCTTCTCAAAAGTCTTACGTCCGGTTCATGGCGAAACGGCAGCGTTCGAGACGCCGCCGTTCCGGTATCCGCTATCGGAAACGCGGGTCCGGTCAGGCGGTCGCCTCGGAAGGCTGCTGCGGTTCCGCAGCCGCTTCGGCCGGGGCTGCATCCTCGTCGGCCGGAGCCTCTTCGGTTACCTCCTCCGACTCACCGATGTCGACGCCGGCGGCCACCATCTCGGCCTGCAGGCCATCGAGAACGGCCGAGGAGACGAGGTCGCAATAGAGCGTGATGGCGCGGAGCGCGTCGTCATTGCCGGGCACCGGGTAGGTGACGCCGGCCGGATCGGAGTTGGAATCGATCACCGCGACCACCGGGATGCCGAGCTTGGTCGCCTCGCGGACGGCGATCGCCTCCTTGTGGGTGTCGATGATGAAGATGAGGTCGGGAAGCCCGCCCATCTCCTTG
>CAMBVS010000097.1 GCA_945871425.1 Rhizobium sp. Q54 | reverse complement strand
GAGCGTGCCGGGGGCGGTTTCCGATTCGCGCGGATGGCTGGAAGGCAGGACGGGATGACGTCGGCAAAGGACCGCGTCCTCATCTTCGACACGACGCTGCGCGACGGCGAGCAGTCGCCGGGCGCGTCGATGAATCTCGACGAGAAGCTGAAGATCGCGCTTCTGCTCGAGGACATGGGCGTCGATATCATCGAGGCCGGCTTCCCGATCTCGTCCAACGGCGACTTTGAGGCGGTGCGACGCATTGCCGAGGCGGTGAAGACCTCGACCGTCGCCGGCTTGGCGCGCGCCGCCAAAGGCGACATCGACCGCGCCGCCGAGGCGCTCAAGCCGGCCAAGCGCAAGCGCATCCACACCTTCATCTCCACCAGCCCGCTGCACATGAAGTTCAAGCTCCAGATGGAGCCGGACCAGGTGCACCAGGCGGTGGTCGACAGCATCACCCATGCGCGCCGCTACACCGACGACGTCGAGTGGAGCCCCGAGGACGGCTCGCGCACCGAGCACGACTTCCTCTGCCGCTGCGTCGAGAGCGCGATCAAGGCCGGCGCCCGCACCATCAACATCCCGGACACGGTCGGATATGCGGTCCCGGCCGAGTTCGGGGCGCTGATCGCCATGCTGAAGAACCGGGTGCCGAACATCGACCTGGCGGTGATCTCGGTCCATTGCCACAACGACCTGGGCCTCGCCGTCGCCAACTCTCTGGCCGCGGTCCAGGCTGGCGCCCGGCAGGTCGAATGCACGATCAACGGCTTGGGCGAACGTGCCGGCAACGCCGCGCTGGAAGAAGTGGTGATGGCGCTCAGGACGCGCCCGGACTTCATGCCGTTCACGACCGGCGTCAAGACCGAGCTAATCACCAAGGCCTCCCGCCTGGTCTCGGCGGTCACCGGCTTCGTCGTCCAGCCGAACAAGGCGATCGTCGGCGCCAACGCCTTCGCCCATGAGAGCGGCATCCACCAGGACGGGATGCTGAAGAACGCGCAGACCTACGAGATCATGACGCCCGAGTCGGTGGGCTTGAGCCGCTCGAAGCTGGTGCTTGGCAAGCTCTCCGGCCGCGCTGCCTTCAAGGCGAAGCTGAAGGATCTCGGCCTCGATCTTGGCGACAACGCGCTGCAGGAGGCGTTCCGGCGCTTCAAGGAGCTGGCGGATCGCAAGCGCCACGTCTACGACGAGGACATCGTCGCGCTGATCGACGACGAGGTCGGCCGCGCCAACGACCACATCCGTTTCCTCTCGCTCAAGGTCGTCTGCGGCTCGACCGGGCCGCAGACCGCCGAGCTCTCGCTTTCGGTCGACGGCAAGGAGGGCTCGGTCCAGGCGAGCGGGCAGGGACCAGTCGACGCAACTTTCAATGCGATCAAGATGCTGTTTCCCCACGAGGCGAAGCTTCAGCTCTATCAGGTGCACGCCGTGACCGAGGGGACCGACGCCCAGGCCCAGGTGACCGTGCGCATGGAGGAGGCCGGCAAGTCGGTCAACGGCCAAGCCTCCGACGTCGACACGATCGTCGCCTCGGCACGTGCCTACATCCACGCCCTCAACAAGCTCCTCGACAAACGCCAGAAGCAGGCGCCGGCCGCGATTTTCGCATGACTTTTCCCGCCGCACACGGATGAAGGACCGTTCCTCCTAGATGTTTTCAAAAGTACTCGGCTGGCTTTCCGCCGACATGGCGATCGACCTGGGCACGGCGAACACGCTGGTCTACGTCAAGGGCCGCGGCATCGTCCTCAACGAACCCTCCGTCGTCGCCATCGCGACCGTGCGCGGCAAGAAGACCGTGCTCGCGGTCGGCGACGAGGCGAAGCTGATGCTGGGCCGCACGCCTGGCAACATCTCCGCCATCCGCCCCTTGCGAGACGGCGTCATCGCCGACTTCGAGGTGGCGGAGGAGATGATCAAGCACTTCATCCGCAAGGTGCACAACCGGCGCTCCTTCGCCAGCCCGCAGATAATCGTCTGCGTGCCCTCGGGCTCGACCGCGGTCGAGCGCCGCGCCATCCAGGAGTCGGCCGAGTCCGCCGGCGCCCGCCGCGTCTTCCTGATCGAGGAGCCGATGGCGGCGGCGATCGGCGCCGGGCTTCCGGTGACCGAGCCCACGGGATCGATGGTGGTCGACATCGGCGGCGGCACCACCGAGGTCGCCGTGCTCTCGCTGGGCGGCATCGTCTATTCGCGATCCGTCCGCGTCGGCGGCGACAAGATGGACGAGGCGATCATCGCCTACATCCGCCGCAACCATAACCTGCTGGTCGGCGAGGGCTCGTCCGAGCGGATCAAGAAGGAGATCGGCTCCGCCTGTCCGCCCGAGGATGGCGAGGGCCGCACCATGCACATCAAGGGCCGCGACCTGATGAACGGCGTGCCGAAGGAGCTGGTGATCTCCGAACGCCAGATCGCCGAGAGCCTGGCCGAACCGATCAGCGCCATCATCGAGGCAGTAAAGGTCGCGCTCGAGCACACCGCGCCCGAGCTCGCCGCCGACATCGTCGACAAGGGCATCGTGCTCACCGGCGGCGGCGCGTTGCTCGGCAACCTCGACCTTGTGCTCCGGCACGCGACCGGTCTTCCGGTCTCGATCGCCGATGACCCGCTGTCATGCGTCGCGCTCGGCACCGGGCGCTGCCTCGAGGAGATGGGTACGCTGAGGAGCGTGCTCATTCCCTCTTACTAGGGTCGTAGGGAGGAGGAGGGGGGATGCGCGAGCCGGGATATCGCATGGCCAAGCGGCTGGCGCTCCCTCTTCGCGGGTTCGCCCATCGCTTCGTCTATCCGCTGCTGGTCCTCGGCGCCTTCGCGCTGATGATCCTCGGCAAGGCCGACCTTTTGCTGATCGAGCGCATGCGCGCGACCATGGCGGATGCGCTGGCGCCGATCCTGTCGTTCATGTCGGAACCGGCGGCCCGCGTCGCCGACGTCATCGAGACCGGACGCGAGCTGATCCGGCTCAAGGACGAGAACGCCCAGCTGCGGCAGGAGAACGAGCGTCTCCGCCAATGGCAGGTCGTCGCCAACCGGCTCGAGCAGGAGAACGTCCAGCTCCGAGATCTCTCGCGTCTGATCGCCGAGCCGCCGGCGACCATGGTCTCGGCCCGGGTCGTCGCCGACGCCGGCGGCATCTTCGTCCATTCGGTCCTGATCGGGGCCGGGGCCAAGGCCGGGATCGGCAAGGGCAATGCGGTGATGACCTCGGAAGGGCTGGCCGGCCGTGTCGCCACCCTCGGCGACCGCTCGGCGCGGGTGCTGCTGCTGACCGACCTGAACAGCCGCATCCCGGTGATGGTCGAGTCGACGCGCGAGCGCGCCATGCTCGCCGGCGACAACTCCCACCAGCCGCGCCTGCTCTATCTGTCCTCGACCGCGCACCCGAACCCGGGCGAACGCATCGTCACCTCCGGTGACGGCGGCAGCTTCCCGCCCGGGCTGCCGGTCGGCGTCGTCGCCGACGCCGGCGATGGTCCGATGCGGATCGTGCCGTTCGTCGACTTCAACCGGCTCGAGTTCGTTCGCGTCATCGACTTCAAGCTGGAAGGGCCGGTGGTGCAGACGGAGGTGCCGCGCGGGCGCGAGCGGCGATGACGCCGGCGCTGTCCGAGCGGATGGACGACTGGGGCCGTCGGCTCGCCCCAGGCGCTACGGTCCTCGTCCTCCTCTTCTTCGGCCTGGTCCCTTTCGGCGTGCCCGGCCTGCCGCTGATCGCGCCGGCAGGGACGCAGATCGCGGTCTTCTACTGGGCCGTTTATCGCCCCGACCTGATGCCGCCGCTCTCCGTCTTCGGCCTCGGCTTCATCCAGGATGCATTGGCGGGCACGCCGCTCGGCGTCGGCTCGCTCGCCTTCCTGATCCTGCACGGCGTCGCCGTCAGCCAGCGGAAGGCCTTCGTCGGCAAGCCGTTCCTCCTAGTCTGGTTCGGCCTTGCGGTCGCGGTGATCGCCGCGGGATTCGCCTCCTGGGCGCTGGCCTCGATCATCCTCGGCGGATTCGTTCCGCCGGAGCGGCCGCTGTTCCAGACGCTGGCCACCATCGCGCTCTTCCCCTGCTTCGCCTGGGTGCTGGTTCGCGTCCATCGCGGCGTGGTGCACTGACGTGCCCCTTAGGAAAGACAAGGACCAGGATCGCGGCAGGCTGTTCGGCCGGCGCGCCGCCCTCCTGGCCGGCGGCAAGATCCTGCTGCTGTCGACGCTGGTCGGCCGCATGTACTACCTCCAGGTGGTCGAGTCGGCGAAGTACCAGAAGCTCGCCGATGACAACCGCATCAATTTTCGCCTGCTGGCACCGCCGCGAGGCGTCATCTACGACCGCCACGGCGAGATCCTGGCGCATAACCAGCAGAACTATCGCGTCGTCGTGGTGCCCGAGCAGGTGAGCGACGTCACGCTGGCGCTGGACGCGCTCTCAGAGGTGGTCGAGGTTCCGGATTTCGTGCGCCGGCGGGTCATGCGCGAGATCCGGCG
>CAMBVS010000096.1 GCA_945871425.1 Rhizobium sp. Q54 | reverse complement strand
CCGTTCCTCGGATGGACGATCAAGGTGCCGATCTCGATCGAACTCGCTTCGATCGCGCAAGGCACCCTCGGCGCGCTGCTCCTCTTCCTCCTGCTGCTCGCGATCCGGAACCGGTTCAAGATCGGGTAGCGCGCCGGGCGAGTCGTCGGCTGCGTGTCGGACGCCTCTGCGGGCAAGGTAGCGGGCCTTCCAGAAGGTCCGCGACTGCGGTTGTCCCGTTCCCCCATCAATGACAGGTCTGCGCTTCAGATAGCCCGATCAACACCGGCACAAGGGCGCGTACTGCGAAGCGCTACGCGGCGAGCCGCATCTCCCGGATTCCCTCAAGCACCTGTCGGAACTCCGGCACTGGCGCGAGGCACATGGTTCGATAAGCGTTCAAAAAGGGTCGCCATCGGCGACGGCAAGAGGCGGTCGCCGCGACGCGCGCTCTTCGCCCCAACCTATTCCGGCCGGCTCCCGCGCGTCATCAGCCCATGCATGCGCCGGCGGCCCATGCCGACGAAGGCGTCGCGGCGGTGCATGGTGCAGCGGTTGTCCCAGATGATCAGGTCGCCGAGCTGCCACTCCTGGGTCCAGGTGTTCTCCGGCAAGGCGCCATAGGACCAGAGTTCGTCCAGCAACGCCTCGCTCTTGGCCAGCGGCAGGCCGGGGACGTAGGCGCCGAAGCGGCGGCCGAGATAGAGCGTCTTCCGCCCGCTCACCGGATGGGTGCGGACGATCGGATGGATCGGCCCCGGCATCTCGCGCACGTCGTCGGTCTCTATGTCGCTGTAGCCCGGCCAGGTCCCGCCCTGGGGATTGTGGCTCTCCTGCTGCTTGATCTTCAGCCTGGCGACCCATTCCTTCAGCGCCTCGGGCAGTGCCTCATAGGCCCTGTACATGTCGGCGAAGCAGGTGTTGCCGCCGGTCGGCGGCACCTCGCGCGCCAATAGCATGGTGTATTCGGAGGGATAGTCGGTGAAGGAGAGGTCCGTATGCCAGGCGAGCTCGCCGTCGCCGTGATGGCCGATCGCCTCGCCGTTCTCCACGATGTTGGAGACGACGCTCATCATCGGGGATTCGGCGACATAGACCTTCTTGTACTTCGTATAGGCCGGCGATCCCTGCAGCTCGCCGAGGCGCCCGGCGAAGCGGGTGAACTCGACGTCGTCCAGCCGGTAGCCGCGGAGGCGGAGCACGGCATGGTCGAGCAGCCCCTGCCGGATCGAGGCCTCGTCGGCGGCCGAGAGATCGTTGAGATCTCCACCGGTCGCCTCTGCGCCCAGGGCACCGCCGAGCGGACGGATGCGGACGCGGGTGGTCTCAGTGATCGCGGTCATGGGCGGGCGCTCCGAAGGATCGACAGGCCCTTTCGGCACTATCAGACGGCCCCCGGCCCCGCAAGCCGACGCGTCAGGCGGCGGAGGCGGGATATTCCCCTTTCGCCATCTCGTCGCGGAGGCCGGCGATGATCTCGAACGAACGCAGCCGCGCCCTATGCTCGTAGATCTGGCCGGTGATGATCAGCTCGTCGGCGCCGGTCTCCTTCAGGAACGCGGCGATGCGCGTCTTCACCGTCGCCGGCGATCCGGCGATGGCGAGCCGCATGCCGTGCTCGACCCCGGCCTTCTCGCGCGGCGACCACCAGCCGTCCAGCGTGTCGACCGGCGGCTGCAGCGGGCCGGGATTGCCGCGGCGAAGGTTGATCCAGGATCGCTGCAGCGAGGTGAACAGGCGCCGCGCGTCCTCATCGGTGTCGGCGGCGACCACGCTCAGGCCGGCCATGGCATAGGGCTTCTCCAGCCCGCCCCGCGGCACGAACTGGTGGCGATAGATCTCGAGCGCCTCCATCAGGTGGTCGGGCGCGAAATGCGAGGCGAAGGCGAAAGGAAGACCGAGTGCAGCGGCGAGCTGGGCGCCGAACAGGCTCGATCCTAAGATCCAGATCGGCACGTTGAGCCCGGCGCCGGGAACCGCGCGCACCGCCTGGTCGGGCTGGGCCGGGGCGAAATAGGCCTGAAGCTCCAGCACGTCCTGGGGGAAGTTGTCGGCACTGCCCGAGAGCGCGCGGCGAAGCGCGTGGGCCGTCAGCTGGTCGGTGCCCGGTGCCCGGCCGAGGCCGAGATCGATGCGTCCGGGAAAGAGCGCCTCCAGCGTGCCGAACTGCTCGGCGATGACCAGCGGCGCGTGGTTCGGCAGCATGATCCCGCCGGCGCCAACCCGGATGGTCTTGGTGCCGCCGGCGACATGGGCGATGACCACCGAAGTCGCCGCGCTGGCGATGCCCGGCATGTTGTGATGCTCGGCCATCCAATAGCGGAGATAGCCCCAACGCTCGGTATGCTGCGCCAGGTCGAGCGAGTTGCGGAAGGCCAGGCCGGCATCGCCGCCGGCGATGATCGGGGAGAGGTCGAGGACGGAGAAGGGGATCACGGGGAGGCTGCCTGTCGGACGGGAGGAACCGGCGCCGGATGGCGCCGCCAGGAGGATATGGGGGGTTTCCTCCATCGCGCCAATGCCGCCGGTTCCGCGCCCGCCCGATGGCGCTTGGCCACGCAGGGCGGCGCATGCTTAATTCCGATCGGAAACAACCCTCCCGGAAAGCCGCAACGCACCATGATCAGATCCGGAACCTCGTCGATCTGGACCGAGCTCGACTTCAACAAGGCCGGCAAGCAGGTCGGGCGGCTTCATCTGCCCTACTCCGTCACCCGCTCGGCCTACGGCCACATCGACATCCCGATCGCCGTCCTGAAGAACGGCAGCGGCCCGACGGTGCTGCTGATGGCCGGCAACCACGGCGACGAGTACGAGGGCCAGGTGACTTTGGTCCGCCTGATCCAGGACCTCGAGGTTTCCGACATCAAGGGCCGCATCATCGTGCTGCCGGCCGCCAACCTGCCGGCGGCGATGGCCGGCGCCCGGGTCTCGCCGCTGGATGCCGGCAACCTGAACCGCGCCTTCCCCGGCAATGCCAACGGCACGCCGACCTGGCAGATCGCGCACTACATCGACGACATCCTGGTGCCGGAGTGCGACGCCTGGCTCGACCTCCATTCCGGTGGCGGCTCGCTCGACTACCTGCCCTTCGCCGCCTTCTACCAGACCGGCGAGGACAAGAAGCTGGACGACAAGGCCGAGGGCATCATGAACGCCTTCGGCGCGCCCCGGAGCTGCCGGGTGACCGCGCCGCCGGACGGGCGCCTCGCGGCATCCTCGGGCCATCGCCGGAAGATCCCCTATCTCGGCGGCGAATACGGCGGCACCGCCTCGGTCAACCCCGACGGCGTCGGCATCACCCGCAACGGTACGCTGAGAGCCCTCGCCCATCTCGGCGTGCTGAAGACCTTGAAGCGCTTCAAGGTGCCGGCGGCGAAGAAGACCCGGCTGATGGAGCTGGGCGGCCACGACTACTACGTGCACGCGCCCGAGCCCGGCCTGTTCGAGCCGGCGACCATGCTCGGCGACGAGATCAAGAAGGGCCAGCTCTGCGGCACCGTCCACTTCATCGACAATCCGGAGCGGAAGGGCGTGCCCGTGTACTTCAAGCGCGACGGCGTGGTGGTCTGCAAGCGCCACTACGGCCGCGTCGAACCCGGCGACTGCGTCGCCCACCTGGCAACGGACATCTGATCATGGACGACTCTCGCGCCTTCGCCCCCGCTTCCATCGGCACCATCGGCCAGCCGAAGACGGCGCTCGACACGCCGGTCCTGCTCGTCGACCTCGACGTCATGGAGGCCAACACCGCCAAAATGGCGAAGACCTTCCGCGACCGGAAGGTCAACTGGCGCCCGCACACCAAGGGGATGAAGATCCCGGCGCTCGCCCACCGTCTGATCAAGGCCGGCGCCATCGGCGTCACCTGCGCCAAGCTGGGCGAGGCCGAGGTGATGGCCGCCGGCGGCATCGGCGACATCCTGGTCGCCAACCAGATCGTCGGCCCGGTGAAGATCCAGCGCCTGGTCAACCTGCAGCGCCATTCCGACGTCATGGTGGCCGTCGACAACTGGGACAACATCCAGGAGATCGACGCCGCCGCCCGTGCCATCGGCGTCCGCGTCCGCGTGCTGATCGAGGTCAACACCGGCATGAACCGCGCCGGCACGCTGCCGGGCCAGCCGGCGGTCGACCTGGCGAAGAAGGTGGCGGCGCTGAAGGGCGTGAAGCTCGCCGGCCTGATGACCTGGGAAGCGCATACGCTGCGCATCACCGATCCGGCGGAGAAGAAGACCGCGATCGAAGGCGCGATCAGGACCTTCCTCGGTACCGTGAAGTCATGCCGCGATGCCGGCGTCGAGATCGGCATCGTCAGCTGCGGCGGCACCGGCACCTACTGGATCACCGCGACGCAGAAGGGCATCACCGAGGTTCAGGCCGGCGGCGGCATCTTCGGCGACGTGCTCTATCGCAAGAGCTTCGGCGTCGACCATCCTTATGCGATGACTGTGCTCGCGCAGGTGACCAGCCGACCCGATCCGGCGCGCATCATCTGCGATGCCGGCAAGAAGACGATGACCGGTGACGCGGCGATGCCGGAGCCAATCGGCCTGCCGAAGATCACCGGCATGGCGCTCTCGGCCGAGCACACCATCGTCAACCTGGCCGAACCCAGCGACACCCCGCGCATCGGCGAGAAGGTCGAGTTCGTCGTCGGCTACACCGACACCACGCTCAACCTGCACGACGAGTTGGTCGGCATCCGCAAGGGCAAGGTCGAGGTGGTGTGGGCGATCCTGGGGCGCGGCAAGCTGAAGTAAGCGGCCGACGAGGCATCGCGATTGTTCCAGCATCTCTACCATCTGACCGACGCCCGGACCTGGCCGTCGAGCGAACGCGCGGGCCTGCTCAGCACGAGACGCCT
>CAMBVS010000095.1 GCA_945871425.1 Rhizobium sp. Q54 | reverse complement strand
GCGCTGCGCTCGAAGGCGATCGACATGACCTGGTTCAAGGACCCCAAGGTCTCGGCCCAGATCGTCCGCACCTCGCCCGACCTGGTGAACGCGCCGGGCAAGACCACCCGCACCTTCCCGGTGTGGATGAACATGAAGGCGAAGCCGCTCGACGACGTGAAGGTACGGCGCGCGCTCAGCCTCGCCACCGACCGCAAGGGCTGCCTCGACACCGTGCTCGGCGGCTCGGGCAAGGTGGCCGCGATGGTGCCGGAGAGCCATGTCGGCGGCTATGACGGTGTCGGCGAGATGCCCTACTACAAGACCGACATCGCAGCCGCGAAGAAGCTGCTGGCCGAGGCCGGGCATCCGAACGGCATCGATCTCGGCGAGTACATCGTCGTCGCCGCCAACCCGCTCGACGTCAGCTGCGCTCAGATCCTGCAGCAGCAATGGGCCGCGGCCGGCATCAAGGTCGCGATCAAGCCGATGGAGACCGCGCCCCTGATCGCCATGTGGCTGAAGGGCGAGTACCCGACGCTGCTCTCGGTGGCGCTGAGCTGGAGCCCGGATCCGGACGCGATCGTCTCGCGCATGCTCTCGACCAACCCGTCGGGCAAGGCCCAGGGCATGGCGGATGCCGAGCTCGACAAGATGATCATCGACGCCCGCACCATCCTCGACCCGGCGAAGCGGGCCACGGCCTACCTGGCGATCCAGAAGCGCATCGCCGATCAGGCCTATGTGCTCGACATCTACCAGTATCCGCTGCGCTGGGAAGGTTGGTGGAGCTACGTGAAGGGCTACGTCGCGCTGGCCTCCAACATCCGGAGCTTCGTGCGCACGACCTGGCTGGACAAGGCCTAGGCCGGACTAGACCGCCGACGCGACGGCGGGCGAGACAATGCTGCGTATGATTCTCGTCCGCCTCGCGCTGACGGTGCCGATCCTGTTCGGCGTCTCGATCATCGCGTTCGGGCTGATGCGGGCGCTGCCGGGCGACTTCGTGCTGGCCGCCGCCGGCACCACGGCGGTCTCCGACGAGGTTCTCGCCGTCACCAGGCGCAACCTCGGCCTCGACCGGCCGATCTGGGAGCAGTACGGGATCTGGCTCGGCAACGCGCTCGCCGGCGACCTCGGCACCTCGTTCGCCACCAAGAAGTCGGTGGTGAGCGAGCTCTTGCCGCGCCTTGCGGTGACCGCCGAGCTGACGCTGATGGCCGGGTTGCTGGCGATGCTCATGGGGGCGACCACCGGCCTCGCCTCGGCCAGGCTGCGCGGTCGGACGGACTGGGTCGTGCGCGGGTTGAACAGCCTGTTGCTGGCGGTACCGAACTTCGTCGTCGCGACGCTGATCGTGCTGCTGTTCGGCCTCTACTTCCCGACCATCGGCATCTTCAACTACGTCCCCTTCGCGCGCGACCCGCTCGGCAACATCGGCAGCCTGCTGCTGCCGGCGCTGTCGCTGGCGCTGACCGTGTCGGTGACCGTCTCCGAGAACACGCGTGCCGCCGTCCTCGAGGTCTCGAGCCAGGACTATGTGATGGTGGCGAGAGCCAAGGGCCTGCTCGCCCGCACCATCCTCGGCAACTACCTGGTGAAGAACGCGCTGACGCCGGTGATCACGGTGACGGGCCTGCAGCTCGCCGCGCTTCTCGGCGGCAGCATCCTGATCGAGACGATCTTCACCATCCCGGGCATGGGGCAGTACCTGTTCGACTCCGTCAGCCGGCGCGACTACCCGGTGATCCAGGCGATCGTGCTGGTCTCCTCCACCATCGTGCTGCTGATGAACGTCCTGGTCGACATCGCCTATGCCAGGGTCGATGCGCGGGTGTCCTATGACTGACGCCTCGTCCCGTCTCAGGAGCCGCGGCCAGCTGCTGGTGGCGATCGGGCTGGCGATGCTGGCAGTCCTGCTGCTGATCGTCGCCCTCGGTCCGTCGATCGCACCCTACAGCCCGTCCGCCACCTCGCCCAACTCGCTGGACGGGCCGACCGCGCTCCACTGGCTCGGCACCGATTCCATCGGCCGCGACCTGTTGAGCCGGCTGATCGTCGGCGGTCGCGGCACGCTCATGATCACCTTCGTCGCGGTTGCCCTGGCGCTGGCGGCAGGGCTGGTCCTGGGCCTGCTGTCGGGATATGTCGGCGGCCGCGTCGACCTGACCATCATGCGGCTGCTGGACGTCGTCTTCGCCTTCCCGGTCTTCCTGCTGGCGATCGCGGTGGTGGCGGCGCTGGGACCGACGGTGAAGAACCTGATCCTCACCATCGCGGTCGTCTACACGCCGGCGATGGCGCGGGTGGTGCGGGGGCCGGTGCTCAGCGTCAAGCGCTGGGACCATGTCGAGGCGGCCCGCAGCGTCGGCGTCGGCGAGTTCGCGATCGCGCTCCGCCACGTGCTGCCCCTGGTGGTCTCGCCGATCCTGGTGCAGACCAGCCTGATCCTGGCCAACACCATCTTCACCGTGACCGCGCTGTCGTTCTTAGGATTGGGCCCGCCGCCGCCCGATCCCAACTGGGGCAGCATGCTGGCGGAAGCCCGCCAGTTCATGGAGCTGGCGCCCTTGACCGTGATCGGCCCGGCCGTCGCCATCGTCTTCGCCTCGCTCACCTTCATCGTGCTGGCCAACGGCCTTCGCGAGATGCTCGACGTGGGCAGCCGATGACCGGCAAACCCGCCTCGCTGCTCGAGGTCCGCGACCTGACCGCCACCTTCCACCGGGACGGGGCGCCGTCGCGCGTCGTCAACGGCATCTCCTTCGACATCGCACCGGGCGAGGCGGTCGGCTTCGTCGGCGAGTCCGGCTCGGGGAAAAGCGTGACCGCCCGCGCGGTCATGCGCCTCGCCCCCGAAGGCTCTTCGATCGAGTGGGGCGGGCGCATCCGCTTCCAGGGCCAGGAACTGCTGAGCCTCACCGAGCGCGAGATGCGCGACGTCCGCGGCCGGCGCATCGCCATGGTGTTCCAGGACCCGATGGCCTCTCTCAACCCGGTGATGAGCGTCGGTGCCCAGATCGACGACATGCTGGTCCGCCACACCGGCGTCTCCACCCGGGCGGCGCGCAAGCGCACGGTCGAGCTCCTGGGGCTGGTCGGCATCCGCGATCCCGCCATCCGCGCCGATGATTTCCCGCACCAGTTCTCGGGCGGCATGCGCCAGCGGGTCCTGATCGCGATCTCGGTCTCCTGCCAGCCCGACCTGCTGATCGCCGACGAGCCGACGACGGCGCTCGACGTCACCGTCCAGGCGCAGATCCTGCGCCTCCTGATGCGGCTCCGCCGCGAGCTCGGCATGGCGCTGATGCTGATCACCCACGACTTCGGCGTGATCGCCGGCATGGTCGAGCGGGTCTACGTCATGCATCGCGGCGACATCGTCGAGTCCGGCGAGGTCGACACGCTGTTCGCGGCACCAAAGCACGCCTACACCCAGGCTCTCCTGGCAGCGGTGCCGCGGATCGAGTCGACGAGGCGGCCGGCATGACCGGCGCCGCGCCGCTGCTCCGCGTTCGCGACCTCTCGGTGACCTTCCCGCCGCGGCGGGGCCGGCCGCCGGTGCGCGCCGTCGACCGCGTCTCCTTCGACATCCAGCCCGGCCAGACCGTCGGCCTGGTCGGCGAGTCGGGCTCGGGCAAGACCACCACCGGCCGCGCCATCCTGCAGCTGCAGCCGGTGACCGGCGGCTCGGTGCATCTGCTCGGCCACCAGCTGACCGGAATGCCGCGGACGGAGCTGCGGAAGATGCGCCGCCACATGCAGTTCGTCCTGCAGAACCCCTATTCCAGCCTGCACCCCAGGATGAAGGTCGCCGATATCCTGGCCGAGCCCTTGAAGGTGCATGGCTCGGTGCCGCCGGCTCAGATCCCCGAGCGGGTCGCCGAGCTGATGACGCTCGTCAACATGGACCCGGCGGTGGTGAAGCGCTATCCGCACGAGTTCTCCGGCGGCCAGCGCCAGCGCATCGTCATCGCGCGCGCGCTGGCGGTGAACCCGGACTTCGTCGTCTGCGACGAGCCGGTCTCGGCCCTCGACGTCCGCACCCAGGCGCAGATCGTCGACCTGCTGCACGACCTCCAGGCCAAGCTGCGCCTGTCATACCTGTTCATCGCCCATGACCTCGCCATCGTCCGCGCGGTCGCGCACCGGGTGGCGGTGATGTATGGCGGGCGGATCGTCGAGCTCGGCGATGCCGACGACGTCTATGACAACCCCGCGCACCCCTATACGCGGAACCTCCTGGAGGCGGTGCCGGTCCCCGATCCCGCCCGCCAGCGCGCCAAGCTCGCCGACATCGCCCCCGACCCGCAGTTCCGCGGCCGCGACGGCGAGCAGGGGCCTTGCGTCTTCGGCGAGGACCACGCCGCGACCGGGGCCTCCGAATGGCACGAGGTCGGCCCGGGCCACGGTGTCTCCTGCCGGTTCTGGCCGCCCGGGATCACGCCGCCCGGCCGTCCCTGAGCCCTTCGGGACGGCCCGCGGCCACCAACCGGTGGCTCCGCGGCCGATCATGAACTAGATTTCGGCCCGACCTGGATCTCGACTGGCCACTGCCGGCCGACCGCCGCGAAGGAAGACAAGCGATATGCCGACGCCGATCAACACCCTCATCCTGGGCGCCTCCTACGGTTCGCTGCTGGCGACCAAGCTGCTGCTCGCCGGCCACAACGCGCATCTGGTCTGCCTGAAGGCCGAGGCCGACCTGTTCAATGCCGAAGGGGCCCGGGTGCGGATGCCGGTGAAGGGGAAGGAGGGGCTGGTCGAGGTCGACAGCCGGAAGCTGCCGGGCAAGCTCTCCGCATCCCCGCCCGACGGCGTCGATCCCAAGGGCTACGACCTCGTCGTGCTCGCCATGCAGGAGCCGCAATACCGCTCCGACGGCGTCCGCCAGCTGCTCGACCGCGTCGCCAAGGCCAAGGTGCCGTGCATGTCGATCATGAACATGCCGCCGCTGCCCTATCTGGCGCGCATCCCCGGCCTCAACCTCGCGACCGTGCGCCCCTGCTTCACCGATGCCACCGTGTGGGACAGCTTCGATCCGGCCTG
>CAMBVS010000094.1 GCA_945871425.1 Rhizobium sp. Q54 | reverse complement strand
CCCAAGGGGGCGGTCGCCTACACGCCCGACGAGGCGGAAAAGGTCGCCCGCGAACTCGGTGGCCCGGTCTGGGTCGTCAAGTCGCAGATCCACGCCGGCGGGCGCGGCGCCGGGCGCTTCAAGGACGATCCGAACGGCAAGGGCGGCGTTCGCCTCGCCAAGAGCCAGCAGGAAGTTCGCGACCATGCTGCGGCGATGCTGGGCCAGGTGTTGGTCACCAAGCAGACCGGGGCCGAAGGCAAAGAGGTCAAGCGCATCTATGTCGAGGAAGGCTGCGACATCAAGCGCGAACTCTATCTCGGCATGCTGGTCGACCGCGGCACGCACCGCGTGACAATCATGGCGTCGACCGAAGGCGGCATGGACATCGAGGAAGTCGCGGCTAAGCACCCCGAGAAGATCCTCAAGGTGGCGATCGACCCGGCGGCGGGCTTCCAGCCCCATCATGCCCGCACGCTCGCCTATGGTCTCAAGCTCGAGGGTCCCCAGGTCGGATCGGCGGTCAAGTTCATGACCGCGCTCTACAAGGCCTTCGTCGATCTCGACGCCTCGCTGGTCGAAATCAACCCGCTGGTGGTGACCGGGGCCGGCCAGGTCATCGCCCTCGACGCAAAGATGAACTTCGACGACAACGCGCTCTTCCGGCACAAGGACGTCGAGGATCTCCGCGATCTCGACGAGGAGGACGCCTCCGAGCACGAGGCCGCCTCCCACGGCCTCAACTACATCAAGCTCGACGGCTCGATCGGCTGCATGGTCAACGGCGCCGGCCTCGCCATGGCGACGATGGACATCATCAAGCTCTATGGCGGCACGCCGGCCAACTTCCTCGACGTCGGCGGCGGCGCCACCAAGGAGCGGGTGACCCAGGCCTTCAAGATCATCCTCGCCGACCCCAACGTCGAGGGCATCCTGGTCAACATCTTCGGCGGCATCATGCGCTGCGACGTCATCGCCGAGGGCGTCGTCGCCGCCGCCCGCGAGGTCAGCCTCAACGTGCCGCTGGTCTGCCGCCTCGAGGGCACCAATGTCGAGCTGGGCAAGAAGATCCTGGCCCAGTCGGGCCTGCCGATCATCACCGGCGACAACCTGGCCGACGCCGCCGAGAAGATCGTCAAAGCGGTGAAGGAGGCGGCCTGATGGGAGTCCTCGTCGGACGCGACACGCGCGTCATCTGCCAGGGCTTCACCGGCGCCCAGGGCACCTTCCACTCCGAGCAGGCGATCGCCTACGGCACCAGGATGGTCGGCGGCGTGACGCCGGGCAAGGGCGGCACCCAGCACCTGAACCTGCCGGTGTTCGACACGGTCGGCGACGCCGTCGCCGGGACCAAGGCCGACGCCTCGGTGATCTACGTGCCGCCGCCCTTCGCCGCCGACGCGATCCTGGAAGCGATCGACGCCGAGCTCAAGCTGGTGGTCTGCATCACCGAGGGCATTCCCGTCCTCGACATGGTCAAGGTCAAGCGCGCCCTCAGCGGCACCCGGACCCGCCTCGTCGGCCCCAACTGCCCCGGCGTCATCACGCCCGGCGAGTGCAAGATCGGCATCATGCCGGGCCATATTCATCGGCCGGGCAAGATCGGCATCGTGTCGCGTTCCGGCACGCTCACCTATGAGGCGGTCGGTCAGACCACCGCGGCCGGGCTGGGTCAGACCACCTGCATCGGCATCGGCGGCGATCCGGTCAACGGCACCAACTTCATCGACTGCCTGGAGATGTTCCTCGGCGACGACGCGACCGCGGGCATCATCATTATCGGCGAGATCGGCGGCACCGCCGAAGAGGACGCGGCCGAGTTCCTGAAGAAGGCAAAAAAGAAGAAACCGATGGTGGGCTTCATCGCCGGCCTGACGGCGCCTCCGGGCCGCCGCATGGGCCATGCCGGCGCCATCATCTCCGGCGGCAAGGGAGGCGCCGGCGATAAGATCGAGGCGATGCGTTCTGCGGGCATCCGGGTGACGGAATCGCCGGCAGCGCTCGGCTCGACCATGGTCGAGGTCTTGAAGGGGGCCTGACGACCGCCCCACTTAAGGGAGCGCGGGGGCCTAGAGAGCCCTTCAGCGTCGAGGACGACATGGCAAGCGGAACCGAAGCGACCTTCCTAAGCGGCGCCAATGCGCCGTTCATAGCCGAGATGTATGCCCGCTACGTCGACGACCCGAACGCGGTCGACGACAGCTGGCGGAGCTTCTTCGCCGGCCTGACCGACGACCCGGCGGCAGTCGCGTCCGAGGCCGCCGGCGCGTCTTGGAAGCCCAGGTCGGCGCGTATCATCGGCAACGGTCACGACATGGCCGCCGCCGGCGTCGTCCGCAAAGGCGCCAGCGAATCCGAAGTGCGGGCGGCGGCGGTCGATTCCTTCCGCGCGCTCACCCTTATCCGTGCATATCGCGAGCGCGGCCATCTCGCCGCCAACCTCGACCCGCTCGGCCTCGAGAAGCCGAAATACCATCCGGAGCTGGATCCCGCGACATACGGCTTCGGCGAGGCCGATTTAGACCGCACGATCTTCGTCGCCGGCCAACTCGGCTTCGAGGCCGCACCTCTCCGCCAGATCCTCGCCGCTGCCCAGGCCACATATTGCGGCAATGTCGGTGTCGAATACATGCACATCACCGATCCCGACCGCCGCGCCTGGATCCAGGCGCGCATCGAGGGCGAGCGCAACCACACCGACTTCACGCCCAAGGGCAAGCGCGCCATCCTCGGCCGGCTGATCGCGGCCGAGACCTTCGAGCGTTTCTGCGGCGTCAAGTGGGTCGGCACCAAGCGCTTCGGCCTCGATGGCGCCGAGGCGCTGATTCCCGGCCTCGAGCAGATCTTGAAGCGCGGCGGCCAGCTGGGCTTGAAGGACGTCGTGATCGGCATGCCGCATCGCGGCCGCCTCAACGTCCTCACCAACTTCATGAGCAAGCCGTTCAAGGCGCTGTTCTCGGAGTTCCAGGGCAATCCGGCGAACCCCGAGGAAGTGCAGGGCTCGGGCGACGTCAAGTACCACATGGGCACGTCGTCGGACCGGGAGTTCGACGGCAACGTCGTGCATCTGTCGCTCACCGCCAATCCCTCGCATCTGGAAGCGGTCAATCCGGTGGTCGAGGGCAAGGCGCGCGCCAAGCAGCAGCAGCTCGGCGACAAGGACCGCAAGATGGTCCTGCCGCTGCTCCTCCATGGCGATGCCGCGTTCGCCGGCCAGGGCCTGGTGCCAGAGACCTTGATGCTGTCGGAGCTCAAGGGCTACCGCACCGGCGGCACGCTGCACTTCATCGTCAACAACCAGATCGGCTTCACCACCTCGCCGAGCTTCTCGCGCTCCTCGCCGTATCCCTCGGACGTGGCGAAGATGGTCGACGCGCCGATCTTCCATGTGAACGGCGACGATCCGGAATCGGTGGTGCACGTCTCGCGCATCGCCACCGAGTATCGTCAGCAGTTCGGCTCCGACGTCGTCATCGACATGTTCTGCTACCGGCGCTTCGGCCACAACGAGTCCGACGAGCCGATGTTCACCCAGCCGCTGATGTACAAGAAGATCGCGGTGCAGCCGACGACGCGCGAGATCTATGCCGGCCGGCTGATCGAAGAGGGCGTCGTCACCAAGGACGAGGCCGACGGCATGGTCGCCTCGTTCCGCGACATGCTGGAGACGGAGTTCCAGGCGGCGACGTCCTATCGTCCGAACAAGGCCGATTGGCTCGAAGGCAAGTGGATCGGCCTCGGCCTCGCCTCCAACGACGACCGCCGCGGCGACACCGCCGTCGACCTTCCCACCTTGAAGGAGGTCGGCAAGGCGCTCGGCACCGTGCCGGGGGGCTTCAAGGTCAACTCGAAGCTGGTGCGCCAGCTCGAGGCCAAGAAGAAGATGATCGAGACCGGCGAGGGCATCGACTGGGCCTTGGGCGAGGCGCTCGCCTTCGGCACGCTGGTCGCCGAGGGCGTTCCTGTCCGCCTCTCGGGGCAGGATTCCGGCCGCGGCACCTTCAGCCATCGCCATGCCGTCCTGGTCGACCAGGAGACCGAGCAGCGTTTCATCCCGCTGAATAACGTCCGCGAGGGCCAGGCGACCTTCGAAGTCCATGACAGCCCGCTCTCGGAGCAGGCGGTGCTGGGATTCGAATACGGCTACACACTGGCCGATCCGAACGTGCTGGTGCTGTGGGAGGCGCAGTTCGGCGACTTCGTCAACGGCGCCCAGATCATCATCGACCAGTTCATCGCCGCCGGCGAGATCAAGTGGCTGCGCATGTCGGGCCTGGTCATGCTGCTGCCGCACGGCTACGAGGGTGCGGGGCCGGAGCATTCCTCGGCCCGGCTCGAGCGCATGCTCCAGCTCTGCGGCGAGGACAATCTGCAGGTCGTCAACTGCACGACCCCCGCCAACTACTTCCATGCGCTCCGGCGCCAGGTCAAACGGCCCTACCGGAAACCCCTGATCGTGATGTCGCCGAAGTCGCTGCTGCGCCACAAGATGGTGATCTCGAAGCTGGCCGAGATGGGGCCGGGCTCGACCTTCCACCGCATCCTCTGGGACGACGGCGAGGTGGTCGCCGACGAGAAGATCAAGCGGGTCGTGCTCTGCTCGGGCAAGATCTACTACGACCTCTACGAGGAACGGGCCAAGCGCGGCGTCAAGGACGTCTACCTGATGCGCCTCGAGCAGATCTATCCGTTCCCGTTCAATGCGCTGACCAAGGAGCTGCAGCGTTTCCCCAAGGCCGATGTCATCTGGTGCCAGGAAGAGCCGGAGAATGCCGGGCCCTGGTTCTTCGTCGACCGCCGGATCGAGCAATGCCTGGGCGAGGCCGGCAGCAAGGCGTCGCGGCCGCGCTATGTCGGGCGGCCGGCGGCTGCGGCGACGGCGACCGGGCTCCTTCGCCGGCACAATCGCGAGGAAGCCGAGCTGCTCAACGAAGCACTGACGCTCAAGGCCTGAGACGGAGAAAGAACGCGATCATGGCGACCGAGATCAAGGTGCCCGCGCTGGGCGAGTCCGTCACCGAGGCGACCGTCGCCAAGTGGCTGAAGAACGTCGGCGACGCGGTTGCCCGCGACGAGCCGCTGGTCGAGCTGGAGACCGACAAGGTCACCCTCGAGGTGAACGCAACCGCAGCCGGCACGCTGGGTGAGATCGTCGCCGCGGCGGGAGCGACCGTGGCGGTCGGCGGAGTCCTGGGATCGATCACCGAAGGAGCCGGGGGCGCTGCCGCCGCGAAGCCCGCTCCCAAGCCGGCTGCCGCCGCGCCCGCCCCGGCACCGGCCGCAAAGCCCGCCGCCACCGCCGCCGCGCCGCTGTCGCCGGCGGTGCGCAAGATGCTGGAAGAGACCAAGGCCGATCCGTCGAAGATCGCGGGCACCGGCAAGGACGGCCGGCTCACCAAGGGTGACGTGATCCAGGCGGTCGAAGCGAAGCCGGCCACGCCCGCCGCGCCATCCAAGCCGCGCGACCTCGGTCTCCGCGAGGAGCGGGTCAGGATGACCCGCTTGAGGAAGCGGATCGCCGAGCGCCTGAAGCAGGCCCAGAACACCGCGGCCATGCTCACCACCTTCAACGAGGTGGACATGACCCAGGTCATGGCCCTGAGGGACTCCTACAAGGAGGCCTTCGAGAAGCGCCACGGCGTCAAGCTGGGCTTCATGAGCTT
>CAMBVS010000093.1 GCA_945871425.1 Rhizobium sp. Q54 | reverse complement strand
GCCTTCTTCCTCGATTTCTTCGAGATCGCCTTCATCATCGTGCCGATGCTGGCGCCGGTGGCGCTGAAGCTGCTGACGCCGGTCGTCGGCGCGGACGCGGCGCTGATCTGGTTCGGCGTCATCCTCTGCGTGAACATGCAGACCTCGTTCATGCACCCGCCCTTCGGCTTCGCGCTCTTCTATCTCCGCAGCGTCGCGCCGAAGGAGATCAAGACCTCCGACATCTACTGGGGCGCGATCCCGTTCGTGTTCCTGCAGGTCGTGATGGTCCTCCTCGTCATCTTCTTCCCCAAGCTGGTGACGGTCTTCCTCGACAAGCCGCTGAACGTCGATCCGGCGACGATCCGGATCGAGGTGCCGCTGGAGCCCCAGGACGAAATTCCCTCGGAAGACACGCCGGAGGAAAAGACCTCGCCGTAAGCCGGCCCGCAGCCGCATAGCGGCGAGGACGCCAGAACTTCGCGTCCACAAAGAGAAAGGGCCCCGTCTCGCGACGGGGCCCTCCTTACGTGAGGTGCTTGCCTGGGTCGCTCAGACCTTACGCTCGCGCGACTTCGCCATCATGTACGAATCGAAGCTGTTCTCGGTCACCCGGAACCACTCGAGCTGGCTGTTCCGGAACTCGCGCCACTGGTCATAGACCTTCTTGAACTTGGCGTTCTTCGCGTTGGTCTCGGCATAAAGCTGCTGCGCGGAGTCGTAGCAGGCCTCCATGACCTCGCGCGGGAAGCCCCGAAGCTGCGTGCCGCCGGCGATCAGCTTGCGCAGCGCCGCCGGATTGACCGCGTCGTACTTGGTCATCATCCACAGGTTCGCATCGGCGCAGGCAGCCTCGAGGATCGCCTGATAGGCCTTCGGCAGCTTCTGCCACGCACCCAGGTTGAACATCGCGGTCAGGCCCGCCGAGCCTTCCCACCAGCCGGGATAGTAGTAGAACTTGGCGATCTTGTTGAAGCCGAGCTTCTCGTCGTCATAGGGGCCGACCCATTCGGCCGCGTCGACGGTGCCCTTCTCCAGCGCCGGGTAGATGTCGCCGCCGGCAATCTGCTGGGGGACGACGCCGAGCTTGGACATCACCTGGCCGGCGAAGCCGCCGATCCGGTACTTGAGGCCCTTGAGGTCATCGAGCGTCTTGATCTCCTTGCGGAACCAGCCGCCCATCTGCCCGCAGGTGTTGCCGGCCGGAAGGCCGATGACGTTGTAGTCCTTGTAGAAGTCGTTCATCGCCTGGATACCGCCGCCGTGGTACATCCACGCGTTGTGCTGGCGCGTGTTCGGACCGAACGGAATCGCGGTGGCGAAGGCGAAGGTCGGGTCCTTGCCGATGTAGTAGTAACTCGCCGTGTGGCCGGCCTCGACGGTACCGGCCTGAACCGCATCGAGCGCCTGCAACGCCGGCACGATCTCGCCGCCGGCGAAGACCTGGATCTGGAACTTGTTGTCGGTGGCCTCGGCGACCCGCTTGGCCAGCACCTCGGCGCCGCCGAACAGCGTGTCCAGGCTCTTCGGAAAGCTCGAGGTCATGCGCCATTTGACTTCGGGCATCGACTGCGCGATCGCGGGCGCCGCGACCACGCTGGCAGCGGCACCGATGCCGGCGGCCTTGAGGAATTTACGTCTCTCCATGCGTTTTCTCCCGGATATCGAGGTTCTTGTTCCCCAGGCCCCGGCACCCTTCGGCGCGCATGTCGAGCCTGCCGCCGGCGATATTACACGGCGGCAAGGGCTTAGATAGATGGAGAAAAGTCGAACCAGCGGACGGCCGGCGGTGCGCCCAATGATTGGGCAGCCCTCCGGACGGGCCGCGCCGGGTAGCTTTCCGCCCGTCCGGACGATCTGCTAGAAGGGGCTCCCCCTTCCATTCGAGATGGTTCGCCATGTCACGCAAGACGTTCTCTGCCGCCCTCGCCATCGCCGCCGTTCTCGGCCTAGGCTCGACCGCCGATGCTGCCGACAAGGACAATCTGATCTATATGGAGCTGAAGACCGGCAGGGTCGTCATCGAGACCCGCCCCGACCTCGCCCCCGGCCATGTCGCCCGCATCAAGGAGCTGGTGAAGCAGGGCTTCTACGACGGCGTCGTCTTCCACCGAGTGATCGAGGGCTTCATGGCCCAGACCGGCGATCCGCTCGGCAACGGCACCGGCGGCTCCGGCAAGAAGCTGAAGGCCGAATTCTCCAAGGAGCCGCATGTGCGCGGCACCGTGTCGATGGCCCGCGCCCAGGACCCGAACTCGGGCGACAGCCAGTTCTTCATCTGCTTCGCCGACGCCAAGTTCCTCGACAACCAGTACACCGTCTGGGGCCGCATCATCGAGGGCATGGACAACATCGACAAGGTCAAGAAGGGCGACAAGAACCGCAACGGCTCGGTCAGCGATCCCGACAAGATCATCAAGATGCAGCTGGCGGCCGACGCGAAGTAAGGCCCCGAGCCGGTGACCGCGGACAATGTCTGCTTCGCGGCGGACTATGCGGAGGCGCGCGAGAAGTTCCTCGCCGCCGCCCGCATCGCCGGTGCCGCGACCAGGGCCTATGCCAATCCGCTGAAGGGGCCGAAGGGCGAAAGCCTGTCGACCGACGTCGCCTTCCTCGGCGACCGCAAGGCACCGAAGGTTCTGGCGCTCCTGTCGGCGACGCACGGCGTCGAGGGCTTCTGCGGCTCCGGCGCCCAGGTGAACCTGCTCAGCAGCGGACTCCTCGACAGCCGGTCCAAGGACACCGCGATCCTCCTGGTCCACGCCGTCAACTGTCACGGCTTCGCCTGGATCCGGCGCACCACCGAGGAGAACGTCGACCTCAACCGCAACTGGGTCGACTTCTCGAAGGCGCTCCCCGAGAACAAAGGCTACGACGAGATCGCCGACGCGCTGGTCCCGCCCGCGCTGTCAGGGCCGGCATTCGAGGGGGCCGAGGCGAAGCTGAAGGCCTGGCGCAAGGCGAACGGCGACGTTGCCTTCGCCAATGCGGTGAGCGAAGGCCAGTACAAGCACGACAAAGGGCTGTTCTTCGGTGGCACCGGCCCGACCTGGGCCAGGCGCACGCTGGAGACGATCCTGAAAGAGTGGGCAGGACACGCCTCGCAGGTGGCGGTGGTCGACTACCACACCGGCCTCGGGCCGTTCGGCTACGGCGAGCCGATCTGCGATCACGAACCGGGCTCGGCTGCAACCAACCGGATGCGCGCCTGGCTCGGCGATTCCGTGACCGAGCCGCGTCTCGGCACGTCCTCGTCCAACGTCAAGGCCGGCACCGGGCCTGCCGGCTTCGAGACGGCCCTGCCGAAGTCGATGGTGACCTACATCGCCCTCGAATACGGGACCTACTCGCGCGACCGCGGCCGGAAGGCGCTCCGCGACGATGCCTGGCTGCACGCCTACGGCGATCCGACGGGCCCGGACGCGCGCCGCATCAAGGCGCAGATCCGAAAGCAGTTCTACCCGGACACCGACGACTGGCGGGAGGCGATCGTCTGGCGTTCGCGCCAGGTCGTCCGCCAGACGCTGGCCGGACTGGCCCAGGCGAACGACTGACGATCGCCAACGGCTGACGTTCAGTCGCCCTTCGCCCGCTTCGCCCACATCTCCGCGGCGGCGTCCGGCACAAGGTCGAACTCTCCGTCGTGATAGGCGTCGGCAAGCCGCCCCGCGCCGGCGGTGCCGGCGAAAGGCCCGGCCAGGGCGGCATGGCCGAACATGCCACCGAGGTTAGCAAATCACTGCTGGCGAAGTCCCGGCACGTTCAGCTCGCCGGACTCGATCGCGCGCTTGAGGGCCTCGATGCCCTTCTGCATTTCGTCGGACGTCTCGCGCATCTTGGTGAGCTCCTTGGTCTCGGCCTCGCCGAAAGGTCGCTTGGTCGCGATCTGGCTGGCATCGAGGACGCGTGCCAGGTAGCGGCCGCGGAGCCGGGCGGAGAGGTTGATCGCGGCCTCGACCTCGGTCGCCGTCACCGTCAGCACGGCCTTGGCGATCTCGGCCTTGGCTTGTCCGCGGGCGAAGCCGTCGAGCTCGCGGAGATACTGGGCGGGGCTGACTGCGTGCCGGCTCGGATCGACGGTCGCGGGCTTGGGCTCCGGCTTCGGCGTGCCGACCGCGATCGTGCGCCCCGCCGCCTTCAGGGTCGCCTGGACCCTGGGCGGGATGACCGGGAGCGGACCTTGGGGGGCCGCCGCATCGCGCGCCGCCGCCGCCGCACGCGGCGGCTGGCTCGAATTGGCGGGTTCGGGATAGGGCTCCCATCCGCGAACGTCCTTGACCGCCTCTTTGGCGCGGTTTCCGATCGACGAGGTCGCCTGGCGAACCAGGCCGGCGAGTGAAGCAGCCATGCGTCGTCCCTGTTACTCTTTGCGGCCGGGGGACCGGCCACGGGATGGATCGGCCTCCCTCGGTGCAACCCTCGTGCCGGCCGCGAAGGCCACGAAGTCCACCACCGGTGACCGATGCGGGCAAGTCTTGCCGGTCCGCCGGCGGCCCGGCGGAAAGACCTGCCGCCCGCATTGACAGACGGCCTCCGCCGCCCGAAATGTGGATGATGCGCGCCCTCCTCGCCGCCCTGACCGCCCTCCTCCTCCTCGCCGGCCCGGCCGCCGCTCATTCCTACCGGGCCGGCGGCATCATGATCGGCCATGTCTGGGTGAAGCCGACGGCGACCGGCAACACCGAGGTCTTCGTCAGCCTGCTGAACAAGGCGGACGCGGCGGACCAGCTGACAGCCGTCTTCGCGCCCTCGGCCCAGGCGGTGGGGATCTTCGATGCCGCCTCCCGACGAATCGGCGCGGTCGAGCTGCTGCCGAATCGGCCCGTCAGCCTCAAGCCGGGCGGGACGCGGATCGTGCTCGCCGGCGTCGACCGGCCGCTCCGGGTGGGCGACAAGCTCAAGCTGACGCTGGTCTTCGCCAGGGCCGGCACGGTCGCGGTCGAGGCCATGGTCGAGGCGGGACCGTCCCACGGTTGAGTATCTTGGGTGCCGGTCGCTAGAGTACGACCAACCAAGAACGTCGTGGAGGCTGTCCCCATGTCCACCACCAAACCGCCCCCCGTGGAGCCAGGCTGGCTGAAGCGCCTGGCCGGCCTCGGCCAGGCCCTGCTCGGATCGAGCGCGGCCAACCGCCGCCGCTACCGCCGCTATCCGGTCGCCGAGATGGCGCAGATCGCCTCCGGCGACCAGACCTACGAGTGCGAGGTCGCCAATGTCTCGACCGGCGGCGCGCTGCTGGTGCCGATCCTGCCGCTGACCGCGGGCGCCGCCTTCACGCTGACCCACCCGTCATCGACCATCAGCCTGACCGGGCGGGTGGTCGACCATGCCGACAGCGGCACCCGCATCGCGTTCGACCAGCCCACCGCCGGAGCCATCGTTTCCGCCTGGATGCGGTCGAGCTGACTGCGCGGATGACGACGGCGCTCACTCGCATGCGGCCGGGTCGCTGGGCGCTGCCGACGGCGGTCGTGCTGGTCTATCTCTACATCCTGTCGCCGGTGATCTTCGTCGCCTGGATCGCCTTCTTCGACCAGGACATCATCGTCTTCCCGCCCGAGGGCTACACGCTTCGCTGGTTCACCCAGGTGTGGGAACGCCGCGCCTTCCAGCGGGGTTTCATGACCTCGTTCCAGGTGGCGACGGTGGCGATGGTCTGCGGCGTGGCGCTTGGCACGCTGGCCTCGATCGCGCTGGTCCGCTACCGCTTCCGCGGCCGCGAAGCCCTGAACACGCTGCTGCTCTCGCCGCTGATCGTTCCCGGCATCGTCGCCGGCGTCGCCATCTACGTCTTCTTCGTCCAGCTCGACAATCTGTTCGAGTGGGAACTGAAGGGCACGCTGCCGGGGCTGGTCGCGGCCCATGTCATGCTGACCCTGCCCTGGACCGTGCGCCTGATCTCCGCCAGTCTGCAGGGCATCGACCGCTCGGTCGAGGAGGCGGCGATGAATCTCGGCGCCAATTCCTGGACCGTCTTCAGGCGCATCACCTTCCCGATGATGCGGGCCGGCATCGTCGCCGCGGCGCTGTTCAGCTTCATCACCTCCTTCGAGAACCTGGAGCTGACCCTGTTGCTGGTCGGTCCCGGGCGGACCACGCTGCCGGTCGCGGTCCTGGCCTACCTAGAATTCAAAGTCGATCCCCT
>CAMBVS010000092.1 GCA_945871425.1 Rhizobium sp. Q54 | reverse complement strand
AGCATCGCCGCGGTCGCCAATGTCCGCGCCCATATCCCGGTCAGGCTGGCGACCGGCGAGCGCTACTACGACAAGCAGCAGTTCCAGGATCTGGTCAGCCGCAACGCCGCCGACTGGATCCAGCCGGACGTCGTCCATGTCGGCGGGCTCTCCGAGTTTCGGCGCATCGCCGCCATCGCCAGTGCAGCCTACCTGCCGGTGCAGCCGCACAACCCGCTGGGCCCCGTCGGCAACGCCATGTCGGTGCAGCTCTCGGCCTCGGTTCCCAACCTGGCTCTGCTCGAGACCATGATGGTCGACGTGCCCTGGCGGTCGGAGATCGTCACCGAGCATTGCCGCCTGGTCGACGGCCACATGCTGATCCCCGACGGACCCGGCCTCGGCATCGAGTTCCACGAGGACGCGGCTCTCAAGCACGCCTACCGCCACATCCCGGGCGGGCACTTCAGGAAGGGCGATCCGTACCCCGAGGGCAGCAAGCCCTGGTTCGCCGTCGGCTGACGCAAGACCGCAACGCCGCCGTCATCGAACCGTGATCCGTCGCCCCAGACTTCCGCCCGCAACCGAGATCCGCGGGAGAGAGCGATGATGACGGCGTTGCGCGGCCTTGCAGCGGTCCTGGCGTTCGGCGCGTGCCTGGCGAGCGCGGAGGCTGCCGATCGGGCGGTGGTCGTCGGCGGGCAGACCTTCGTCAACAAGGGCCTGGTCGGCGTCGGCCGTATGCCGGCCACTCTCCGCGACAAGTTCGGCGAGACCTTCGGCTCTGGCTCCGGCATGACCGTCGATCCGCAGTCCTGGCGGCGGACGGATTCAGGATACGAGGGCCAGTTCGTCCTGCTTCCCGACCGCGGCTACAACCTCGCCGGCACCACCGACTATCGCTCTCGGCTCAACAAGCTGACGATCCGCTTCACGCCGGGAAGGACCACGCAGGACGGAGTCGTCGCGACGCTCGCCGACACCGTGCTGCTGACCGACGCCGCGGGTGCGCCGCTGACCGGGCTCGACCCCGAGGCCGGCGGCGTGCGCCCGGCCGCGGACGGCTTCCCCGACCTGCCGCAGGCAAGGAACGGCCGGATCGCGCTCGATCCCGAGGCGATCGCGCGGCTGGCCGACGGCAGCTACTTCGTCAGCGACGAATACGGCCCCTACATCTATCGCTTCTCAGCCGACGGCAGGATGCTGTCGGCGATCCGCCCGCCCGATGCTTTCATCCCGATGCGCAAGGGCGTGCCGCATTTCGGCTCCAACAATCCGGGACCGGGCGCCGCCGCACCGGTGCCGCGCAATCCGGAGACCGGCCGGCAGAACAACCAGGGCTTCGAGGGCATGGCGCTGACGCCCGACGGCCGGACGCTGGCCGTCATCCTGCAGAGCGCCACCCGCCAGGACGGCGGCAATGCGCCGGCGACCCGTCACTACACCCGCATCCTGATGTACGACGTGGCCGATCCGGCGGCGCCGAAGCTGAAGGCGGAGCATGTCGTGCCGCTGCCGGTGTTCAAATCGGGCAACCGGACCTTGGTCGCCACCCAGAGCGAGCTGGCGGCGCTCAGCGACACGCTGTTCCTCCTGCTCTCGCGCGACAGCGGCAACGGCTATGGCATGAAGGGTGCAACCTCGCTCTACCGCGGCGTCGACCTGCTGGACGTCGGCAAGGCGACCAATATCGCCGGCACCGCCTTCGATGGGACGAAGCCGGTGGCCCCGGCCGGCGTCCTCGACCCGTCGATCCAGGCGGCGACGCTGACCGGCTTCATCGACCTCAACGACGCGGCCGACCTTGCCCGCTTCGGCCTTCGCAACGGCGGATCCAACGACCGCAACAATCTCTCGGAGAAGTGGGAGGCGATCTCGATCGTCAGCGCCCTCGATCCCGCCGCGCCGCAGGACTTCTTTGTCTTCGTCGTCAACGACAACGACTTCATCACCCAGGACGGCTTCCAGGCCGGCGTCCCTTACAAGGACGAGAGCGGTGCCGACATCGACACCACCTTCCTGGTCTGGCGCGTGAGCTTGCCGACGCTGGTCAGGTGACCTGCCGGCGCCCGGTTGTCGCGCCACAACCGAGCTGATAGCGTCTTCGTCATCCGGGCACGGCAGACGCCCGGCATCCCGAAGACGGTCCCCGTCCAAGCGCTGCCTTTGCTCGCGAAAGGAGCAAGGGATGGCTACGCGCTCGGAAAACGGCACGCTGATCCTGACCCGGTCCGACGTCGCTCGCCTGCTCGGCATCGAGGCGTGCCTGAAGGCCGTCGATCTCGCCTTCCGGCACCACGGGACGGAGGCCGCGATCGGCCCTGCCGTACTGGAGCTGCCGGGCATCGGCGGCGGATTCCACGTCAAGGCGGGCGGGCTCAGGCTCGACCGGACCTTCGTCGCGACCAAGATCAACGCCAACTTCCCCGGCAATCCCAAGGAGCGTGGCCTGCCCACCATCCAGGGCATCGTCCTCCTCTCCGATGCCGAGAGCGGCGAACCGTTGGCCATCATGGACTCCGCCGAGATCACGGCGCTGAGGACCGCGGCGGCGACGGCGCTCGCCGCCCGGCATCTGGCGCGCGCGGATGCATCGGTCGCGACGATCATCGGCTGCGGCCGGCAGAGCCGCGACCAGCTGCGGTTCCTCTGCCATGTCCGCCCAATCCGGAGGGTGTTTGCAGTCGACCGCGAGGCTGCGGCCGCAGCTGCGTTCGCATCCGCGATGGCCGCGGAGCTGGGGATTCCCGTCGAGGCGACAGCAGACCTCTCCGTCGCGGCCAGGGCGGCCCAGATCTGCGTCGCCTGCACCCCGTCGAAGACCCCCATCCTCTCGCGGAAGGACGTGACGCCGGGCGCGTTCATCGCCGGCGTCGGTGCCGACAGTCCGCACAAGCGCGAGCTCGACGGCGACCTCTTCGCCGGTACCACGGTGGTCGTGGACCTGCTGGCTCAATGCCTGGCGATGGGGGATCTCCGGCATGCGATCGAGGAGCGTCGGCTGAACGCCGCCGACGTCCATGCCGAGCTGGGCGACGTTCTGTCGGGGCGGAAGCGGGGGCGCAGTCGTGACGACGAGATCGTCGTCTTCGACTCGACGGGAATGGCGCTGCAGGACGTCGCGGCGGCGGCAGCCGTCTACGGTGCGGCATCGGCGGCCGGGGAGGGTCAGCGGGTCGCCTTCGAGCGGTGACGCCGTGTCGTCATGTCCCATGCGCCCGGATTGCGGATTTTTATACATAAATTTGGTTGACAAAAATCCGTATTTTTGACAGGATTGAGGCTACTGGAAGGACCTGCGCCTAGCGGCGGCGGGTCCTTCTTCATTTCCGAACATGGAGTCGGCTCATGCACGTGCACACCCTCGGGGTGTCGCGCGAGCGCCCGGATTTTGTCCGGAGCGCGGAGCGCTGCTGGATCGATGGAGACCTGATCCGTCTCTCCTCCTGGCCGATCGGCGGTATCCGGCCAAACGGGCACAGAGGCCCGGTGCCGTGGCTGATGGATCTCTCCGTCCTCGAAGAGGCGATGCAAGAGGTCTATGGCGGGAGCTTCCGCCTCGGCGACCGGGCACCACTGCTGCAGATGACGGTGAACGCGCTCGCCTCCGGCGACCGCCGCCGCGCCTCCGATCTCGCGAGCGAGATCTCGTTCCCGCCGCCGGAATACGCCTCGCGTCTCCGCAATGCCGGTCTTCGCTACCTCAATTGGGGACCGGCGCATCGTCGCGGCAATCCGCCGATCGATGTCGACGCCTGGCTCGAACGCAAGGCGTGGGAGCGCAAATACGACCCCGACCAGCCACGCGTGCCGCGCGGTCATCCGGACGGCGGGCAGTGGACGGATGGCGCCGGCGCCGGAAGCAACGGCTTCGACGAGGGCGACGATGCGGAGGTGAATCCGGGTGAGATCCCCTTCACCGACAAGGAATACGAAAGCGTCCTCGCAATCCAAGAGGAAATCCGCGCGATCCTGGCTGAGGCCGGCCATCGCGACGCACTCCTCATCCTTGCGGCTCATCGGCGAAGCGGGGGCAAGCTCGAGGAACTCAAGAAGATGCTCGGACCGTTACGCGACGCGGTCGCTGAGTTGATCTCAACCAACCAGGTCGTGCGCCTCTATGTGTTGCTCAAGATCGTCGAAGCCTCGGTGCGGAACCTCATCGGTTACGCTTCCGACCCGGAAGATTGGGAAGAGATTATCGCCGATGAGGATTTTCAATCCTTCGAAAACGCGCGACAATTCAAGACGATCTACGAGCACAAGTCAGACCCTGACCGCGACTGGCATCACATCGTCGAGAAAGACGCCGACTTTCCGGAATGGTTGAAGCACAATACCGTCAACATGGTGAAGATCCCGCGCGCCAAACACTGGGAGATCTCGCAATTCTACAGCACACCGAATGGTGGCTGGCCCTACCTTGGCCTTTCGCCGCGCGAGTGGCTTCGCGGCAAGTCCTGGGAAGAGCATTTCGAACACGGCATCGACGTACTCAAGAAATTCAGGGCACTGAAATGAGCGATCTCGACCTCGGCTCCTTGTCCGATCAGCAGCTCTACGACCGCTATGTCGCGTCGAAAATTAGGCTTGCTGAAGTCTACTACCGGCTGCGGACCTACAAGCGGCTCTTTCCAGAGCTGATGAAGCTGACAGCGGAGATCAATTCTCGGCAACCTCACATCGCTTCCGTGTTTCGCGCTGGCCTGCGACACGAGAACCCATGGGTGCGCTCCGGCGTTGTGCAGTTCTGCATCGATGGTTCGCGTGAAGAGGCACTCGCGGCTCTCAAGGAAGTCGCCGACATGCAGTATCACCCCGCCGGGCCTCCGGCCGGGATCTCTTACGATCATTACACCAGGCAGGATGGCGTCGGCGAAGGAACGAGGGAGCTCACCAAGAAGATCCTCGATCGTGCCGAAGCCTCCGGCGTCCGCCTGCGCGACAAATGAGGGAAGCTCCATGACCTCCAAAGTCGCCCTTATCACCGCCGCCGGCTCAGGCCTCGGCGCCGGGGTCGCGCGGGAGCTTGCGGCGCAGGGATGGCGCGTCGCCGTCTCGTCGCAATCCGGCAAGGGCGAGGCGCTGGGCAAGTCTCTCGGCGGCCTCGGCTTCACCGCGTCGAACGAGGACCCGGCGGCGTTGGAGCGGGTGGTCAAGGGCACGCTCGATGCCTGGGGCCGGATCGATGCGGTGGTGAACAGCTGCGGCCATCCGCCGAAGGGCGATCTGCTGGCGATCTCGGACGAGGACTGGCACCGCGGCCTCGACATGATCTTGCTCAGCGTCATCCGGCTCTCGCGGCTGGTGGTGCCGGCGATGGAGCGCCAGGGGGGAGGGACGATCGTCAACGTCTCCACCTTCGCCGCCTTCGAGCCGGACCTGGCGTTTCCGGTCTCCTGCGCGCTTAGGGCCGGGCTCGGCAGCTTCACCAAGCTGTTCGCCGACCGCTATGCCAAGTCGAACATCCGCATGAACAACGTGCTCCCGGGCTTCTTCGACAGCCTGCCGGAAAAGGAAGCGGCCAGGCAGCGGGTACCGCTCGGCCGCTATGGCAAGGTCGAGGAGCTGGCGAAGACCGTCGCCTTCCTGCTCTCCGACGGCGCCGGCTACATCACCGGCCAGAACCTCCGGGTCGACGGCGGCATCACACGAGGCGTGTGAGGCCGCCGCCCATCCTTACGTTGTCGCGGTCGCGTACCAGATCCGGTCCTCGTTGACCTGGATGTCCTTGACGCCGCTGCTGAGGCCGAGCACCCGGTAGGTCTGGAACATGTAGGCGAACGGCCCTTCGGCCAGGTGCTTCACCTGCATGTCCCGGTACATCTGGGCACGCTTGGTCTTGTCGCGCTCCAGCAGCGCCTTCTCGGTGTTGTCGTTGAAATAGGCATCGGAGTAGGCGGCGCGCCACGACGGATACTGGGCATTGCCCTTCTCCTCCGGGCTGTTGCCCGGGTTGAAGGCCATCTGCTCGATGAAGGCGTGCGCGTCGGGGATCGAGACATAGTAGGCCGACATGGTCATCTCGAAGTTCCGTGCGCGGTGGCGGGCGACGACCTGACCGTAAGACATGGTGACGACGTTGAGCTTGACGCCGATCTTCGCCGCATTGGCCTGGATGTGCTGGGCGATGTCGGGGTAGGGGAAGGCGTTGCCGACGATCAGCTCCTTCTCGAAGCCGTTCGGGTATCCGGCTTCGGTGATGAGCTGCTTGGCCTTGGCGAGGTCGAGCTTGTAAGGCTTGCCCTCCTCGACTGATAGCGCACCGAAAGCGCCGATCGGCACCAGCGACTGGCGCACCCGGCCTTCGTACTTCATCACCGTCTTCTCGAGCCCCTCGTAGTCGGTCAGGTACTTGATCGCCTGACGGACCTTCACGTTCGAGAGGATCGGATCGCCCATCGCCATGGTGATGTAATAGAACTGGTTGCGCGAGGTGCGCAGGATCGTCGCCGACTTGGCGGTCTCGATGCCGCCGAGATCATTGGAGTTGAGGATGCGCGCCATGTCGATGTCGCCCTTCTCGAGCT
>CAMBVS010000091.1 GCA_945871425.1 Rhizobium sp. Q54 | reverse complement strand
TCCTCGCGCTCGTGGTCGGCGGCGGTCTCTCGATCGGCGCCCTGACCTCGCCCGGCGAGTGGTACGCGGCGCTGAACAAGCCCGCCTTCAATCCGCCGGGCTGGCTCTTCGGCCCGGTCTGGACGGCACTCTATGTCCTCATCGCCATCGCCGGCTGGCGCACCTGGCGGAGCGACCCGCGCGGCCGGGCGATGCGTCGCTGGTGGGCCCAGCTCGTCCTCAACTTCGCCTGGACGCCGATCTTCTTCGCCGCCCATCGGCTCGGGCTCGCGCTCGTCGTCGCGCTCCTGCTTCTCGCCGTTGTCCTCGCCTTCATCGGCGCGTGCTGGCGGCAGGACCGGCCGTCGGCGTGGCTGTTCGTTCCCTACGCCGCCTGGGCCGCCTTCGCCTCGCTCCTGACCGCGTCGATCTACCTGGCGAATTGAGACGCGTCGCCGGCGACTCTAGCGGCTGGCCTTCAGGCGATTCACCATCTCCGGCATGACCTCGGTCGGCACGTTGGCGAAAGCGAGCCGGAGATAGTCCTCTTGGCCCGGCCCGAACATCGCGCCGGGCACGCAGAGCAGGTTCTGCTCGTCGGCCAGCCGCTTCGCCACCTCGCGGCCCGGAGTGCCGGCGAACGGATGGCGGACATAGGCGAAATAGGCGCCGACGCTCACCAGCTCGTAGCCGATGTCGTTGGCGCGGAAGGATGCCGCCAGCGCTTTCGAGCGCTCGCGCATCATCCGCGTGTTGCCGTCGACGAAGCCGGCGAGGTGGCTCAAGCCGAACAACGCCGCCTCCTGGCCGAGGCGGGGCGCGCAGATGGCGACGCAGTCCATCGCCTTGGCGACGCGGGCGATGAAGTCGGGGTGCGCGATGAGCGAGCCGACCCGCCAGCCGGTCAGGCAATAGACCTTGGAGAAGCTGTAGAGGTGGACGACCGTGTCGGCCCAGGCCGGATCGACGAAGAGGTCGTGCGGAGCGCCCGCCGCCGGCAGGAAGTCCTTGTAGGTCTCGTCGATCACGAGCGCGATGCGGCGCGAGCGGGCGAGATCGTAGAAGCGCCTGATGGTCTCCGCCGGATAGACGGCGCCGGTCGGATTGTTGGGCGTCACCAGCACGAGCGCGCGGGTCCGGGGGCCGATCAGGCGGGCCGCCTCGTCGGGATCGGGAACGCCCTGGCGGTCGGCGCGGAAGGGCAGGTGGACCGCCTTCACCCCGAGTCCGTCGAGCCACATCTGATGATTGAAGTAGGCCGGCTGAGGCAGCAGCACCTCGTCGCCGGGTCCGGCCAGCACCTGCATGGCGAGGCAATAGGCCTGATTGCAGCCCGCGGTGATGGCGACCGTCTCGGGCGCGATGTCCGCCCCATAGAAGCCGCTCATGTGCCGGGCGAGCGCCTCGCGTAGCGCCGGTAGCCCCTCGATCTCGGTGTAGCGGTGCGAGCCGCCGTCGGCGACGAGCCGCGCCAGGTGATCGGTCAGCGGCTTCGGCGGCGGATATCCCGGCACCGCCTGGGCGACGTCGATCAGCGGACGATCCTTGGGAAAGATGCGGCCGGCGATCCACGCCCGTGTCTCGGCGATGGCTGGGGCGGCGACCGCCTCCCAGGCCGGGTTGGTGGCATAGAGCATGGCGGTCTTCAGAACCCTCGAAGTGGCAGATGCGGCCCGCGGCGGAGCCAGTTGTCGTCGGGATAGCGCGCGTCCGCGTCGATGACGTGGAGAGAATAGGCGACGCGCGAGACCGCTGAGCGGTTGGCGGCGCTCCAATGGGGCAGGAGGCCGTCGAGGAGCACCAGCGTCCCCTTCTTCGCCTCCAGCGGCACGTAGTCCGCCGGTGGCTCCGGGAGCGGACGCGGATCCAGCTCCTCGAAGGCGACGCCGTCGCCAGTTCGCCGGAAGCGCCGCTTCAGGCCGAGGTGGTGTCCGCCCGGAAACGCCCAGAGGCAACCATTGTCGAGCGTCGCGTCCTCGAGCGCGAACCAGAAGCCGTTGACACTGACCGGGTCGGTATAGAGGAAGGTCGCATCCTGGTGTGCGCTAACCTCGCCGCCGATCCCCGGCGGTTTCAGGATGACCATGGACTGGAGGAGATGTGGCTGCGTCACGCCGATCGCTGCCGCGATCCGAGCGAGGCGCGGATCGCGCGAGAAGCGCTCGAAATCCGGATCGAGGTCGTGGAGCGCATGACCGATCTTGTTGATGGCATGGCGCTTCGGCACGGTGAGACGGCCGGCGTGGTCGACGGCCTCGGCTTCGAAGAAGCAGCGGATGCTATCGCCCGAGCCCAGGAAATAGTCGTCGGTGGTCCGCACCTGCTCGTCGGTGGTGAAAACGGAGACGGTGGCCGGATCGAAGGCGTCGATCAGCTCGTAACTCCGCGCGACGAGACGGTCGCACGCCTCCGCTCCGGCGAAGCCCTCGATCGTCAGGAATCCGTCGCGGCGGTAGGCCGCCAAGTCTGCTTCGCTCAGCATTCGGGAAACCATAGCATCGCACCCCTCTCCCGCGCCGGACGCGGGAGAGGGGAGACGATGTCAGGCCGTCGTATAGGCGGTCTTGACCGTGGTGTAGAACTCGGCGGCGTAGCGGCCCTGCTCGCGCGGGCCGTAGCTCGAGCCCTTCCGGCCGCCGAACGGCACGTGGTAGTCGACGCCCGCGGTCGGCAGGTTGACCATCACCATGCCGGCCTGGGAGGCGCGCTTGAAGTCGCTCGCGTACTTGAGCGAGGTCGTGCAGATCCCGGCCGAGAGGCCGAACTCGGTGTCGTTGGCGACCGACAGCGCCTCGTCGTAGCCCTTGACGCGGATGACGTTGGCGACAGGCCCGAAGACTTCCTCGCGGCTGATCCGCATCGCGTTGGTGGTCTCGGTGAACAGCGCCGGCGAGAGGTAGAAGCCCTCGGTCTCGCGGTTCAGGCGCTCGCCGCCGAAGGCCAGCTTGGCGCCTTCCTTCTTGGCGATGTCGATGTAGCTCAAGTCCTGATCGAGCTGGCTCTGGTCGACCACCGGGCCGATTTGGGTCTCGGGCTTCAGCGCATCGCCGATCTTGAGCGCCTTCAGGCTGTCGATCATGGCGCCGACGAACTTGTCGTGGATGCCCTCGGTCACGATCAGGCGGGACGATGCGGTGCAGCGCTGGCCGGTCGAATAGTAGGCGCCCTGGACCGCGCAGTTGACAGCGGTCTTGAGATCGGCGTCGTCGAGAACGACCAGCGGGTTCTTTCCGCCCATCTCCAACTGAACCTTCGCCATGCGCTCGATCGCCGAGCGGGCGACGTTGCGGCCGGTCTGGACCGAGCCGGTGAAGCTGATGCCGGCAATGCGCTTGTCGGCCAGCAGGGCGGCGCCGACGTCGGATCCCCGGCCCATCACCAGGTTGAAGACGCCCTTCGGCAGGCCGGCGCGGCTGATGATCTCCGCCAGCGCCCAGGCGCAGCCCGGCACCAGGTCGGCCGGCTTGAAGACGACGCAATTGCCGTAGGCCAGCGCCGGCGCGATCTTCCAGGCCGGGATCGCGATCGGGAAATTCCACGGCGTGATGATGCCGACCACGCCGATCGGCTCGCGGGTGATCTCGACATCGACGTTGGGACGGATCGAGGTCAGTTTCTCGCCCGCCTGGCGCAGCACCTCGCCGGCGAAGAACTTGAAGATGTTGCCGGCGCGGTTGGCCTCGCCGACGCCTTCGGGCTTGGTCTTGCCTTCCTCGCGGGCGAGCAGCGTGCCGAGCTCGTCCTGGCGGGCCAGGATCTCGGTCCCGATCTTGTCAAGCAGATCGGCGCGGCCCTGGAGCCCGTGGCGCGACCAGGCCGGGAAGGCGTCATGGGCGGCGGCGATCGCCTGGCGGGCCTGGTCGGCGTCGGCGCGGGTGTATTCGCCCACCACGTCGGCCAGGTTGGAGGGGTTGATGTTGCGTCCGACGGACTTGCCCTCGACCCACTCGCCGGCGATCAGATTGCGATGAACGGCCATGTCGCGCCTCTTGGATGATGTCCCTGGAAAGACGGCGATTGGCGCCCCGCCGGCCGGCCTTGTCAAGGCGGCAGGGGAGCCTTTCGCCGGCCGTCACATGATGCTGGCCCGCGCCGCTGTCCGTTCGTAGCTTTGCCATATGACTGCGGCTGATACCCTCCATGCCGATCTCGTCCGTCTCGGCCTGATCCGGCCGGGCGAGCAGCCGCCGGCGACGCCGCTGGCAGGCGGCGTTTCCTCCGATATCTGGAAGGTCGACCTTCCGACCGGCCCCATTGCCGTCAAGCGGGCGCTCGCCAAGCTCAAGGTCGCCCAGGACTGGCGCGCGCCGGTCGAGCGCTCGCGATACGAGATCCGTTGGTTTCGTACCGTCGCTCGCATCCTGCCGGACGCGGTGCCGGCGCTGGTGGCGGCCGACGAGGAGGCCGGCGTCTTTGCCATGGCCTATCTCGATCCGGCGCAGCACCCGCTGTGGAAGCGCCAGCTTCTCGACGGCGTGGTGCAGGTTTCGACGGCGACGGAGGTGGGATCGCGGCTCGCCCGCATCCATTCCGGCACCGCCCGCGACCCGGCGATCCCCGCGCAGTTCCCGACCGACCGGATCTTCCACGAGATCCGTCTTGCCCCTTATCTGGAAGCGGCGGCGGCACGGCATCCCGACTGCGCCGAAGCGCTTCACCGCATCGTCGCCACCACCGCCTCGACCCGGCGAGCGCTGGCCCATGGCGATGTCAGCCCGAAGAACATCCTGGTCGGGCCGAAGGGTCCGGTCTTCCTCGATGCCGAATGCGCCTGGTTCGGCGATCCGGCCTTCGACCTTGCCTTCTGCCTCAACCATCTGCTGCTGAAGTGCCTGGTGCGGCCGGAAGCGGTGGCGGCGCTGCTTGCGTCGTTCGCGGCGATGAGCCGGACCTACCTCACCGGTGTCGACTGGGAGCCGGCGGCAGACCTCGAGGCGCGGGCGGCGACATTGCTGCCCGGCCTCCTGCTGGCCCGGGCCGACGGCAAGTCGCCGGCCGAATACGTGACGGAGGAGGCGGATAAGGACAAGATCCGTCGTGCCGCGCGCCATCTGCTGGCCGAGCCGCCGGCCCGCCTCGCCCTTGTCGCCGACCGCTGGAAGCAGGAATTCGCATGAGCCCGACCAAGATCGCCCAGGTCCATGGCCGCCGCATCTGGGACTCGCGCGGCCGCCCGACCGTCGAGGTCGAGGTCAGGCTGGAGGGCGGCGCGATCGGCCGCGCCATCGCGCCTGCAGGCGCATCCACCGGTTCCGGTGAAGCCGTCGATCTTCGCGACGGCGGGACGCGCTTCGGCGGCTACGACGTGACTCGCGCGGTGGCGCATGTGTCCGGCGAGATCGCGGCGATGGTGAAGGGAATGGACGCGGCCGACCAGGCGGGTGTCGACGAGCGCATGATCGAGCGGGACGGCACCCCCAACAAGGGGCGGCTCGGCGGCAATGCGCTGATCGCGACCTCGATGGCGGTCGCCCATGCCGCGGCATCCGCCGCCGGGCAGCCGCTCTGGCAACATCTCGGCGGCTCCGGCCCGCTGCCGCTGCCGGAGATCCAGATCTTCGGCGGCGGCGCGCATGCGGGAAAGCGCGTCGATCTGCAGGACTTCATGGTGATCGCCATCGGCGCCACCGACTTCGCCCAGGCGCTGGACTGGACGGCCGAGGTCTATCTCGCCGCCGGCAAGCTGATGGCGGACGCCGGCAAGCTCGCCGGCGTCGCCGACGAGGGCGGCTACTGGCCGGTCTTCGACTCGAACGAGGAGGCGGTCGAGACGCTGGTGCGCGCCATCGAGAAGGCGGGCTTCACGCCCGGCGTCGAGATGGCGATCGCGCTCGACATCGCCGCCAGCAATTTCGGGCGCGGCGGCCGCTACAAGCTGGCGAAGGACGGTCGCGAGCTCGACTCCGACGGGATCTCCGAGATGCTGCTGGGATGGCTGAAGCGCTACCCGATCGTCTCGATCGAAGATCCGCTGGCCGAGGACGACCCCGAAGCCTTCGCCCGCTTCACCAAGGCCGCGGGGCCCAAGGTTCAGGTGGTCGGCGACGATTTCGTCGTCACCAGCGCCCGGCGCATCGGCGAGGCGGCGAGGGCGGGGGCCTGCAACACCGCGCTGATCAAGCCGAACCAGGCCGGCACGCTGACCGAGACCAAGGCGGCGTTCGACGAGGCGCGGCGGGTCGGCTACGGCGCCATCGTCTCGGCGCGGTCGGGCGAGACCGAGGACGTCACCATCGTCCATCTCGCGGTCGGCTGGGGCGCCCCTCAGCTCAAGGTCGGCTCGTTCACCCGCTCCGAGCGCATGGCCAAGTGGAACGAAGGGCTAAGGCTCGCCGAAGCGATCGGCGGCCGCCTGCCGCCTGCCAGCGCGTTTGCGTGGGGGAGGTGAGGGGGGCGGTCGCAGCCGTCAGGCCGCGACCTTCTCGAGCAGCTTCCGCCTGAGCGGCATCTGCGTCATGCGGCTGACGTGGTCGACCACGTCCGACCCGAACTTCTCCTGGACCAGCTTGAGATATGTGGGGCTGTTGAAGTAGGTCTGCCAGGCGTGGTCGCGGAACTTGAGGATCTCGCCCGAGGTCAGGAACTTGGTGCGGAGCGGCTTCGACTCGTAGCCGTGCTGGGAGTAGTGATGCCACTTCTCCGGCAGGTCCATCTTGCTCTCGACCGCCATGCGGTAGAGCGGCGATCCGGGATAGGCCATGGCCGAGTAGAAGTTGCCGAACTCGCAGTTGAGCGCGAGCGCCATGTCCAGCGTCTCCTGCATGCGCTCATGCGTGTCGTCCGGCAGGCCGAAGATGTAGTTGCCGAGCACGTGGATGCCGGCGTCCTTGATGCGGTTGACGGTGTCGGCGATGTCGTTCTGGTCGTACTTCTTCGCCGCCCCGTCGCGGACGTCGGCCGACGCGCTCTCGATGCCGAGGCAGAGCCAGCGGAAGCCCGCCTTCCGGAGCTTCTCCAGGAACTGGTCCTGGACCGTGTCGACGCGGGCATAGGCCCAGATGTTGAGGTCGTAGCCGCGCTCGATCAGCAGGTCGGAGATGCCGAGGACGTGGCGCTTGTTGAGCACGAACATCTCGTCGACGAACTTGATGTTCTTGACGCCGTAGTTGGCGACCAGGTGGTCGATCTCCTTGACCACCGTCTCCGGGCTCCACATCCGGTACGAGGACTTCCCGAACGGCGCGTTGATGCAGCAGAACGAGCACTTGTAGGGACATCCCAGCGAGGTGTGGATCGCCGCATAGGGCGTGCGCTCGTGGATGTGGTCGAAGGAATGCCAGTTGTGGGAGCGGTAGTTGCGCGGGTCCATCATGTCCCAGGCGATGCCGGGCATCTCCTGGTCGAGATCGACCAG
>CAMBVS010000090.1 GCA_945871425.1 Rhizobium sp. Q54 | reverse complement strand
TCGCCGGCAGGACGTTGTGCGCGATGCGCTCGAACACCGGCTTTTGCTCGTCCGCGATGGGGTAATAGAGGGCAATCTCCGTGATGCCGAGCGCGATCACCTGCTCGACCATCCGCGTAAAAGCTTCCTCCGAGTCGTAATAGTTGACCCTGCCGCCGCTCTGGCGGGCCGCGGCGTCGTACATGAGATAGGAGCGCCGGAGCGTGGCCGGATCGCGCCCGATCTCGGCGCAACGGACATCGAGGGCGGCCACGCGTCCGCGCGTCTCCTCGAGCTGTTCCTCGAAGGTCTTGGCGAAGCTGATGCTGTTCCAGATATCGGCATGGCGCGCGGTGTGCCGCAGCATGACCGGTCCCATCGCGGCGATCATGATGGGCGGGCGCGGCGACTGGACGGGGCGCGGCCGGAGCGCCGCGCCATCGACCTGATAGTAGCGCCCCTGGAACGTCGTCTCCTCCTGCGACATCAGCCGGTCGACGATCTCGACATACTCACCGAAGCGGGCGACCCGCTCCCTGGTGCTCCAGTTCTCGATGCCCATCATCCGATACGAGGGATCGATCATCAGGCCGGTGCCAAGGCCCACGTCGAGCCGACCGCCGGAAATGTGATCGACGGTTAGCGCCTGCTGCGCAAAGTGGGCGGGATTGCGCAGGGGAATCTGGGCGACCAGGGTCGTCAGGCGGATGCGGGTGGTCGCCTGGGCGACGGCGGCAACATGCGTCCACAGCTCGAACCAGGGTCCTTTTCCGCCAGCCCAATCGACGAGATGATCGGCGAGACCGATCGAATCGAAACCAAGCTCCTCGACTTCACGGCAGCGGCGCAGAAGTTCGGGCCACGGCACGTTCGGCAGCACGAGCACGGAAAACCGGAGTTGGCTGGGCACCGTTTCTTTCTCCTTCTGGCCGCTGTTGTCATGCCGCCCTAGGCTCGGGATGATACCGTATTCTGTTCGGGAGACATCCATGGCAAGCAAGATCTACGTCGGCATCGGCGGCTGGACGTTCGAGCCGTGGCGCGGGACGTTCCATCCCGACGATCTCACGCAGAAGCGCGAGCTGGGCCAAGTGGCGCGAAGACACGCCCGAAGGCTTCGTCTTCGCGGCGAAAGCCTCGCGTTTCTGCACCAACCGCCGCGTGCTGTCCGAGGCGGGCGAATCGGTGCAGCGCTTCGTGACGCAAGGGCTGGTTGAGCTCATGCGCTGGAAGTGCGGCACGACAGCTTCAAGGACGAGCGCTTCTACGATCTCGCCCGCAAATACAACGCCGCCATCGTCTATGCCCACGACAAGGACTTTCCCTGTATCGACGAGCCGACGAAATGCATGCCGCCCTGGATGATGGGATGTTCGATGCCGAAGAGTTCGGTGACGCGCGTCTTCATGTTTGTCTCCCGGCGGCGTTGCGTTCCAGCTCGAACTCGGGCGACAGCCGGGCAAGCGCGTCGTGCGCCTGCATCGGCTTGCCGCAATCCGGGCATGTCACGTGGGGGATCACGGTCCGCCCGCAATCCTTGCCGCCGACCGCCGAGGAACATCTCGCGCAGGAGCATGAGCGTCCACTCGTCGCCAACGATCTCGAGGGCGCGGGCAACGGTGCAGGCCTTCTTGGCAAGATCGGCGCGGCTCATTCGGGGTCACGCGAACCATGGATTTGACCGACTTCTATTTTTGAAGCTAGTCGTTGTCAGCGTATGAGCGCGAAGCGGGACGTCGAAGGAGGAGGAAACGCGATGAAGGTCTACTACGCCCCGAACACCCGCGCGGTGCGCACGGTCTGGCTGTTGAACGAGCTGGGCCTCGCCCATGAGCTCGTGCGCTTCAAGCTCGGCGACAAGGCAATGCGCGCCCCGGAGTATCTGGCGGTCAATCCGAACGGCCGCGTTCCGACCCTGGAAGACGGCGATGTGCGCATTTCGGAAAGCACCGCGATCGCGCAGTACCTCGTGGCGCGTCATGGCCAGGGGCGATTGGCGCCGGCCGTCGCCTCGCCCGACTTCCCGGTTTATCTGCAGTGGCTGCACTACGCCGAGGGCATGATCATGCCGCCGGTCAACACGCTTGTCGTCGAGACCATCCTGCTGCCGCCGGAGCGGCGCAGCGAAGCCAATGTCGAGAGGGCCTCGAAGCTGCTCAACCGCACGCTGGCGGCGGTCGAGGCGCACATGAAGGATCGCGACTATCTGGCCGGTGCCTTCAGCGCCGCCGACACCATCACCGGCCATGCCTGCATCGTGGCGGCGAGGCTCGGCGCGGACATGTCCGCCCTGCCCAACACCGCGGCCTACAACCAGCGCCTGCTGGCCCGCCCGGCCCTGCAGGCCGCGTGGGACGCCTGACGGCGCGCGGCATCGGACTCCGCCGCCGGTCCCGGCGTTATCGTCGACCACCGGCCTGTAACCGGACGCGCGCGATCTGCGGCTGCCGTACGTCGTGCAGCAGGCGTCCGACGCTGTAGCCGTCGATGTCGCCGGCCGTCACTTCCATGACGAGGCGGGTACGTCTGGGCGTCGTCCACATCGTGAGATAGTGAACCGGCGCTCCGTCCCGATTGTAGACGAGGCGATCGATCTTGAGCGTCGCGGCGTTGACGTCGATATCCAACGCCTGTGCCACGATCGGGTCGGCCAGGGCCGCGTTGACCTCCTGGGCGATGCGCCCCAGCTGTTCGAAGCTGCCGGCGATGAGTTCGTGCAGCGAGCTCGTCTCGAGCGCCTGGGCGGTGACGGCCTTGGCAAAGCGGCTGGGAATCCATCCATCGAGCAGCGCCACCGGCGCGTCGGCGCGTGATCGCGTCCGGACGACATGGAGGGCCTCTTCGTCATCCGCGAGCCCCAGCGCGGCGGCAATCGCGGCGGGGCATCTCCGGGTTTCCAGCAGGAGGAGCTTCATGGTCGTCTCCTTCAGCGCCCGGCGCATCTCGCCGATAAAGCCGAAGTCGGGCCCATGCATTGTCTTGCCGCTGTCGGCGGTAACAAAGGCCCCCACGCCCTGCCGATTCAGGATCAGGCCTTCCGCGCCGAGGTCGGCCAGCGCGCGTCGCACCGTGATGCGGGAGATCGAGAACTGCCGGCAAAGCGCCTCCTGTGTCGGCAGCAGATCGCCCGCCCGGTAGCGGCCGGTGACGATCTGCTCCTTCAGCAGGACGTAGAGCTGGCGGTGCAATAGCGCGCCCCTGGCGCTCAATTTCATGCGGGGCTGTGCTGTTTTGCTCATTGGAACGGAGGTCTTGCGGCTCCTTGTGCCGGCCCGATCAGGCATGTTGTGATGAGGATATACCAACAAGGGAGGAGGAATAAGAAATGAGAAAATTCATAGCCGCCTTCGCGGCCCTGTCAGCAGCTCTCGCCCTCGCCGGCCCGGCGGCGAGCCAGACCAAGCCCGACCAGAAGTCGGCGTTTCGTCCGACCAAGACCGTCACCATCGTCGTGCCCTACAGCCCTGGCGGCGGAACCGATGTTGTCGGCCGCTTGATGGCAAGGGCGCTGGAAGAGATGTGGGGCCAGACCGTAATCGTCGACAACAAGACCGGCGGCAGCGGATCGATCGGCGCCACCATCGTCGCGCGAGCCGTTCCCGACGGGCATACGTTGGTCCTCGCGGTGTCGGGCATCGCCATCAACGCCCACCTCATGAAGCTGCCCTACGACACGGCAACGGCCTTCGCACCAGTGACGGCGATCGCCTATCCCGTCAGCACCCTGATCGCATCGCCGACGCTGCCCGCGAACGACCTCCGGGAGTTCGTCGAGCTGGTCAAGAAAGAAGGCCCGGACAAGCGGACCCTCGCCAGCCCGGATCCCGGCAGCCGGCTGACCGCCGAGCGCATCTTCGAAGTCGCCGGGATCAAGCTCACCAACATACCCTACAAGGGCGCCGCGTCCTTCGTGGGCGACATCTCAGCAGGCCGGGTCGATGTCGGCATCTCGAGCATCACGTCGGGCCTGTCGCTGATCCGGAGCGGCGGCCTCAAGTCGCTCGGCATCATGGGCACGCGGCGCGTCGGCATCCTGCCGCAGATACTCACCTTCAAGGAGCAGGGCTTCTCCGGCCTGGAAGACAATTCCTGGTACGGATTGTTCGCTCCAGCGGGCACGCCCGCCGCCGTCGTCACGGCGATCCAGACCGATATTGCCACGGTCCTGGCGACGCCCGCGTTTCTGGCCAAGCTGGCCGACATCGGTGCGTTGCCGGGCGGCGATACGCCCGCCGCGTTCAACGAGCGCTTCCAGCGCGACATCAGGGAATCGGGTGAAGCGATCCGCCGGCTCGGCATGACGGTCGACTGACGCGATCGCCTGCCTCGAGGCATTGTGAAGGGAGATCGAAGATGAGCAGAGCAGCGGCTTTTCGCGCGGCGATGAAGACGGGGATGATCGTGGCCCCCGGCGCCTACGACTGCATGACCTCCCGCGCCATCGAGCGGGCAGGCTTTTCCGCCGTCTACATGACCGGTGGCGGCAGCGCCTCGTACCTGGGCTATCCCGACTACGGGCTGCTCACCATGACCGAGATGGCCGAGAATGCCGGCCGCATCGCCGCCTCGGTCAAGCTGCCGGTGATCGCCGACGCCGATACCGGCTACGGCAACGAGCTGAACGCCATCCGCACCGTGCGCGAGTACGAACGCCGCGGCGTGGCCGGCCTGCACATCGAAGACCAGGGCTTCCCCAAGAAATGCGGCCACCTGGAAGACAAGGTCATCGTGCCGCTCGAGGACTACGTCGCCAAGATCCGCGCGGCGGTGAGCGCCAAGACCGACCCGAACTTCATGGTGATCGCCCGCACCGATGCGCGCGCGCCGCTGGGCTTCGAGGAGGCGATCCGGCGCGCCAATGCCGCGATCGAGGCCGGCGCCGACATGGCCTTCGTCGAGGCGCCGCAGACGCTGGAAGAGGTCAAGGCGGTGCCGCGCCTGGTCAAGGGCCCCTGCATGCTGAACATGGTGTGGCGCGGCAAGACCCCCGATGTCGCCCTGCTGGATGCCGAGAGCATGGGCTACAAGCTCTCCATCCTGCCCGGCATGCTCTTCCAGGAGGCGCTGGGCGTCTGCGACAGCATCCTCGCCGAGGTGCGCGCCATCGGGCGGCATCCCCCGCCGAAACTCGACATCACGCCGCATCAGGCCTTCCAGCGTGCCGGCGCCGACGAATGGGATCGTTACCGGACGCAGTTCCGGACCACCGCGAAGCAGGCTGCCGAATAGCGGCGACCGACCGGACACATACGTTTCAGGAGCAACCCAATGACCGTGACGAAAGCCTTTCGCGACGCGATGAAGACAGGAATGGTCGTGGCCCCCGGCGCCTACGACTGCATCACCGCGCGCTCGATCGAGCGCGCGGGCTTCTCCGCCCTCTACATGACCGGCGGCGGCACCGCCGCAAGCCTGGGCTATCCCGACTACGGGCTGCTCACCATGACCGAGATGGCCGACAACGCCGGCCGCATCGCCGCCTCGGTCAAGCTGCCGGTGATCGCCGACGCCGACACCGGCTACGGCAACGAGCTGAACGCCATCCGCACCGTGCGCGAGTATGAGCGCCGCGGCGTGGCCGGCCTGCACATCGAGGACCAGGGATTCCCCAAGAAGTGCGGCCATCTGGAAGACAAGACAATCGTGCCGATCGAGGACTACGTCGCCAAGATCCGCGCGGCGGTGAGCGCCAAGGCCGATCCGGACTTCATGGTGATCGCGCGTACCGACTCGCGCGCGCCGCTGGGCTTCGAGGAGGCGATCCGGCGCGCCAATGCCGCGATCGAGGCCGGCGCCGACATGGCCTTCGTCGAGGCGCCGCAGACGCTGGACGAAGTCAAGGCGGTGCCGCGGCTGGTCAAGGGACCGTGCATGCTGAACATGGTGTGGCGCGGCAAGACGCCGGACATGGCGCTCTCCGACGTCGAAGGCCTGGGCTACAAGCTCACGATCCTGCCCGGCCTGCTCTCGCGGTCGGTGCTCGGCGCTTGCGAGATCGCGCTTGCCAACCTGAAGCAGCAGGGCCGCCATCCCATGCCGACGTCGGACATCACCCCGCAGCAGGCCTTCCAGCTCGCCGGCGCCGACGAGTGGGACCGCTACCGGACCGCTTTCCGCCAGCCGCTCAAGCAGGCGGCGGAATAGACATCGCGCACCCATCGAAGCAGGAGACTGGAATATGAAGTACGACGTGATTTCGGCCGACGGCCACATCGATCTGATCTGGCTGCCGACCGATCTGTTCACCGCCAACGCCTCGGCGAAATTCAAGGATCGCATGCCGCACGTCGTGGACGGCCCCGACGGCCCGCGCTGGGTCAGCAAGAACGGCGCCCAGTTCGGCCTGGTCAACGGCATGGGCTCGGCCGGCCGCAAGTACGTGCCCGGCGAGATCCACCGGTCGGACCGCATGGCCTCGACCGGTCTCTACGAGGACGGCAAGAAGGGCATCCGCCGGCTGACCGATCCCGACCTGCGGCTGAAGGACCAGGATCTCGACGGCGTGCAGGCCGAGGTTCTTTACGGCGTGCTCGGGTCGAGCGGTCGCCTGAACGACGGCGAGGCGGCCTGCGAGATGCTCAGGATCTACAACGACTGGCTGCACGATTTCTGCAGCCATCATCCGCAACGCCTGATCGGCCTCGCCAACGTGCCCAGCCATGACATCGCGGCCGCCGTGGCCGAGGTCAAGCGGGCAGCCGATCGCGGCGTGCGCGGCATCGATGTCGCCAATCGTCCCGACATGATCCCGCTCTACGACGAATCCTACGAGCCGTTGTGGCAGATCGCGCACGAAACCAGGATTCCCGTGCATTTCCACACGATCGGCGGCCGCTCGCCCGACTACACCAAGATGACTCCGAAGATCGCGCGCCGCGCCTTTGCCACGCACATCACCGGCTTCCAGATGCACATGAGCTACATGCTGATCCAGCTCATGTTCAGCGGTGCGCTGGAGCGCTATCCCGACCTCAAGGTGGTGATCGGCGAGGCCGGGCTCGGCTGGATTCCCTATGTGCTCGAGCACATGGACCTCGAGTGGGAGGACCAGTTCAAGGACCTCGACCTCAAGATGAAGCCCTCCGAGTACTGGCACCGCCAGTGCTACGCGACCTACCAGACCGACCTGGTCGGCATCAAGCTGCTGAAGGAACTGGGCGAGGACAACGTGATGTGGGGCTCCGACTATCCCCATCCCGACGGCATCTGGCCCGACTCGCGCGACTTCATCAAGCGGGAGCTCAGCGAGGTGGCGCCGGCCACGCGCCGCAAGGTGATCTGCGACAACGCGGCAAAACTCTATCGCCTGCAGTAGAGCGGCACGCGGGGCTGCGAAAAGGGCGCCGGAGCTGCTATAAGCGGCGACCATGGCCGCGAAGAAGCAAGGCAAGATCTACGCCGGCATCGGAGGCTGGACCTTCGAGCCGTGGCGCGGGACGTTCTATCCCGACGATCTCACCCAGAAGCGCGAGCTGGAGTACGCCAGCCGCAAGCTCACCTCGATCGAGATCAACGGCACCTACTATTCCAGCTTCAAGCCGGCGAGCTGGGCCAAGTGGCGCGACGA
>CAMBVS010000089.1 GCA_945871425.1 Rhizobium sp. Q54 | reverse complement strand
ACGCCAGCCGGACGAACTCCCGCCGCAACGACATGATGGACCTCTCCCCCCACGGCACCGCACCCTCCTGAAAAGGCACGCAAACAGCCGTGAGTATGTGTCCACCATGTCCCCGAACACCCGTCCACCATCTCCCCGGTCCATACACTCCGGCGGGAGAGGAGACTCGATCGGATTCCCTCTCCCGCGAAGCGAGGGAGGGATAGGGAGGGGGCATGGCTCATGGCTTCGTCTGTGCCAGACCCTTCAGTCGATACAGAATCTCAAGCGCCCCCTTCGGCGACAGCTCGTCGGGGTTGACCCTGGCGAGCTCGCCCTCGACGGCAGACGGCTCGGCGCGGAGCGAGCCCGAGACCGGGCGGGCGGCGGCGAAGAGCGGCAGATCGTCGGCGAGCCTGGTGGCCGAGCCGGCCCGCTCGCCGGTCTCCAGCGCATGCAGCACCTCCTCGGCGCGGTCGAGGACGGCCGAGGGCAATCCGGCGAGGCGGGCGACGTGGAGGCCGTAGGAGCGGTCGGCGGCGCCGATCGCGATCTCGTGCAGGAAGACGACGTCGCCCCGCCATTCCTTGACCCGCATGGTGCGGCAGGCCAGAGCCGTGAGGCGCGAGGCGAGCGCGGTCAGCTCGTGGTAGTGGGTGGCGAACAGCGCCCGGCAGCGGTTGACCTCGTGCAGGTGCTCCAAGGTCGCCCAGGCGATCGAGAGCCCGTCGAAGGTGGCGGTGCCGCGGCCGATCTCGTCGAGGATGACCAGCGAGCGCGCCGTCGCCTGGTTCAGGATGATCGCGGTCTCGACCATCTCGACCATGAAGGTCGAACGGCCGCGGGCGAGGTCGTCGGCGGCGCCGACCCGACTGAACAGGCGGTCGACGACGCCGACGTGCGCCGACTCCGCCGGCACATAGGCGCCGATCTGGGCGAGCAGCACGATCAGCGCGTTCTGGCGGAGAAAGGTCGACTTGCCGGCCATGTTGGGGCCGGTCAGCAGCCAGAGCCGCTGGGTCTCGGCGAGATCGCAGTCGTTGGGAACGAAGGCCGCGCCCGAGCCTGCCAGCGCCGCCTCGACCACCGGGTGGCGGCCGCCCTTGACCGCGAAGGCCGAGGTCGCATCGACCAGCGGCCGCACGTGCCGCCGCTCCGCCGCCAGCTCGGCGAGCGCGGAGGCGACGTCGAGCCGGGCCAGCGCATCGGCGGCTAGCGTCACCGCCTCGGCCCGCGCCTGGACCTCGCCGACCAGATCCTCGAACAGGCGGAGCTCGACCGCCAGCGCCCGGTCTGCGGCGGAGGAGAGCTTCGATTCCAGCTCGCCCAGCTCGACCGTGGTGAAGCGGGCTGCGTTCACCATGGTCTGGCGATGGATGAAGCCCGGCTTGCCGATGATCTTCTCGGCATGGGTCGCCGTCGCCTCGATGTAGTAGCCGAGCACGTTGTTGTGGCGGATCTTCAATGAGGCGATGCCGGTCTCCGCCTGGTACCTGCTCTGCAGGCCGGCGATCAGCTTCCGGCTCTCGTCGCGAAGGAGGCGCAGCTCGTCGAGGTCGGGAGCGTAGCCCTCGGCGATGAAGCCGCCGTCGCGGGCCAGCAGCGGCAGCTCGGCGGCCAGCGCGCGGGTGAAGCGCTCGATCAGCACCTGGTGATGGCCCAAGTCCCGCCCGGCCTCGAGGATCTCGGCGGCGAGGTCGGGCTTCTGGCCGAGCAGGCCGGCGATCTCGGTGGCGGCGGCGAGGCCGTCGCGGATGGCGGCGAGGTCGCGGGGACCGCCGCGGCCGAGCGAGATACGGGAAAGGGCGCGGGCGAGATCCGGGGCGCGTTTCAACCGAAGCCGGAGATCCGCCCGCAGCCTTTCGTCGGCGACGAAGCTCTCGACCGCATCCAGCCGGGCGTTGAGGGCGGCCGGGTCGGTCAGTGGCGCCGCCAGACGTTCGGCCAGCAGCCGGGCGCCGGCGCCGGAGACCGTGCGGTCGATGACGTCGAGGAAGCTGCCCTGGCGCTCGCCCGAGAGCGTGCGGGTCAGCTCGAGGTTCCGCCGCGTCGCCGGGTCGATCTCCAGCACGCCGCCGTCGGCGAGGTGCCGGGGCGGCTTGAGGCGCGGCAGCTTGCCCTTCTGGGTCAGCTCGACATAGTCGACCAGCGCGCCCAAGGCGGCCAGCTCGGGACGGTCGAAGAGGCCGAAGGCATCCAGCGTGCCGACGGCGTAGAGCGCCTCCAGGCGCTTTCGCCCGTTGGTCGAATCGAAGCGCGCACCGGGCAGGGGCACCAGGGCCGAGCGCCAGTCGCGCAGCACGTCGAGGAGGCCGGGGGTCTGGATCAGCCGGTCGGGGACCAGGAGCTCGGCCGGGTCGAGGCGGGCGAGCGCGGAGGCGAGATTGCGGGCGTCGACGGGTCTCGCGCCGACCTCGCCGGTCGAGACCTCGACCCAGGCGAGCGCCATCGACCCTTGCGCGTCGGCCAGCGCCGCCAGGAAGTTCGACCGCCGGGCGTCCAGCAGCGTGTCCTCGGTCAGGGTGCCCGGCGTGACGATGCGCACCACCTCGCGGTGGACCACCGACTTGGAGCCCCGCTTCTTCGCCTCCGCCGGATCCTCCATCTGCTCGCAGATGGCGACCCGGAAGCCCTTGCGGATCAGGCGCGGCAGGTAGACCTCGGCGGCATGGACCGGCACGCCGCACATCGGGATGTCCTGGCCGTTGTGGCGGCCGCGCTTGGTGAGCGCGATGTCGAGGGCGGCGGCGGCCTTCACCGCGTCGTCAAAGAACAGCTCGTAGAAGTCGCCCATCCGGTAGAACAGGACCGCGTCGGGATGGGCGGCCTTGATCTCAAGGTACTGGACCATTCCCGGCGGCGTGTCCGCCATCGGCTGCGGGGGCTGGCTCTGGTCCGTCGGCATGGATCGGAGGTTTACCGGAAACGCGCCCACGTGTCATAGCTCCGTCATGGCGAGTCTCGGCTATCTCAATACATTGCTTCTGCTCGGCGCGGCACTGGTGCTGGCCGGCATCCTGTCGAGTCTGGTTGCCAAGCGCTTCGGCGCCCCCTTGCTGCTGGTCTTCCTGCTGATCGGCATGCTCGCCGGCGTGGATGGGCCGGGGGGCATCGCGTTCGACGACTACGAGGCAGCCTATCTGGTGGGTTCCCTGGCGCTCGCCGTCATCCTCTTCGACGGCGGCCTCAGGACGCGCCTCGCCGCTGTCCGCGGCACACTGACGCCGGCCGTCATCCTCGCCACCATCGGCGTCGTGGTCACCGCGACGCTCACCGGCGCGGCGGCGCTCCTGGTGCTCGATCTCGACTGGCTGGAGGGCATGCTGCTGGGCTCGGTCGTCGCCTCGACCGACGCCGCCGCCGTCTTCTTCCTGCTGCGCTCGGGCGGGCTCGAGCTGAGGCAGCGGGTGACGGCGACCATCGAGGTCGAATCCAGCACGAACGACCCGGTCGCGCTGTTCCTGACCCTGGCGCTGGTCGAGGTCCTGATCGCCGGCGGCGGACAGGTCGACTCCGAGGTGCTGCTGCAGCTCGGCAAGGAGATCCTGATCGGCGGCGCGCTCGGCTATGCCGGCGGCCGCGGCATCGTCTCGATGGCCAACCGGGCCGACCTGCCGCACGGACTGCACCCGATCTTCGTGGTGGCGAGCGCGGTGACGATCTACGGGTTGGCCTCGGTGATGCATGGGTCCGGCTTCCTTGCCGTCTATCTCGCCGGCCTGGTGGTCGGCAACCGGCCGGTCCGTGCCTTTGCCAGCGTGCTGTCCTTCCATGACGCCGTCACCTGGCTCTGCCAGATCGTCATGTTCCTGGTTCTGGGTTTGCTGGTGACGCCGAGCCATCTGATGAACTACGCCGTGCCCGGCGTCGCCGTCGCCGTCTTCCTGATGGTGGTGGGGCGGCCGCTGGCGGCGGCGCTCTGCCTGTTTCCCTTCGGCTACTCGTCGAAGGAGGTGGCTTTCGTCGGCTGGGTCGGGCTTCGCGGCGCCGTCGGCGTGTTCCTGGCGTCGATCCCGGTCCTGGCCGGCGCGCCCAAATCCGAGATCTACTTCAACGTCGGCTTCTTCGTCGTCCTGATCTCGCTGGTGATCCAGGGTTGGACCATCCGCCCCGCGGCGCTCTGGCTCGGCCTCGCCCTGCCGCGGACCGCGCCGGAATCAAAGCGCATCGAGATCGACCTGCCGGGCCAGCTCAAGCAGGAGCTGGTGGGCTATCCGGTGCAGGCGGACTCGGCGGTGCTTGCGCAAGGCCGCGTGCCGGACTGGGCCAAGCCGGTGCTGGTGATCCGGACCGGCCTGATCCTCGAGCCGGCCGAGGCCGGGCGGCTGGTTGTGGAGGACTATGCCTATTTCCTGGTGCCGCTCCGCAAGGTCCAGCGCCTCGACCAGCTGTTCACGCCGTCGACCGAGGCGGCGCGCGACCGCCGGGCCTCGGGCGAGTTCCAGCTCGATGGGTCGGCGCCGCTGGGCGCCGTCTGCCGGATCTACGGCATCGCGCTGCCCGAGGGCGAGCGGCCGGAGGAGACCATCGCCGACTACTTCGCCGTCCGCTTCGAGGAACATCCGCAGATCGGCGATCATCTGGCGCTGGGGCCTGCGACCCTGGTCGCCCGGCGTACCGAGAACGGGCGGGTGACCTCGGCCGGCCTCCTGGTCGACGACGAGGAGGTGGCGCCGCCGCCGCCGAGCGGCTGGCGCGCCCGGCTGGCGCTGCTGCGGCGGTTCGGCCGGCCCGCCGACTGATCTTCGTGCCCCGTCCTTGCTCGTCCTGATTGTCTGGGAGGGCGAAGACGCCCGTATGCACGCGGTCTCTGCGAAACCGGCGCTTCGCAAGGGTCGGCAATTTGCACTGGGGGGCGATCCTGCCCCACAATGCGTGCCCAATCGAGAAAAGTCCCCCGGGAGAGACGTCCATGGATCTTGAAGCCCGCGTCACCGAAGCGGAGGCGCTGGAGATGCATGCCAGCGGGCGCCCCGGCAAGATCGAGATCACGCCGACCAAGCCGCTGACCACCCAGCGCGATCTGTCGCTGGCCTACTCGCCTGGCGTGGCCTGGCCCTGCCTCGCCATCCATAAGGATCCGGACAAGGCCTACGACTACACCGCCAAGGGCAACCTGGTGGCGGTGATCTCCAACGGCACGGCGGTCCTGGGCCTGGGCGACCTCGGTCCCTTGGGCGCCAAGCCGGTGATGGAGGGCAAGGCCGTCCTCTTCAAGCGCTTCGCCGACATCGACGGCATCGACCTCGAGGTCGACACCAAGGACGTCGACCAGTTCGTCAACGCGATCCGCTATCTCGGCAAGACCTGGGGCGGGATCAACCTCGAGGACATCAAGGCGCCGGAGTGCTTCATCATCGAGCAGCGGCTTCGCGAGCTGCTCGACATCCCGGTCTTCCACGACGACCAGCATGGCACCGCCATCGTCGCCGCCGCAGGATTGCTCAACGCCCTCGACATCACCGGGCGCGACCTCAAGTCGGCCCGCATGGTGGTGAACGGCGCCGGCGCGTCCTCGATCGCCTGCATCGAGCTCCTGAAGGCGATGGGGATGCCGCATGAGGCCGTCACCATCTGCGACACCAAGGGCGTCGTCTACCAGGGCCGCACCGACGGCATGAACCAGTGGAAGTCGGCGCATGCGGTGCCGACCAAGGCGAGGACGCTGGCGGAGGCGGTCAAGGGCGCCGACGTCGTCTTCGGCCTCTCGGCCAAGGGCGCGATCAGCCAGGACATGGTCAGGTCGATGGCGGCGAAGCCGATCATCTTCGCCATGGCCAATCCCGATCCGGAGATCACGCCCGAGGACGTGCGCGCCGTGCGCTCGGACGCGATCGTCGCCACCGGCCGCTCGGACTATCCGAACCAGGTCAACAACGTGCTGGGCTTCCCCTACATCTTCCGGGGCGCCCTCGACGTCCGCGCCCGCACCATCAACGACGCGATGAAGATCGCCGCGGCGAAGGCGCTGGCCGGGCTCGCCCGCGAGGACGTGCCCGACGAGGTCGCGCGCTCGTATTCGGGCCGCAAGCTGAAATACGGGCCCGAATACATCATGCCGACGCCGTTCGATCCGCGCCTGATCGCGGCCGTCTCATCCGCCGTCGCCCAGGCGGCGATGGACTCGGGCGTGGCCAGGAAGCCGATCTCCGACATGCGCGCATATCGCCAGACGCTCTCGGCCCGCCTCGATCCGACTGCGGCCAGCCTACAGGGCATCTTCGAGCGGGTCAGCGCCAACCCCAAGCGCGTGGTCTTCGCCGAGGGCGAGGAGGAGCGGGTGATCCGCGCCGCCATCACCTTCCGCAACGCAGGATTCGGCAAGCCGGTGCTGATCGGCCGCGACGAGCGCATCCATGAAACAATGAAGACGGCCGGCCTCGACGGCGCCGGCATCGAGATCCACAACGCCCGGCTCTCCAGCCACAACAAGGAATATACGGACTTCCTGTACAAGCGCCTGCAGCGGAGCGGCTATCTCCACCGCGACTGCCAGCGCCGGGTCAACCAGGACCGCAACGTGTTCGGCGCCTGCATGGTGGCCTTGGGCCATGCCGACGCCATGGTGACCGGCACCACGCGGAACTTCTGGACCTGCTACCAGGACATCACGCGCGTGATCGACCCGACGCCGGGCGAGCTCGCCTTCGCCGTCTCGATCGTGGTCTCGCGCGGGCGCACCGTGTTCATGTCGGACACCTACGTGCACGAGCTGCCCAGCCCCGAGCAGCTCGCCGACATCGCCATCCAGACCGCGGCGAAGGCCCGCCGGATGGGCCACGAGCCGCGCGTCGCGCTGCTGTCGTTCTCCAACTTCGGCAATCCGAACCGCGAGAAGTCCTACCGCATCCGCGAGGCGGTCGAGGTGCTGGATTCGCGGAAAGTGGATTTCGAGTACGACGGCGAGATGTCGGCGGACGTGGCGCTGGACGAGGACCTGAGGAAGCTCTACCCGTTCTGCCGCCTGACCGGCCCCGCCAACGTGCTGGTCATGCCGGCGCTGCACACCGCCAACGTGGCATACAAGCTGATGCAGAAGCTGGGCGGCGCCACCATCGTCGGCCCGCTGATCATCGGGCTGTCGAAGCCGGTGCAGATCGTGCAGATGGGGGCGACCGCCTCCGACCTGGTCAATTCCGCGGCGATAGCGGCCTACGACGCGATCGCGTGAGGAGCCCTTAGGCCGTCTTCTCCGGCAGCGCCTTGGCGACGATGCTCTTCAGGCCGTCGATCAGGGCGCGCTCGGTCGGGCCGCCGCGGCCCTTGACGTCCTTGCCCATCTGGAGACGCAGCGCCTCGACGTGGAACTGCACGGCCGGCAGCGCCGTCTTGGGATCGTCGGCGAGGCGCCGGTTCGCCTTCTTCATGTCGTCGAGGAAGTGGATCAGCGAGTGCGCCACCTCGGTCACCAGGGGATAGCCCATGGTGGCGGCCTGGCCCTTGAGGTTGAGGCCGACCCGCATCAGCTCCGGGCGGAACTCGTCGGCCTTGTCGGGCGCCTGGCGCATCGCGGCCGCGATGCCGGCGATCTCGGCGACGTCGGCATTGGCGACATCGGCGTAGTTCTTGGCGAGGCCGGAGACCACGGCCATCCCGGCCTCCGCCATCTCGTCCATGGTCTTGCCGCCGCGGGCGGAGGCACGGATCTTCA
>CAMBVS010000088.1 GCA_945871425.1 Rhizobium sp. Q54 | reverse complement strand
CGCCGCGACAAGACCCTTCTGCCGCCAGGATTGGAAAGCGCCCGGATCGAGACCGACCGCGCTTCCGCGCGCGAGGCCGCATTCAAGCTGCTTCGAGCCGCTCTTAAACCTGAGCCGCCATCTGCGGTTCCGCATGAGGTCAGGACACCGGCAGTCACTCACACGGGCGCCGCTGTTCCATTGTCGCCTTTGGTTCCGCCGAGCATTCCCGTCGGTTGTCGCACACCCAGTCTCCTGAGGCGACTGCTCGACATCGTTCTTGGCAGGCCAGAGCGATTGTAAGTGAAATTCTGGAAAAAACTGCTGCTTGAGGACCGACAAGCAGCTCCCGGTCCTGGGCGCCAATCTGTTGCGCCATTGGAAAGCGGCGCTCGCCGAGCGGGCGATTGCTCGTCAAGGAAAAGCGGCGGATCGTTATGGAGTCACATTGTGGGTTCCCATCCCGGATGCAATGCTTCACATGGCACACGGGAGACTGGCGGGACATGAGCGGTCTACGTATCGTCTACGGGGAGCGACTGGACGGTGTCGCCTGGCCACCGTCGCCGGAGAGTAAATCGCTCGGGTTCGCCGCCGTTGGGCCTGCCGGCTTCCTGGCGCTGGTCGAGACTTTCGTTGGTCTTTCCGGTCCGCCCGTTCCCGCCGCCCGTCGTATTGCCCTCATGCGGCGGCGTCTCGCGGCATCGATGGGCCACCAGCGCTTCTGGTCGACGAGCTTTGCGATCGATCCATGGGCCGTCGCCCGTAAAATCCTGAAATGGCGGGACGAACTGGTCGAGGCGGGATGGACCGCGACGGCTATCGCCAGTCCGCCCGGTCGATTGGCCGACCTCGCGGACCTCGAGGCGCTGATCGAGCCGATCATCCTGCCCGGCCGGGCGGATCGCCTGGCAACGGCCGTCGATGCCCTCAGATCCGGCATCGACCTCCCGTTTCAGGAAATCAGCGTCGTAGATCCACCCGAGACGATCGACCCTGGCATGGGCCGCCTTCTGCGTGCGGTCGCGGAATGTGGCGTACAAGTCTCGTATCGACCTGCAGGCACCGGGGCATGTCGACAGGAAACCGATCTCGCCAAGGTCCAGTCCTGGCTGGCGAACGGGCAGGCTGAACCACTGGTGGGCGACGGCACATTCGTCGTTCTGCACGGCCGTAGCGAGAGTGCCGAAGCCGAGGCCGTTGCGGACTGGCTGGCCGCCCGCCCGGACGATGCCGAAACCGTTGTCATCCTCGGAGCCCCGTCCGGCATGCTCGACGGGGCACTTGCGCGACGTGGATTACCGCGATTTGCCCATTTGCCGGCCTCGCCGCTTCGCGGCGCGGTCCAGTTGCTGTCGCTGGCTTTCGCCATCCGCTGGCGACCGTTCGACCCCGCGCCGCTGCTCGATCTCCTGTCCTTGCCGCAATCGCCGGTCCCCTCCGCCGTGGCCCGCGCCCTTGCCGCCGCATTGACGGAGGCGCCGGGGCGCGACGGACCACGTTGGAAGAAGGCCATCGAGACAGGCCGGCAACGGCGGACTAAACGCTTCGAGGAACAGGGGCTGTCGGGGGCCGACCTGGCGCGTCGTATGCGACGCGATACGGAACGGTGGCTGCCCTGGTTGAACGGCGATCTGTTCGATGAAGCGCCGGGCATGCCTGCCGCGGTGGCCCGCGACATCTGCGGTCGCGTCGGCGCATGGTCGGCGCGCGTGGCATCTGGGGAGCAAGGGCCAGTGGCCGCAGTCGGAGGGTTTGCGACGACCCTGTCCCTGGTCATCGCCGAAGCGGGCCTCGACCCAGTCCCGCGGATCCAGTTGGAACGAATGATCGATGCGGTCGTGGCCGAGGGCGTGGATGGCGAGCATGCCGAGGCGGAGGCCGCAGCCTGGTCCCATGTCTTCCATCCGGCACAGGTCTGGGGCGAGGCCGGGGCCGTGCTGTGGTGGGGCTTCGGATCGGCCTCAACCCCGCGCCAGGCCCAGACCTGGACCGACGAGGAGAAAGCGGCGCTACGCGCTGCCGGATGCCTGCCGGACGATCCGGCAGAGATTCTCGCGCGCGAATCGGCGGGCTGGCGGCGCGCAGTTCTCAAGGCGCGCGATCGGGTTCTGCTGGTAGCCCCGCCGGGGGCAGGTGGCGAGGAGAGCGCACATCCGCTTGTGCACGAACTGACACCTCTGTTGTCCCAGGCGCCGCACGGCATCTACTTTGACGCAGAGAGGCTCTTCGAAATCGAGGGCATCGAACTCGCGGGCAGCCAGATTAGGCGTGCTGCTGCCGCGCGTCGGCCCTTGCCACAGCCGCGCAGGAGTTGGTCCGTCGCCGTTGGCGCGATCAAGCCGAGGCCTGTGGACGCGGCGACCTCCATCGGTCTTCTCCTCGGCTGTCCCTTCGCCTGGTCGCTCCAGTATGCGGGCTCGCTGCCGCCTTCGCGCCGCAGCGAACTGCCGCCGAGGGACCCACGTCTGGGGTTGCTCGCCCACGCGCTCGCCGCCGAGATTTTTCAGCCCGGGTCGCCGCCGTCGCCAGCGCAGGCGCGTCACCGGGCGCAGCAACGCCTGCCGGCTCTTGTCGATGAAATGGCGTCGCCCCTGAAGCTGCCGGGCGCGGCGGCCGACTATGCACGCGCTCTTTCCCGTCTGCCGGTCGCCATGGAAACGCTTGCGCAAAGGCTTACAGATCTGGGCGCGACCGTGATCGGGGCGGAGATTGAACGCGATTGCGCCGACGCGCTGGCGCCGGGCGTGACCCTGAATGGCCGTCTCGACCTGCTGATCGGCGCGCGGACGGGAGAACCGGCGATCATCGACATGAAGTGGTCGAAAACCGATCACTATCGCCGCGCGGAAATTCAGCAAGGCCACTCCATCCAGCTTGCCGTCTACGGCCGCATTCTCGGCACCGACGGAGCGCCGGTACCGGGTGCCTACTTCATGCTGTCCCAGGCGCGCCTGCTGCCGGTGGGAGACAATCTGTTCGGTCCGTCGGCGGGTCCGGGGGCGCCGCGCCTTGCCGAGGTGTGGTCGAACACGCAGGCGTCGTGGCGGGCGCGCATGGCCCACCTCGATCGAGGGCGTGTGACCGCCTTGAGCAAGGACCTGGCCGGAATTGGCGACGATGCCGGCGATGAAGAGGTCGCCCTGCGTCCGGATCCGCCCTGCCGCTTCTGCGACAAGACCAGGCTCTGCGGCCATGCGAGGGTGCTGTGAGCGGCGGCCGGCTCGGCCCGGTCCATGTCGTCACCGCATCGGCGGGCACCGGCAAGACCCATCGTCTGACCACCGAAGTAGGCGCCGCAGTAAGCGCCGGCACGGTGGCATCCGCGGTGCTTGCGACGACATTCACGACGCGTGCCGCCGCCGAGCTTATGAGCCGGGCCCGCGCCATGCTGGTGGAAGCAGGCAGGCGCAAGGATGCGGAGCTTCTGCTGGCGGGTCGGTTCGGGACGGTCAATTCCGTCTTCGGCGCGCTGTTGAGGGAGTTTGCCTTTGAAGGCGGCCGGTCTCCTGTCAGCGAGGTGATCCCCGAGGAACGGGCGCAGGCCCTGTTTAGAATGGCCGCCGACGTGGCGATCGGCGATTACGCCGGCCGGCTTCAGGCCGTTGCCGAACGACTGGGCTATGCCGAGGGCGGCGGCCGGCATATCTCGTGGCGCGATCTGGTTTCCCAGGTTGTCGCCTTGTCGCGGGCCAACGGCATTGCCGCCGAACAGCTTGGCGACAGCAGGGATCGCTCCTGGCTCGGGCTCGAACCGCTGCTCGGGCAGGCTCGCAAGGGAGAAACCGCCGAGGATCTGGACAAGGCCTTGGCGGCGGCCGTCGAAGTCGCGATACAGGCAGCCGGCGCAGGAGATGGAACGAAGGCTACCCTGACTGCTCTACAACGATTGAAGGAGGTCGGGGCGGCACTCGCCTCGGGTCGCCCCCTGCCGTGGCAGCAATGGGCCCAGATGGCGAAGATCAAGGCGGCGATGGCGACCGATCCGCTTCTCGACGGCGTCAGGGCCGCGGCGGCGGCGCACGCGCGTCATCCGCGGTTGCGCAACGACCTTGAAGCCATGATCGGGGGCGTCTTCGACTGTGCGGCGGAGGCCCTTGTGGCTTACCGGGACTACAAGCTGGCGCGTGGGCTGGTCGACTTTTCCGATCAGGAAGCCGAGGCGCTGCGCCTGCTCGAGCGTCCCGAAGTAACACGCATTCTTGCCCAACGCCTCGATCTGGCACTGATCGACGAGTTCCAGGACACAAGCCCGATCCAGCTCGCCCTGTTTCTGCGCATCGCGCGGATCGCGCGCCGGAACTTCTGGGTCGGGGATCCCAAGCAATCGATCTACGGGTTTCGCGGCTCCGATCCCGACCTCATGTCGGCCGTGGCTGGCCGCATCGCCGCGGAGTCGGGTGGCTCGCGCGAAACCCTGACGAAGTCCTATCGCGCCCGGCCCGGGCTTCTGCAGTTGTTCAACGATGTCTTCATTCCCGCTTTCGAACCCCAGGGAATCCCCCGCCCGCAATCCGAATGCCGCGACGCTGAGCGCGCCGACGCCCCGGGGCAGGCCATTCCGCTCGCCGTCTGGCAGGTAGCCGGCAGCAACAAGGAGACGCGTGTGGCGGCCCTCGCGGGCGGCGTTCGTCGCATGCTGGCCGATCCCGGCCCCTGGTCGATCGTGCCCAAGGGCGAGGCCGTTGCCCGCCCCGTTCGGGGCGGCGACGTCGCCATTCTCTGCCGCACCAAGGAAACTTGCCGGGAAGTTGCAGCCGCGCTCGAGGCAGCCGGTCTCCAGGTGGCGCTGGGGCGGGATGGCCTGCTGCAGTCCGCCGAATGTGCGCTGGCGCTTGCCTGCCTGCGCTGGCTTGCCGATCCATCGGATACGCTGGCCCTGGCGGAGATCGCGCACCTGACGAACGCGGCAGTCGACGGCGCGCAGCCGGGTTGGTTCAGCACCGCGCTCGAGCACGCCGATGGCATCGCCCGGCTGCGGGCGGGCCCAATTCCGGTGGCGTTGGACGCGTTGCGTCCGGGCCTTCTGTCGATGACGCCGGCGGAAGTTCTGGACGCCGCCATCGGCGCGGCCGCGGTCGTCGGGTTGGCCACCAGCTGGGGCAATCCAGAGCAGCGCCTTGTCAATATCGACGCCCTGCGGGCACTCGCGGTTGGCTATGAGGACGACCGGCGACAGTCCCGTCAGCCGGCGACGCCAGGCGGCCTCGTCGGCTGGCTCGAGGAAGCCGGAGCCGAGAAGCCGGCATCGGGCGACGATCACTCCGTCGTCATCTCGACTTATCATGCCGCCAAGGGATTGGAGTGGCCGGTCACTCTCCTGTTCGAGCTGAATTTTTCCCGAGAAGCACGGCTGTTCAACCAGGTCATCGCCGAAGGCGCGGTCGGCGGCATCGATCTCGACGATCCTCTCAAGGGGCGCTGGTTGCGCCTGTGGCCGTGGCCCTATGGCGCTCAGTCGAAAAATGTCGGCCTCGACGGGCACGCCGAGCAGTCCGAAACCGGCCAGGCCGCAGCGCTGCGAGCCGAGCGCGAGGAAGTCCGTCTCCTCTACGTGGCCATGACGCGCGCACGAGACTATCTCATCCTGGCGGTCGATCGGCCGAAGGCTGATCTCAAGGCTGCGGCCCTCGATGGTCTTGTCGACAGCGCGGGCGCGCCGCTTCTGAAATTGCCACATTCACTCGACCAGCCGTTGGGTGCCGGTAACGCAAATCATGCGTGTCGCGTATGGACGCTGGAAGAGGCGTCTGCCGAAGGGCCCGTGGGAGATGATTTTAAACCAGTATACGGCCTCGTGTCCCCGCGGCATGAAATGGCCGTGCCCCATCCGCCGTATCGCTTCCGGCCCAGCGATCACAGCCAGCAGGCTGAAGAGCCAGCGCGAATCGTCGAAAGCATTGCCCTCGGATCGCGCCTGGCGCTGACTGGCTCTCCGAATATGGCAGCCCTCGGCGATGCCGTTCACGGCTTCCTGGCCGCCGACTCAACGAAGGCGGAACTGCCCAAGAGGCGGGAAATGGCCGAGCGGTTGATGATGCGTTGGGGAGTCGGGGGCGCCCTCGGCCCGGACGATGTGGTCGCTGCCGCCGATCGCCTTTGGGCCTACTGTTCCAAGACCTGGCCCGGCGCCCCCATCGTGCGCGAGTGGCCCGTTGTCGGCCGTGTCGGGCTACAGCGGGTGCAGGGTCGCATCGATCTCCTGATCGAGACCAAGCAAGGTCTTGTCATCATCGATCACAAAACCTATCCGGGCCGCCCCGACACCTGGGAGGAGCGGGTTGTCGGCTATGGTCCCCAGCTCGATCTTTACGGGAGGCTATGCGCCTCGGCGACCGGCAAGCCAATCGCCGGTCTGTTCGTTCATCTGCCGGTTGTCGGGGCAATACTGCGCATAGAACCAGTAGCGACCGACACGCCGCCCGGGCGAACCGCCAGCCAGACAGGGTGACCAGCATGCCGATTGCTTCGGGCATATTCGTCCGACTGAAAACAGACCCGACACGCAATGGGGTACTGCGGGCCTGGGAGCGCCTACGCCGCAACACAGAAGATCGCCTTGCGTAACGATAACCATCCGATTGCAGATGGAGTGACCCGCTGCCATGCCAAAGAAATCGATCGATAAGCCGCTCGGCTTCGAAGTTCTGAAGGCAAAGCAACGAGCGCAACGCGCGGCGTTCCCTGAAGCCGTGGGACTTCGCGTTCATCGGGCGATCAGCTGGCTTGGCCGAGCGGAGGCGGAGAATACGGATACCGATGTACGGTTCATTCTTCTCTGGGTGGGTTTCAATTCCGCATACGCCAGTGACCTGGATGCAACCGGCGTAAGCGAAAGAGGGTCATTCGGAGCTTTCTTCGATACGCTGGTGTCGCTCGACAGTTCCCATCGTATCTACGATGCCGTTTGGGCGCGCTTCTCCCAGGAAATTCGGCTCCTCCTCGCCAACAAATATGTCTTTGCCCCATTCTGGCACAAGCAGAATGGAATAGAAGGCTATGACGATTGGGAAAAGCGGTTGGCTACGAGCCAGAAATCTATCGCGTCCGCGATTAAGACATTCGATACCAGCCGTATTCTTTCGGTGGTTTTTGACCGCCTGTACGTCCTGCGCAACCAGTTGCTGCATGGCGGTGCAACCTGGAACAGTTCCGTCAATCGCAGCCAAGTCCGCGACGGCGCCGCTGTGCTCAGCTGGCTTCTGCCTGTATTCATCGATATCATAATGGAAAATCAACAGCGAGATTGGGGGCGCCCCTTCTATCCCGTCGTGGAGTAAGACCGAGTGAGGTAGCAATCATCGCTGCGCCAGCACCTTTTCCAGCGCGGCGTTCTTCTGCATGGATCCGTTGGACGAGCCGACCCAGTACGCCACGACACTTGAAGCCATGCCGGCGAGGGTGCCGAGCAACAAGGTAACCATGTCGCGCTGGTTGGCAGGCACCTCCTCCCGGATGACCAACCACAGCATTACAGCGAAACCGACCAGAACGATGGTCGACACGACCACAGCGCCGTAAGCGATCGGGCTCCGGGCCTCGGCCAGCTTGACCGTCTGACTGCGAGCGCTCTGCACGTCGGCCAGCTGCGCCTGTAGCGCCTCCAATTCCTGCCGCCGGGCATCGGCCTCAGCCTGGATCAGCGCCGTCTTGAACTGCAGGGCCGCGTTGGGGTCGCGCGCGATCGCTGCTTCTATGCCCGAGGGATCGTCGGTGCCGAGGATGTCGTGTGTCGATGTCTGGTAGAGTCATTGCGTGCCTCAACAATGATTAGTTGAAAGTATCTGATGGCCATCACGATACGAAAAGGGGTCGTAGTCGACGCGAACCTTAATGAAAGACTCGAAAGCTTTGACAAGGAGACACCCTTTCGAGTAAGGATTGCACGTCATCAAGAGATGGGTCGACGCCCACGCCAACCTGCCGACCGGGCAAGGTGGTTTTGCGAAAGCAGATGTGGCTCCTCGGAGCAACGAAGCGGCAAGCGTCGGCCCTCCGCATGGAGGGCTTTATGTTTTTGGGCACCACAGTTCTGGCCTTTTACCAGTCGCGAGTTCCACGCGCGACCATCGAGGCCTATCTCGCAACCGACTATCGGATACAGGGCGATTGGCCGCTGGTGCTGCGGATTGGTCAAGCCGACGAGCAGCTTGCCGCGC
>CAMBVS010000087.1 GCA_945871425.1 Rhizobium sp. Q54 | reverse complement strand
CCCGCCGCGGAAAGCGGTCCAATGCTCGATCGGCTTCCTGGCCCCCAGCCTCAGGCCCAGCGGCGACAACGCCGTCGGCTCGGCCTCGATGCCCTCGGCCTTCAGCGCGGCTTGCGCCTCATCGCGGTCCTTCGCCTTCAGGAGGTTGGCGCGGAGATCGAAGGGCGCCGTCCGGTTGAGCGCCGACATCTCCTCGGCGAAGCGCTCGCCATAGAGGGCGCGCAGCCGTTCGGCCAGCCAGAACGGGCATTCCGGCGGCGCCTCGGGCGCATCCAGCGGCCGGCCGGCCAGGCGCTCGGCCAGCGCCACCTCGCGATCCGACAAGGCGCCGGTCGCATGCGGGCCGGCGGAGAACAGCATCTCGATCGCGTCCATCGAGCGCCCGTCGGCGACCATCACATCGGCCAGCACGCGGCGGCGCGCATCGACCACGTCGCGATATCCGGACTCCCGCAGATGCCAGTCGAGGCGGGCGCGGCGGCGGAGCACGCCGAAGACCCGCTCGGCGATGGCCTGGCGATCCTTGGAGCCGATGTAGCGGCGGTCGCGGAAATAGCGGTCGAGCACGCGGTCGGCCGGCGGCGCCGCATCGGCTGAAATGGCGCCGAGCGCCTCGATCGCCGCAGCGAGGCGGGCCGACGGTGTCATCCGCCCCTCTTAAAGATCGCGCCGGTAGTTCGGCGCCTCGCGGACGATGGAGATGTCGTGGACGTGGCTTTCGCGAAGCCCCGATCCGGTGATGCGGACGAAGCGGCAGCCGCCCTGCATCTCGGCGATGGTACGGTTGCCGGTGTAGCCCATCGCCGCCTTGAGGCCGCCGATCACCTGGTGCACCACATGGCCGACCGGGCCCTTGTAGGGCACCTGGCCTTCGACGCCTTCCGGCACCAGCTTCAAGCTGTCCTGCACTTCCTGCTGGAAGTAGCGGTCGGCCGACCCCCGGGCCATGGCGCCGACCGAGCCCATGCCGCGATACGACTTATAGGAACGGCCCTGGTAGAGGTAGACCTCGCCCGGCGCCTCGTCGGTGCCGGCCAGCATACCGCCGACCATGGCGCAGTCGGCGCCGGCCGCGATCGCCTTGGCGAGATCGCCCGACTGCTTGATGCCGCCGTCGGAGATGCAGGGCACGTTGTTCTTCCGGCAGACCTCGACCGCATCCAGGATCGCGGTCAGCTGCGGCACGCCGACGCCGGCGACCACGCGGGTGGTGCAGATCGAGCCCGGGCCGATGCCGACCTTGATCGCGTCCGCCCCGGCGTCGATCAACGCCTTGGCGCCGTCGGCCGTCGCGATGTTGCCGGCGACGATCTGGGCCGAGTTGGCGAGCTTCCTCAAGTCCCGGACCGAGCCGATGACGCCGGCCGAATGGCCGTGCGCGGTGTCGACGACGATGACGTCGCACTCGGCCTCCAGCAGCGCCTCGGCACGCGCCAGCCCGTCGGCGCCGACACCGGTCGCGGCCCCGACCCGGAGCCGCCCCTGGTCGTCCTTGGTGGCGTTCGGATGGAGCGCCGCCTTCTCGATGTCCTTGACCGTAATCAGGCCGACGCAGCGGAACTCCTCGTCGACCACGATCAGCTTCTCGATCCGGTGCTTGTGGAGGAGCTGCTTCGCCTGCTCGCGCCCCACCCCCTCCTTCACCGTGACCAGGCGCTCCCTGGTCATCAGCTCGTGCACCGGCTGGCTGGTGTCGGTGGCGAAGCGGACGTCGCGGTTGGTGAGGATGCCGACCAGCTTGCGGGTGCGGCGCTCGACCACCGGGATGCCGGAGATCTTGTGCTGCAGCATGGCCTGGAGCGCATCGGCCAGCGGCTGGTCGGGGTGGATCGTGACCGGGTTCACCACCATGCCGGACTCGAACTTCTTCACCGACCGGACTTCCTGGGCCTGGCGGGCGGGATCGAAGTTCTTGTGGACGATGCCGAGGCCGCCGAGCTGGGCCATGGCGATGGCCAGCCGGCTTTCGGTCACCGTGTCCATGGCGGCGGAGATCAGCGGGATGCCAAGCTCGATGCCGCGGGTCAGCCGCGTGCGCGTGTCCGCCAGGCCGGGCAGGACCGAACTGGCCGCCGGTTCCAGAAGGACATCGTCAAAAGTGAAAGCCTCGCGGATCTGCATGTCGGCTCCTACACCGCTGAGGCGGGGCCAGATACCACGAGACATAAACTTGCTCAAGGGGCGTCGCGGAATCCCTGGGCGACGAGGTAGGTTTCCGCGCTCTCCTTGCGGCTGGCGGCCGGCTTGGCGTGGCGGACCTGGGCGAAGCGCTGCTTCAAGGTCGCCAGCATCACCTTCTCGGCACCGCCCTGGAAGACCTTGCAGACGAAGGCTCCCCCCGGGGCCAGCACCTCGATCGCGAACTCGAGCGCCGCCTCGGCGAGGGCCACGGTGCGGATGTGATCGGTGGTGCCGTGGCCCGTGGTCGGCGCCGCCATGTCGGAGAGGACGAGGTCGACCGGGCCGCCGAGCGCGGTCCGGATCTGCCCAGGCGCCGCCGAATCGAGGAAATCCAGGGTCAGGATCTCGGCCCCCGGCACCGGCGCCATCTCAAGCACGTCGACGCCCAGCACCCGGCCGGCACCGACTTTGGCGACCGCCACCTGGGTCCAGCCGCCCGGCGCGGCGCCGAGATCGAGGACCCGGGTGCCCTTCTTCAGAAGGCGGAAGCGCTGGTCGAGGTCGGTCAGCTTGAAGGCGGCGCGCGAGCGCCAGCCCTCGCGCTTGGCCGCGGCGACATAAGGGTCATTCAGCTGTCGCTGCAGCCAGCGCTTGGACGAGGTCGAGCGGCCCTTCGCCGTCTTGACCTTGGTCGCCTTCTGCCGCCGGCCGCCGAATTCGCTCACGCCCGCCCCTCTTCCGCCATCAGGGCCAGCAGGATGCCCTCGCGCACGCCGCGATCGGCGACCCTTATCATGCCGACGGGCCAGCGCCGGCAGATCGCTTCCAGGATGGCGCAGCCGGCCAGCACCAGGTCGGCGCGCTCACGCCCGATGCAGGGATGGCGCTCGCGCTCGTCGATCGGCATGCCGGCGATGCGACGGGTCACCTCTTCGATCGCCTCGAAGGCGAGGCGATAGCCGTCGACCCGGCTGCGATCGTAGCGCGGCAGGTCGAGATGGACGCCGGCGAGCGTGGTGACGGTGCCGGACGAGCCCAGCATCTGGACGCCGCCACCGGCGAGCACGGTCGAGATGCCGTATTGCGCATCGAAGGGATCGAGCAGAGCGCCGACCTCGGCCACCATGTCGGCATAGGCTTGGGGACAGCCATGGGGGAATCGCTCGCCCAGGGTAACGACGCCGAGCGGCAGTGAGACGCAGCCCTCGACCTCAGGTCGGCCGTCGACCAGCCGGGCCCAGGACAGCTCGGTCGAGCCGCCGCCGATGTCGAAGACCAGCGCCCAGCCACCGGATGCGTCGAGCAGCGGGGCGCAGCCGGCCAGCGACAGTCGTGCTTCCTCGCCCGAGGAGATGATCTCGAGGTCGAGGCCCGTAACCCGCCTCGTACGGTCGACGAAGTCCTGGCAATTGTCGGCCCGTCGGCAGGCCTCGGTCGCGACCATGCGGGCCCGGGCGACGCCCTGGCGCCTGATTTTGGCGGCGCAGACCTTCAGCGCGTCGATCGTCCGCTCCATCGCCGCCTCGGAGAGCACGCCGCTGGTGCCCATGCCCTCGCCCAGGCGAACGATGCGCGAGAAGGCGTCGACGACGCGAAACCCGCCCGGCGCCGGTGTCGCGACCAGGAGGCGGCAGTTGTTGGTGCCGAGATCGAGCGCGGCAAAGGTCGGCTGGCGCCGGCGGGCGGCCGCACGCGAACGCGCCGGCAGCCGCAGGTCGGGCTCGACTGAACTCATCGCCGAGGCCCCCCTCGGCCGATCCCGACACGCATTTCCATATGGAAAGTGTACCCGCTCACCGGCCATCCGCAACCCGTTGCGGAAAAGCAGGCCCGCATGCGAGAGAAACACATGATCGACATCCGCCGTTTTCCGACCCGCGCCGAGATGGGCCTGGCCGCCGCGGCCGACGTCGCCGCGGCCATGCGCCGGCGCCTCGCGGCCCAGCCGGGTCTCCGCATGATCTTCGCCTCGGCGCCGAGCCAGCAGGAGATGCTGGACGCCCTGGTGGCGGAGCCGGGCGTCGACTGGCGCCGGGTCACCGCCTTCCACATGGACGAATACCATACGCTGCCGGCAGACGCGCCGCAGCGATTCGGCCCGTGGCTGAAGCGGGTTCTGTTCGACCGGGTGCCGATCGGCACCGCCCACCTGATGACGCCTGAACCGGACGCCGAGGCCTGCATCCGCGATTACACCCGCCTCCTGGCGGAGGCCCCGATCGACTTCGTCTGCCTCGGCATCGGGGTGAACGGGCATCTCGCCTTCAACGACCCGCCCTTCGCCGATCTCGCCGACCCCGTCGACGTCAAGATCATCGAGCTGGATCCGGTCTGCCGCCGCCAGCAGGCCGACGACGGCGGCTTTCGCAGCATCGAGGAGGTACCGAGGACGGCGCTCACCCTCACCATCCCGAGGCTGCTGCGGGCCGACCGGCTGTTCTGCGTGGTGCCCGGACCGGCCAAGCGGGACGCGGTCCGGCGAACGCTCAACGACCCGATCGGTACCGCCTGTCCGGCGACGGCGCTCCGCACCCACCCCGCCTGCACGCTCTACTGCGACGTCCAGGCGCTGCCCGACGCCGCCTAGGTCGCCGGCGACCGCGGAGGGGCGGAGAGGAAGAGTTCGGAGACCGGCGCGATCTTCGGCGGCAGGAGACGCTTGGCGCTCGCCTCGGGAGCCTCGGACCGGGTCCGGACATAGCCGGTCGCGCCGATCATCCCATAGGGACGCCCATCGGCACTGTGGAGCGGCAGGCTGAGGCGCTCGGCCGACTGGCCCGCCGAGATCTCGAAGCCGGTCGGGTTGTAGCGGAGCGAGCCATGCATCACCGCCGGCCGCTCGAGGAGTTCGATCCAGCGCGTCCGCAACAGTCCGTAGATGTCGGGGGCGAACAGCAGCGAGATCGGCGTGCCGATCATGCCCGGACGCTTCCAGGACGTCACGATGAGGTCGCCCGCCAGCGCGCAGTAGAAGTCGCGGCCGGAGTCGTCCAGCCGATAGATCCAGACGATGTCGAGGATCTCGCGAAGCGCGCCCGGGTCGATGTCCTCCCGGCGCGGCAGACGCTCGGGCGACAGCGACTTCGCCCAGTGGTCCCACAAAATGCCGAGACGGCTATCCTGGAACACGAACGGACAACTCGGCGCTCCGCCGGTCATGGTCGAAACCGACCGGTCGCCCACCGACTGCAGCTCCTTGCGACCGCCATCCGGCATGATGTCCTCGCTATCGGCCCGGTGAACATTCGCGCTCGCTTCTGATCCATATCTGGGCCCGAGCTCATGTCTATCTGAAGTCTATTAAAATTATCTAAATTTTTATACGTCAAGCGCTATCACGCCGGATCACGGCCCCGAGGGGCTGTTTGCAGCGTCCGGTTTACTAGAATATCGCCCGCTAACTATTTGAAGAAGGCTCAAAAGTCATCGAGATCCCGTTCATGCAGTAGCGCAATCCGGTCGGTTGGGGGCCATCCGGGAAGACATGACCGAGATGGCCGCCGCACCGCCGGCAATGAACCTCGGTGCGGCGCATGAACCAGCTTCGGTCATCCGTCGTCCCGACCGACCGGTCCAGCGGCTGGAAGAAGCTCGGCCAGCCGGTGCCGCTGTCGAACTTGGCCTCGGAGGCAAACAGGGCCAGGCCGCAGCCCGCGCAATGGAAGATGCCTTGGCGCTTCTCGCGGTCGAGCGGGCTGGTTCCAGCCCGCTCGGTCCCGTGCTTGCGGAGCACCCGGTACTGCTCGTCGGTGAGGATCTGGCGCCATTCCTCGTCGGTCTTGGTGACTTCGTCACTCATCTCGGTCAAGTCCTTCATCCGTGGCCCGCGAGCAGTCGCCGCCCCTCGACAGAAATCGGGATCGGCTAGCGCGAAAAGCTTCCGCCGGGATTGCCGTGCCAAATCCCGGTCTGAGCGCGCCGCGCACGTCGCTCCGCATCAAGATAGGTCCAGCCCCTGGTGCCGTCGACGATCGCCATGCCATTGCCGATCTGAGACTCTGCGAGGTCGACGCCCCCGACGCGGCAGAGCCCGAGCATCTTGCCGTCCGCGGTTCGTCCCTTGTCCAGGCAATGGACCTCCCCGCCCCGGATCAACCGCTCCAGGCGTTCCCGTGAATTCTTGCCGCACCACCACGGCAGCGCATTGTCGAAACAGCGCTCCTCGGGCTGCGGGGCAACGGCACCGTAAAGCAGGATCGTCCTGCCCGCGATCCGCACAGCATCGCCCGCAATCGCTTCCGCCGGCCCGCGCACGTCCGTTGCCAGGGCGGCGGCGGCCATGGCCAGCCAAGCCGCGGACACCCAGCCGAAGGGGCCAAGGACTCGCAATCTCTTCATCAAAAGAAAGCATAGCAGCGGCAGCGCGGGCTTGAAATCGGTCGGCGCGAGGGGCGTGACGCGGCTGCCTGGCCCCTCGCAGCTCTATGCCTCCGCGGCGAGTCCGCGGGCGACCCGCTCGATCAACAGACGGGCCTGCACGACCACCATCTCCCGCCACTCGTCGCGATCGGGCGCGAAGGCCTGAAGCATCCGCTGCTTCACCGCCTGCACCGAGGCGTCGTGCCAGTCGTTCTTCCCCTGGCGGTGCAGGATGTGCTCGGCCCTGAGCGAGGCGATCACCTCGACATTCGGCACCGTGCCGTATTCGAAGCTGACATAGGCGGCGTGCGGCCCGCAGCTCTTCTCCCAGAGCTCGGAGCTCAACCCCTGCTGCGGCGGTGTCGCCGACTTGCCGGTGCGCTGGAGGGTCATCATCGGGCCGATCCAGCGCTGCAGGCGCGCGCATCCCGGATGGTCGATGTCGCCGGAATAGATCGGCTCGCAATAGCCGAAGGGGCCGGCGCCGGTATGGAAGTCGAGAGCCGCGACCAGCTTCCGGGTCTTCAGGCCGTGGTCGGCGACGATCGACTCCATCGTCCGCCTGGACCAGGCCGGCCCCTTGCCGCCATAGAACATGCCGAAGGGGTGCGAGTACTGGCCACCGGAGGTGGCGAGCGCGAGCGCAGCGGCGCCGTGTTTCTCGCCATAGGCCTTGATGCGGGCATCGGCCGCCTTCAGAGCCGCCTCGCTTGGATTGGCGGGCACGAAGTCGTCCGCCAGCTCCTCGTAGCCGGGATTGACCGGCAGCGGCTTGGAGAAGTCGGCGAAGTTGCGGTTGATGTCGATGTTGTCCTCGTTGGTGCGCCTGAGCCAGGCGGTGCCGTAGGGGTTGACCGCGTGCACCAGCAGCAGGGCCACGTTGCCGTAACGGCCGATGTCGAGGTCGAGCAGCGCATCGACCTGCGCACCCGAGCCGCAGAACAGCTCCGGCCCGTGCACGCCCGAGGTCATGACCAGCACCGACCTGGCGTCGGGATTGCCCAGCAACGCAACGTCGGTCGCCATCTCCTCGCCGTCGGGCCCTTTCATCGGATGGGGATAAGAGCGGGTCGCGACGCCGGCGAGATCGGCGGCGAGCTGGAACTTGCGGCGGGCCTTGGCATAGGTGAGCGCGAAACGGTTTCTGACGCTGAGCATAGGGTCTTTCCGGGAACGAGGGCGCGGGAGGATGGACGAGCGGAGACTATCAGCCTAGCGCCGCCGGTTCACCCGAAGCCACGGCGATCTCCGGTTGATGGTCGGGGTCGGCACTCGTCCGGTCTTCACCGATGTGCGATGGGTCTTTCCAGGAGCGCCGGAGCGTCTACCATGACTTCACGTGAACCAGGGCCGAAGGCCGGGCTGTCCAGCCAGCAACCAACGGGGGATAGATCATGTCGCCGAGACTCCTCGCCTCATCCGTCGCCGTCGCGCTCTCGCTCGGAGCCGCAGCCGCCTCTGCCCAGAGCGTGCTCAAGGTGGTCCCGCATTCCGACCTGAAGATTCTCGATCCGATCCAGACGACCGCGCGGATCTCGGTCAACCACGGCAACATGGTGTTCGAGACCTTGTTCGCCTGGGACGAGGACCTGACCGTCAGGCCGCAGATGGTGGAGACCACCACCGTTTCCGCCGACAAGCTCACCTACACGATGACGCTGCGCCCCGGCCTCAAGTGGCATGACGGAACGGCCGTCACCTCCAAGGACGTGGTGCCGTCGCTGAACCGCTGGATGGTGCGAGACGTCGCCGGCCAGAAGCTGAAGGAGTTCGTTGCCGAGCTGACGCCGGTCGACGACCGCAGCTTCAAGTTCGTGCTGAAGGAGCCGGTCGGCTGGGTCGAGTTCGCTCTCGGCGCCAGCGCCGGCACCGTCCCCTTCATCATGCAGGCCCGCCACGCCGCGACCGACCCGTTCAAGGGCGTGACCGAGATGGTGGGATCCGGCCCCTTCAAATTCATAGCGCCGGAGTGGCGGCCCGGCACCAAGGTGGTGTGGGAGAAGAACAAGGACTACGTGCCGCGGACGGAGGCTCCGAACGGGCTCGCCGGCGGACGCGTCGCGCGCGTCGACCGGGTCGAATGGATCGTCATCCCGGATTGCGCCACCGCGGCGAACGCGTTGATCGCCGGCGAGGTCGACCTGGTCGACAACCCCTGCGCCGACATGCTGCCGGTGCTGGAGAAGAGCAAGGACGTCGTCCTGAAGGCGCTCGACAAGGGCGCCTACGGCATCGTCCGCCCCAACCACCTGTTTCCGCCGTTCAACGACCTGCGCGCCCGCCAGGCGCTGGCGCTGGCCGTCGACCAGAAGGACTATCTCCGCGCGGCCTACGGCGAGAAGAACACCGCGCTCTGCTATTCCTACTTCTATTGCGGCACCGGCTTCGGCACCGAGGTCGGCTCGGAGGAATTCCGCAAGCCCGACCTCGCCAAAGCCAGGCAGCTCCTGGCGGCGTCCGGATACAAGGGCGAGGTCATCGTCGTCCTGCATGCCGCCGACAACCCGGTGCTGGGCGCCATCGCCCAGGTCGCTGCCGACGGCCTCCGCCAGATCGGCGGCAATGTCGAGCTCCGTACGATGGACTGGAACAGTGTCCTGACGCTGCGCGGCAAGAAAGACCTGCCCACCGCCGGCGGCTGGAGCATCTTCACCACCACCGCGTCGAACAGCCTGATGTTCCACCCGCTGATCAATTTCGCGACCAACACCGAGTGCGGCGGCCGGAACTGGTTCGGCTGGGCCTGCGATGAGGAGGCGGACAAGCTCCGCACCCACTTCCTGAAGCAGACCGACGAGACCGAGAAGAAGAAGGCAATCGAGGCGCTGCACCGCCGCCTCTGGCAGACGCTGCCGTCGATCCTGACCGGACAGGCGGCCTCGCCCTTCGCCTGGCGGAAGAATGTCGAGGGCGTGCTCTCGGCGCCGGTGCTGCTGTTCTACAACATCCGCAAGACCTGAGGCTTCTCCGATGCGCGTCGCGATCGCCGGCTTCGAGCTCGAGTCCGTGAGCTTTCTTCCCAATCCGACCACGCTCGCGGACTTCCGGCGACGCGAGGCCCGCGGCGAGGAGGTGATCTCCTCCCATCGCGGCACCAACCGGGTGA
>CAMBVS010000086.1 GCA_945871425.1 Rhizobium sp. Q54 | reverse complement strand
CAGGACGGCGGCGACCGGACAAGGTCGCCGCCGTCATGTCGACATTCAGATCACTTGAAGCCGATGGTCCGGCCCACCAGCATGTTGTCGATCTCACGCGTGATACCGCCGACGTTCTTGGCGGCGACGATGAGACCGATGTCGAAGGTGTTGGTTGGGATGCCGAAAGAAGCTTCAACCAGCGCCTTGTTCAGGGCGTCATAGGCAGCCTTGACCGGCTCGCCCGAGCCGAGCGTGGTGTCGACACGCTGCATCGCTTCGACATAGGCCTTGTGCGGGTTCGGATCACCCAGCACCGGATTCTTCGTCGTCCGGTAGATGCTGTTCGTGCCGACCCGGGTCGGGAACTTCTGGATGTTGCCGATGCCGCCGAAGATCGCGGCGAACTTGCCGGTCAGCATCGCGTCGGTCAGCTCGGCGCCCTGCTTGATGTCGAGCTGCATGGTGATGCCGGCCTTGGCGACCGTGCTCTGCACGATCTGGCTGATGGCGATCGCGTCCTGGTCGCCGCCGTTCACCACGAGCTTCCAGTCGTTCATCTCGGCCTGCGACAGACCGGACTGCTTCAGCAGGTCCTTCGCCTTGTCGATATTGAAGGCGTAGGTGGTGTTGTAGGACTTGTCGAAGGCGGGGCTGGCCGGCGCCCACGGAAGAGCGACCACCTCGCCGACGCCGGCATATCCCACCCGGAGGATCGCTTCGCGATCCATCAGGTAGTTGAAGGCCTGCCGGAACTTCTCGTTCTTGAAGGGACCCTGGGTGGTGTTGATGCGGAACACCTGAACCAGCGGGCCAGGCCCCTGGATCAGCTGGTAGCCGGCGTTGCGGAGGCGGACGGCGGACCGGGCGTTGCCGCCGTAGATGATGTCGACGGCGCCGGACTCGAGCGCGGCGGCGGCGGCGTCGTTGTCGCTGAAGATCGTCAGCACGATCTCGCTCAGGATCGGCTGCTTCTCGCGCCAGTACTTCTTGTTGGCCTCCAGGCGAACGCGCTGACCAAGGACGCGCTCCGCCAGGATGAAGGGGCCGGTGCCGGCGTCCTTGGTCTCGACCGCATCGATGTCCACCGGATCGATCGGGGAGAGGAACTGCAGGAGGTCGGTGATCTGCCGGTCGGGCACCGGATTGTTGAAGTTCAGCGTGATCGTCTTCGCATCGCCGACCGTCCAGTCCTTCACGATCGACATCGTGGGGTAGACGTTCTTGCCCTTCTGCGGATCGGCGGCCTTCTTCAGGCTGACCGCCACCGCTTCGGCGTTCAGCGGCCGGCCGCTATGGAACATGACGTCGGTCCGGAGGGTCAACGTCACCGACTTGTTGTCGGGCGCGATCTTCCAGGCCGAGGCCAGGCTCGGGATCGCCTGCCCCTCGGGCGTGTACTCGATCAAGCTGTCGTACATGTTCTTGATCAGCGGGAAGTTGACCCCGGAAAACTGCATCGGATCGAAGTTGTGGATGTCCGCCAGGACGGCGACCCGGAGGCGGCCACCCTTGAGGTCCTGCGCCGAGGCGCCGACCGTGGCGATCGAGAGGGCGGCAACTGCCAGCAGCAGCGCCCTCACGAGCCCGAACGAGCGCGATAAACTGATCTTCATGTGACGGGTACCTCCCCTACTCGATGGCGACGATCAAATAGCCCGCCCTGACGGTCCGTGGTCCGAACCGCCCCGCGAGCATCTACAACAGTGGCAGTCAGCTTTCCGGGCTGTCAAACCCTGGCCGAGGAATCCCGAAACGCCGGTTTCGCCTGACGGGTCTCAGCCCCGCCACGTGCCGACCTCGTCGAGGGGATAGATCGGCCGGGGGACCCGCTGCCAGGGCAGACCCTGAACGTCCGATTGGCCGGGCCCTCTCGTGTCGACACGGATCACCTGGGAGGAGATCGGGGCGAAATACTGGAAGTTGGACGCGGTTTTCAGCACAGCCATCTTGTAGCCGGTCGGCTCCACCCCGAAGGCCCGGTAGACCTGCGGCACGTTGCCGGCGACGCCCCTGAGCTCACTGATCAGCATGGTCACCGGGCCGACCTCGAACACCACCGTCCGCCCCATGTCGATCTCAGGCGACCGGTGCTCGGTGAGCTTGACGATGCCGCTGGCGATCCGGCGGACGGTGCCAGTCACCTGGAGCGGTCGAAAGAACCTGGTGGCGGCATGGCCGCCGACGGGAAGCGTCACCGTCGCCCCGACGCCGGCTTCGACCAGGCGGGCGACTGTCGCCGGTTCGATCAAAGGGATGATCGCCGTGCTCCTGATCCCCTGACGGAGGATCGACTCGAGGATGAGGTTGCTGTCACCGGCCGCACCGCCGAACACCGTGTCGCCGGTGTCGCTGAGGACGACGACGCCCGACGGCGCCTCGTCGGCCATGCGCACGGCCACATCGATGGGAACCGCATCCTTCTTCTGGAACTCCGCCCGCATCGACCAAGCGAGGTCGGCGATCTCATCGACCAGTTTCTCGGCGAGCGCCTGATCGCCGTCGGTGACGACGATGGCCGCCCAGCCGCCCTCGGCGACGTCGAGCCAGGGCTGCATCGGATAATTGCCGACATGGAGCACCCGCGGGTCGGCCTCCATCGCCCGTCCGCGATCGAACCAGGTCTTCATCGGCGGCTTCGAGGTGAGGAACTGCTCCTGGTGCGAGAGCAGGCGAAGCTTCCGCCAAGCCATGACCGGCTTCACCTCGCCGCGGACGATGCGGATCAGCAGCTCGGCGCCGATCTTGCCGGTGTCGAAGGGGTCATGGGGCTGGGTTCGATGGCCGACGATGGCGGTGCTGAGCTCGACCATCTTCCGGGTGATGTTCGCGTGATGGTCGATCGAGGTGACGATCGGGACATCCAGGCCGAGGATGGAACGGCAGATCTCGAGCTGGGCACCTTCCACATCGTCCACCCCCTCGGCGGCGCAGGCCCCGTGGAGCTGGAGTGCCAGGCCATCGATCCGCCCGGCAGCCTTGAGGCCGGCCCGGATCTTCTCCTCGAAGAACAGGCGTGCCTCGGTCGTGATCCGGCCGCCAGCCGTCGCCGCACCGCGGATGATGGGGACGGACTGGATCTGGAGGCCCGACGCCTCGACCGCCGCGAGATAGCCTCCCACCTGGCCGACGGTCGCAAGCTTCTCGAAGATCTCCGGCCCTTCGTAGATGCCGAAGGACTCGTAGTCCCGGAGCGTCGTCGGCACCGGATTGAAGTCGTTGGTCTCCTGACTGACCTGAATGACCGCAAGCCTCATCGTCGCTCCTCCGCGCGGCATCGATCCGGATGCTCGCTCCGTCCTTGATCGACGGCTCGGTATCACCCCTGGCGCTGCTGGACAAGCAATGGCGCCCGAGGAGGAAATCTCCCCTGAGGCGCATTCCGCACCGATCGATTTCCCTATCTTCGGCGCTCCGCGTCATGCTCCCCTCGCGCGACCGACGAGCCGCGAGGTCGTCGACCTGCGGGAGGGAAAGATGGGCGTGTCCAAGGCACCGACCGGCCAGCGCCGGCTCACGCGAGGCGACCTGACCGGCAAGGCGCAGACGGTGCTCGGCATCGTCGACCCTGCGAGGCTCGGCGCGACGCTGATGCACGAGCACGTGCTCTGGGACCTGCGCAAGGGCGAGGCCCGGCTCAAGAACGACCTCGGGCCGGAGATCACGCTGAAGAACCACTACGCCATCTGGTACGGCGAGCAGTATTCCCCCCGGAACGCCCAGCTCGACGACGTCGTGCTGGCGATCGAGGAGGTCAACCTGATGAAGGAGGCCGGCGGCCAGACGCTGGTCGAGCTCACCTGCGGCGGCCTCCGTCCGGACCCCAAGGGGTTGGCCGACGTCTCGATCGGCACCGGCGTCGGCATCATCATGGGCTGCGGCTACTACGTCGAGGAATACCAGGATCCGAAGAACCACGACCGCAGCATCGACGACTTCGCCGCCGAGATGGCGACGCAGGTGCTGGAGGGCGCCTGGGGCACCGACATCCGCGCCGGCATGATCGGCGAGATCGGCTGCCAGTCGCCGTGGACGGACCTCGAGCGGCGGGTGATGGAGGGAGCCATCCTGGCCCAGCAGGAGACCGGCGCTGCGATCAACGTCCATCCGGGTCGCGATCCCGACCAGCCCCAGGAGGGCGCCGACTTCATCGTCGAGCATGGCGGCGACATCGAACGCGTGGTGATCAGCCACATCGACCGCACGATCTTCGATGCCGACCGCATGCTGAAGCTGGCCGACACCGGTTGCGTGCTGGAGTTCGACCTGTTCGGACGGGAGACCTCGCTCTACACCGCCTCCGACATCGACATGCCCAACGACGCGCTACGGGTGCAGCACATCCGCATGCTGATCGACCGCGGCCATCTCGATCGGGTGGTGATCAGCCACGACATCTGCCAGCAGATACGCCTGCGGAACTTCGGCGGCCATGGCTACGGCCACATCTTCCGCAACGTTCTGCCGCTGATGCGCCGGCGGGGATTCACCGAAGCAGAGATCCAGGCGATCCTGGTCGACACGCCGAGGCGCCTCCTCACCTTCGCCTGAGGCGCGCGATCAGCGCCGGAGCACGACCTCGGTCTCGGCGTCGAAGACGTGCAGCTCGTCTACGTCAGCGACGAGCCTGACGACGTCACCGCGACGCAGCGAGATGCGTCCATCCGCCTTGGCGACGAGCTCGCGGCCGCCGACTTCGGCATAGACCAGCGTCTCAGGTCCCAGCGGCTCGATGACGCCGACCCGTGCTTCCAGAGAAAGCGGGCCGCCGCCGGCCTCGGTCGCGACCCTGAGATCATCGGGCCTGACGCCGAGGAAGACGCGCCGCCCGGCGGACGCATTCTCCAGTTCACCGAGCCCCGACACCGTCCCGACGCCGTCCAGCCCGACGGCCCCTACGCCCTCGGCGATCACGCCCGGAATCATGTTCATCGAGGGCGAGCCGATGAAGCGCGCGACGAACATCGACGCCGGCCGCCGGTAGAGCTCGGTCGGCGCGCCGACCTGCTCGATCCGCCCGTCCCGCATCACCACGATGCGGTCGGCCAGCGTCATCGCCTCGACCTGGTCGTGGGTCACATAGACCACGGTGGTACCCAGCGTCTGGTGCAGCTTCTTGATCTCGAGCCGCATCTGGGCGCGGAGCTGGGCGTCGAGGTTGGACAGCGGCTCATCGAACAGGAAGACCGCCGGGTTGCGCACCATCGCCCGGCCGATGGCGACGCGCTGGCGCTGGCCGCCGGAAAGCTGCGACGGACGCCGCTCGAGCAGGTCGACGAGGCCAAGGATCTCCGCCGCCTCGCGCACGCGGCGATCTTCCTCCGGCTTCGGCAGCTTGGCCATGCGCAGCCCGAAGGCGATGTTCTTGCGCACGGTCATGTGCGGGTAGATAGCGTAGTTCTGGAACACCATGGCGATGTTCCTGTCCTTCGGCTCCAGCCGGTCGACCACCCGCTCGCCGATGCGGATCTGGCCCGCGGTCAGGTCCTCGAGGCCGGCGATCATGCGGAGCGTCGTCGACTTGCCGCAGCCGGACGGCCCGACCAGCACGACGAACTCGCCGTCGGCGATGTCGAGGTCGATGCCGTGCACCACCACGGTCCGATCGAAGCGCTTGACGATGCCGCTCAAGCTCACCGACGCCATCGCTCAGCCTTTCACGCCCGACAGGATGACCCCGCGGATGATGTATTTCTGCAGCAGGATGAAGACGACCAGGGTCGGGATCGTCGCCACCGCCGCCCCGGTCATGATCATGTTCCACTCGGTCGAGAACTCGCCCGAGAACGAGGCGAGGCCGACCGGGACGGTGTAGTTCGACGAGCTGTTGGTGACGATCAGCGGCCAGAGGAAGGCGGTCCAGCTGCCGAGGAAGGTGAAGATCGCCAGCGCCGAGAGCGCCGGCGTCACCAGCGGCAGCGCCACTTCCCAGAAGATGCGGAACTCGCCGAGGCCGTCGATGCGTGCCGCGTCGATCAGCGCATCAGGTACCGTCTCGAAGAACTGCTTCATCAGGAACACGCCGAAACCGGTGATCATGCCCGGGAACATGATGCCCCAGTAGGTATCGAGCCAGCCCATATTCTTGCTCATCACGTACCACGGGATGACCAGCATCTCGGTCGGGATCATCAGGGTCGACAGGATGGCGACGAAGACGACCTGCCGGCCCTTGAACCGATATTTGCACAGGACGTAGCCAGCGAGGCTGTCGAAGAACAGCACCGAGATCGTCGAGATCGAGGCGATGGAAAAGGAGTTGAGGAACCAGCGGACGAACTTGGTCTCGCGAAAGAGATAGGTGTAGTTCTCAAGCGTCGGCGCCAGCGGGACCAGGCGAAGGTCGTAGACCTCGCCGCGACCCTTGAGCGAGGTCGAGATCATGAACGCGAACGGCATGATCATGACGAGGCCGCCGAGGGCGACCAGAGTCCAGATCAGGATCTTCCGGGGGTCGCGGCTGGGATCGAATCCGAAGATCATCCGCTTCACTTCGTCCTGAGCGCGCGAAGCTGCACCACGGTGACCGCGAGCAGAACCAGGAACAGCACCATCGTCTGCGCCGCCGCATAGCCCATCCGGTAGTCGGTGAACGCCAGTTGATAGATGTTCAGCACCAGCGGCCGGGTCGTGTTCAGCGGCCCGCCCTTGCCGTCGACGGTCATGTTGTAGACCTTGTCGAAGATGCGGAGGAAACCGATCGAGCTCACCACCACCAGGAACAGGATGGTCGGGCGCAGCAGCGGCAGCGTGATTTCCTTCAGGATCGTCCAGCGGCCGACGCCGTCGATGCGGGCCGCCTCGTAGTAGGTCTCGGGGATCGCCCGCAAGCCCGCGAGGAAGATCACCACCTGGAATCCGAGGCCCGCCCAGATCGCCGGCGCCAGGATCGAGCCGAGCGCCTGGCTGGTCGAGCGGAGGAACGGCTGCTGGCTGAATCCCAGATCGACAAGGATCAGGTTGAAGATGCCGATCGGCACCGGCTGGTAGAACCAGCGCCAGACCCAGGCCATCGCCGCCGCGGTGGTGAGAAACGGAATGAAGTAGAGCGCCCGGATGGTGCCCTGCAGGAACCGCACCTGATCGAGGTAGTAGGCGACCAGGAACGACAGCACCAGGCTGATCGGCATGCCGATCAGCAGGTACTTGAAGGTGTTCCAGAACACCTGCCAGAAGATTGGGTCGTTCCAGAGACGCAGGTAGTTGGCGGCGCCGATGAAGTTCTTCGGCCGCAGCAGATTCCAGTCGGTCAGCGACACATAGGTCGTGTAGCCGGTGGGGAACAACCGGATCGCGATGAAGAAGAAGAGCGGCAGGGCGAGGAAGATCCAGGCCCAAACCGCCTGCTTCTGCCCGACCGTGCGGGCGTGATACCAGGCCCGCACGGTCGGCCCTGTTCCCGGTCTCGGCGTCCCTACTTCTTGAAGTGGTCGTCGAGCAGCTGCTGCTCTTCCTTGGCGGCAATCTTGATGGCCTCGGCAACCGGCATCTTCTGCAGGCTGACGCGGTCCATCATGTCGAGGAAGATCTGCCGCTGCTTCGCCTCGTTCACGAACTCGGTCGTGTGCGAATAGGCGAGGCCGAGGATGAAGGGCCCGTAGACCGGATCGCTCTTGTTCCCGCTCGACAGCGCGACGCTGGGCTTCGCCGGCAGCTCGCCGGTGGTCTTGAGCCAGAGCTGCATCGCATCGTCGCTGGTCAGGTGCTTCAGGAACTTCATCGCCGCGTCGCGCTTGGCTCCCGACGACTTGCTGGAGACGCCGTTGACCCAGTAGGAGGCGAAGTTCGACTTGACGCCGTTGTGCGACGGCAGCTCGGTCACCGCCCAGTCGAGGTTGGGCACGCCCTGGAAGGTGCCGATGCGGAACGAGCCGTCGATATGGAATCCGGCGCGGCCGGCACGGAACGCCGCCTGGGTCTCGTCCATGAAGCCGTAAGTGGTAAGCTTATGCTTGGTCGCGATGTCGGCGTAGAATTGCAGGCCGGCGGCGCCGCCCTTCTGGTCGTACATGACCTTCTTGCCGTCGTCGCTGTAGGCTTGGCCGCCGAACTGGCGAACCAGGATCTCGCGCCACCAGTGATGGTCCTGGCCGACCGGCCCCATCGTGTAGCCGGCGGTCAGCGTGTTGCCGGCGGGATCGCGCTTGACGATCTTGCCGGCCTGGGCAATCAGCTCGTCCGTCGTCGTCGGCGGCTTCGACGGATCGAGGCCGGCTTCGCTCATCAGTTTCTTGTTGTAGAACAGCGCCATCGAGCGGACCGCGGTCGGCAGGCCCCAATAGGCGCCGTCCGCCTTCATCGCCTTGACGATGGGGAAGAAGTCGCGCTCGACCGCGGCGACGTCGAACTGGTCCTTCGGCAGCGGCGCCAGCAGGTTGGCCTTCCGGTATTCCTCGAGCCAGCCGTAATAGAGCTGCACCACGTCCGGCCCCTCGCCCGCCGGAACCGCGGCGGCGACCTTGGTCTGGTACTGCGCGTAGGGGAAATGCGTGTGCTTGACCTTGATGCCGGGATTGGCGGCCTCGAAGGTCTTGATCAGGGCGTCAACCGCCGTCACGCGCTCCTTGAAGAAATACTGCCAGTACTCGATCTCGACGGTCTGCGCCCTCGCGCCGGCCGATACGGCGAGCGACAGGGCCGCGGCCGCGAGCGTGACGAACAAGGTCTTCATGGTTCAGCCTCCCCAAGGATAGTCGAAACTAGGTTCTGGTGGTTACGTGCGGCTGTCAATCACTCCGGCCGAGCGAGTGCCACGTCCAGCCGCCGGCATCACGACGCACATGACCGAGATCGGCGCCGCGCGGGAAGTGACCGAAGGCGAGCAGGGTCCCGGTGTCGGCGAGCTCGCCGAAGACCGTTCGCCGTGTCGCCCGGCCGGCAGCGGGATCGACATCCGAGCGGTGGCTCCACTGCGTCTCGGCTATCTGCGCCGGCGAATGGCAGATGTCGGCCGCGAACAGGCAGCGTTCGCCTTGCGAGGTCGCCATCACCCCCTGGTGGCCCGGCGTATTGCCGGGCAGGCGACGATAGACGAAGCCTTCGATCGGCGACGAACCGTCGGCGACGACCGTCAGCAGCCCCGCCGCTTCGACCGGCCGGACGATCTCGGCGAAAGCATCCCGGTGATGCGCCATGACATTCTCAGGCCCGCGATCCCAGAAGTCCCACTCTGTCCGCCCGACGAAGTATCGCGCCCTGGGGAACGTCGGCCGGTTCCGGCCATCCGGGCCAGGCGAGCTGGCCCAGCCGACATGGTCGAAATGGAGATGCGTGAAGATCACGGCAGCGACAGCCTCAGCTCCGATGCCGAGCGTTCCGAGGGCGTCACGCAGTATGCCACGCGCGTCGCCGAGATAGGGGACAGGCCCGGGGCCGATGCCGGCGTCGATCAGCACCACGCCGGCCGGCGCACGCACGACGAAACAGCCGAGGTCCGGCTGGAACAGGCCGTCGCCGGTGAGCCATCGGCGATGCGGCTCCCAGGCCGCGCGCGGCACCTCCGGATATGAGCGCGTCGGATCGACCGGCGCCGGCCGTGCGTCGGCGATGCCGTGGATCTCCAGCCGCCCGACCGTCGCATGCGAAATCTGCAAAGCCGCTCCCCGTGGCCTTCCGCCAAGGCCGGCACCTTAGGCCAAAGGAAGCGGTTCTTAGAGCCGCTTCTTCACCAACGCTCTGCCGGACGGAGGTCCCGGCTTGCCGGGCCGTGGTTAGCAGATGCGAACGCCCGCCTCCGCCCTTTGAGCTTCGGCGCAGCGGCCTTCTCTCACTTCGCGAGCGAAGGCTGGTGGGCCCGGCAGGACTCGAACCTGCGACAACACCGTTATGAGCGGCGCGTTCTAACCGCTGAACTACGGGCCCCCGGAAACGAGAAAGCCAGAAGTCGCGGGGTTCCGCAACGTCTGGCTTCCGCCCCTCCCCGAGGGGAATCGAAGATCAGGTGTCGAGGAAGCTCCGGAGCTTCCGGGACCGGCTCGGGTGCTTCAGCTTGCGGAGCGCCTTCGCCTCGATCTGGCGGATGCGCTCGCGGGTGACCGAGAACTGCTGGCCGACCTCTTCCAAGGTGTGGTCGGTGTTCATGCCGATG
>CAMBVS010000085.1 GCA_945871425.1 Rhizobium sp. Q54 | reverse complement strand
TCCTAGTCCCCCAGCCAATCTCTCAGTACAATCAACGAGATGTGGAATTGGCCGAGCGCTTCTCGCTCAGCCGAGCGAGATCGGGGCGCGTCCGTTCTCGATCTTCGTGGGGTAGGTCTCGAGGTCGATGCCGGCCGGGGCGCCTTTGGCTGTGCCGCTGCGGATAACGAAGCGCCCGCACATGTGTGCAGAGCCCATCCACGGCGAAGAACTCGCCGGTCGCCGTGTAATAGATCGGTCGAAACGGCGCACGTAGGGGGAGAGGGCACGCATGGACTTCATCATGATGCTGACCCGCAACGACCGGACCGTCGAGGACGCCGACGAGGTCGTGGAGTCGATCATCGACTGGGGGGTGACGCATATCGGCTTCAAGGACATCGGCGTATCGCCGGCGGTCATGCGGAGCGTGGTGCGGAAGATCCGGGCAGTGGGAGCGGTTTCCTATCTCGAGGTCGTCAGCACGACGCCGGAGGCCGTGGCGACATCGCTCACCGCCGGCCGGGATCTCGGCGTCGACCATATCCTGGGCGGGACCGACATCCAGGCCGCGAAAGGCATCCTGAAGGATCTCGCGGGCTACTATCCGTTCCCCGGCCTGCCGGCCGGCCATCCGACGAAGCTCGGCGGCTCGGCTGTATTGATTGCCGATCATTGCCGCGCCGCGCGCGCAGCCGGCTGCGGCGGCGTCGACCTGCTGGCCTATCGGGCGACGGAAACGGATCCGCTGGACCTGGTGCGGGCGGCCCGGGGCGCATTGAACGGCGGTCGCCTGATCATCGCCGGCAGCGTCAAGTCGCGCGAGCAGATCCATGCGCTTGCCGAGGCCGGAGCCGACGCCTTCGCCATCGGCTCGGCCGCCTTCGACGGCTCCTTCTCGCCGTCGAAGGGGTCGCTGCGCAGCCAGATCCGCGACATTCTCGAAGCCTGCGAGACCGTACCGAAGCTTGCAGCCTAGTGTCGTAAATCCACACTAGGCCGACTGCGGCATTGGAATAGCGGATGGCGCGCAGTCGGCCGGGGCGGCGGCGCTGGACCTCCGAGCCAAGGCCCCGCTACGCCGTCCACTTCGTGAACCGGGCCTTGGTGCGCCGCGACTGGTCCGATCCGGCCTACGTTGCCGGGCGTGCGGCCCTGGACGACGCGATGGTCGCGCTTCATCGAGCAAATGGCGCCTCGGCCAGCATGACGGCACGTACTCTTCCTTCACGCGCCCGAACGCCGCGCCATCGGTGATGCGCGCCGCCATCGACGGTTTCCGCGACGCCGCGGCGATGGCGGACCGCATCGCCATCGACCTCAAGGCCGGACGACCGTCTGCCGCGATCCCCGTCCACCTCCAGTCGAACGGTGCCGAGATCCTCTTCGCGGACGACGTGCCGCTGGTGCCGACGATCTGCCCGGTCGTCGTGCTCGAGGGATCCGATTTCGATATGGGCCGCCAGTATGCGCGGCAGATCATCGAGATCTACGGCCCCTGGGGCTTCGCACAGCAGGCCGGATGCTTCCAGGTCGGCCGAAGAAACGCTGACCCCGAGGGCCGTCACGCGGCCGCGCGCACCGTCGCGATGCCGAGCTCGTCGAGGGTCCGGCGTATCTTGTCGAGCGCCTCGCCGGTCAGTGGCAGCACGGGATCGCGCGGGATGCCGGCGGGCTGGCCGATCAGGTTCAACGCCGCCTTGAAGGCGGCGGGCCAGGTGCCGATACCCATCAGCATCTGATAGACGACTGTGAGCTTGTAGTGCAGCGCCGCGTATTCGGAGGTCGGCTTCGACCGGCCGATCTCGACCAGGCGGCCGGCGTCGCGGCCGAGGAACTCCGGTCCCGTGGCAATGAAGCCCTTCGCGCCGAGCGCGATGCCGGGCAGGATGAAGTGGCAGGGGCCGACCAGGATCGCGAGCTTGTCGCGGAAGCGTTCGAGCAGGTGGGTGTGGTGGAAGAACTCGCGCTCGCTCTCCTTGATGCCGATGACGGGAGCTGCGTTGATGACGGCGCCGAGATCGTCGGGCGTCATCGAATAGCCGACCCGGCGGGGCGAGTTGTAGGCGACGATCGGCAGCTTCACCGCCTGGGCGATGCCGGCGAAGCGGCGGACGATCTCCTCGCGCGAACCCTTCAGAACATAAGTCGGCGGCATTACCAGGAGGCCCTGGGCGCCATTGGCCTCGGCGGCGTGGGCGTAAATCAGGGTCTGCGACAGGGTCGGCGCGGTGCATCCGGTCAGGACAGGGGCCCGTCCCTTGGCCGCCTCGATGGCGAGCCGGGTCAGCCGGCCGCGCTCGTCGGCCGAGAGCGTCCAGCTCTCGCCATTGTCGCCGGAGACGCAGATCGCGGTGGCACCGTTGCCGATCAGCCAGTCGACGAGGTGCCGGAACGCATCCTCCATGATCTCGCCGTTGGCCGCGAAGGGCGTGACGATTGCAGGGACGAAGCCGCCGAGCGTGTTCCTGTCCATGTCGCTTCCTCCATCGTTCGTGACCGCCGTGAACCAAGCGTAGCATAGCCGATCGATTTGTTCGGCAAACCTTGCGCCCGCCGCAAAGATCCCGTGCGCGCCCACGGGCGTGAAATGATTGACGATTCAACGAGCGAGGGCCTACGCTTCGATACTTTCGTTCACCGGTTCCCCTTAAGGAAAACATGCGGCTGCCGAGGCAGCCTGGAGGAGCGACGATGGCGCGCAAGCTTCCGCCGAAAATCCGTATTTCGGCGCCCGTCACCCCGTTCAGCGAGAACGGCGAGTTCCTGGCGGACGCCTACGCCGAAATCATCCGCTGGCACCTGAGGTACGGCACGCGCGGGTTTCTGGTCGCCGCCGACAATGGCGAGCACTGGGCACTCTCGCCGAAGGAGATCCGCGAGATCAGCGAGATCACCATGCGGGAGACCAAGGGCAAGTTGCCGGTCTATGTCGGCGCCTGGGCGATCACCGAGCGGGAAGCGATCGAGCGCGCCAGCGCGGCCGCCGAGGGCGGCGCCTATGGACTCTGCGTCAAGCCGCAGCACTATGTGCATAGCTGGACGGATGCGACAGAGCAGGACGTGGTTGGCCGCTTCGATGCCGTCTACAAGGCGACCAAGCTGCCGATGATGGTCTACAATTCGCCGAACCGCACCGGCGTCAACATCACCCACGATCTGCTGCGCAAGATCATCGACGTGGTCGAGGTCGATTGCCTCAAGGACACCAGCTACGATCCGGCGTTCATCTCCCAGCGCGTGCTTCAGTTCCACGACAAGGTCTCGGTGCTGGTCAACACCAATGCCTTTTTCGCCAGCAACATGATGCTGGGGGCCGGCGGGTTCATCGGCTCGCAGGCCGACCTGTTCGGCGACCAGGCCGACCGCTTCTACGATTTCGAGACGATGACCCCGGCCGAGCGCCGCGAGATCGTCACCTGCTACAACGAGATCGCCGAATGCACCAACAGGCTCGGCACCATTCCGACCTCCTACAAGGCGATGTGGAATATGATGGGCCTGCCGGCAGGCCATCTGCGCGATCCCCTGAAGCCGCTCTCGCCAGAGCAGACGGAGAAGCTGCGCGCGACGATGGTCAGGTGGGGCCTCCTCAAGGACGGCATGGCGAAGCGCGCGGCGGAGTGACCCGAAGCCGCGACTGAAAACAAGCTCACGACGGAGGAAACCGACGATGAAGGCGATGTTGATGCTCGGCGCCGCTCTCGGCATGGCCGCGACGGTTTCGATGAGCGGTCCGGCGAATGCTCAGGGCAAGGCAATCTGGGACAAGGTTTCCGAAAGCGGGACGCTCACCTGCGGCGCCATGGCCGCGGTGCCGATGAACTCGTGGAAGGTCGAAGGGCCCAACCGCTACGAGGGCTATTCGATCGGATTCTGCCGCGAACTGGTCAAGGAGCTGACCAAGGCGATGGGGAAGCCGATCAAACTCGACTTCTACGAGACCACTTTCGCCAACGTCGTGCTCGACCTGCAGTCGGGCAAGGCCGACCTCTTCGCCGGCATGAGCGCCACCGAGGAGCGCAAGAAGGCGCTCGACATGACCGGCCCGATGTACGACCTGGCCCACTGCGTCGTGCAGCGGAAGGGGCTCACCGGGCTCAAGTCCTGGGCCGACTACAGCAAGCCCGAGGTCAAAATCTCCTCGGCCACCGGTACCAGCGACGAGAAGGCCCTGCAGGAGATGGCGCCGAAGGCCACCAACATGTCGTTCAAGGAGAATGCCCAGGCCATCCTCGCCGTTCAGTCGGGCCGTGCCGACGGCTACGTCACCAACGTGCTGTCGTGCTTGAGGATCATGACCGAAAGTCCGGCTGTGTTCGGCGAGATCGTGGTACCGACGCCTGTCCGCGGCCTGCCGTCGGCCGGCGGCATGCGCAGGGATGGCGATGGGCGCTTCTACAAGTTCGTCGACGAATGGGCCGGGCGCTCGCGTGCCAACGGCACCGTGAAGACGATCATGAGCGAAGCCATCGCCAAGAACGGCCTCGATCCGAGCAAGCTGCCGGCTGAGTTCAACTTCTAGAAAGTCTCGTCGTGTGACGCCGATCGCCTCTGCCTTGCGGCGGAGGCGATCGCGTTTGTGAGGGACGATGGGTTACCAGTACGACTTCAGCGTGGTGCTCAAATCGGCCTGGTTCGAGGCCGTGCTGATGACGATGACCTACGCCGTCGGCACGATCGTCGGCGGGCTGATCATCGGCGTCGTCTGCGGCGTGGCGTTGCTGTTCCCCTATCGCTGGGTCACCATCCCGATCAACATCTATGTGCAGTTCTTCCGCTGCACGCCGCTTCTGATCCAGATCGTCTGGTTCTTCTATGCGCTGCCCATCGTCCTCAATTTCAACCTTCCGGCCTGGGCTGCGGCCGGGCTCGGCCTCACGCTCTACATGGGGGCCTTCTGCGCCGAGATCTTCCGTGCGGGCGTGATGTCGATCGACAAGGGGCAATGGCAGGCGGCACGTGCGCTGGGCATGACCTACCTGCAGCTGATGCGCCGCATCATCCTGCCGCAGGCGATGCGGCGGATGGTGCCGCCCTTCGTCAACCAATCGGTGCTGCAGCTGAAGAACACCTCGCTGCTCTACGTCGTCGCCGTCCCCGACATCATGTATGTGAGCTCGCAGATCACCTCGACCACCTACCGGCCGCTCGAGGTCTACACCTTTGCGGCTCTGCTCTACTTCGCGCTCCTCTACCCGCTGACCCAGCTGGCGCGCCGCCTCGAATCCCGTGTCGACCGCTGAGGGATCCGGCAGATGACCGAATCGAGGCCGATGATCCGCATCACCGAGCTGCACAAGCACTACGGCGACTTCCACGCGATCAAAGGCGTATCGCTCGAGGTGCCGAAGGGCGGTAAGTACTTCATCATCGGGCCGTCGGGTTGCGGGAAGTCGACGCTGCTCCGCTGCATCAACCTGCTGGAGGATCCGTCCAGCGGCTCGATCGAGGTCGGCGACCAGGCGATGCGCTTCGGCCCCGGCCACCGGATGCCGCCCGGCCGGGTGCTGGCCCGCTACCGTTCCCATGTCGGCATGGTGTTCCAGCAGTTCAACCTCTTTCCCCACAAGACGGCGATCGAGAACGTCATGGAGGGGCCGGTGGTGGTTAAGGGCACGAAGCTCCCGGAGGCACGTGAGCTCGCTCTCGACCTGTTGAGCAAGGTCGGCCTGGCGGAGAAGGCCGATGTCTATCCCTCGCAGCTCTCCGGCGGCCAGGCGCAGCGGGTGGCGATCGCGCGGGCGCTCGCCATGCAGCCGAACGTCATGTTGTTCGACGAGGTGACATCGGCGCTCGATCCCGAGCTGGTGGGCGAGGTGCTGAACGTGATCAAGCAGCTTGCGCTCGACGGCACCACCATGGTGGTGGTGACGCACGAGATGGCGTTCGCCCGCGATATCGCCGACACCGTCTGCTTCATGGACGCGGGTGTGATCGGCCAAGAGGGCACGCCCGAAGAGATCCTGGTCCGGCCGCAGAATCCGCGCCTCAAGGCCTTCCTCAGCCGCTTCCTCTCCGAGCGTCCGGCGTGACGCTGCCGGCGAGCGTCGAGACCGTGGTGGTCGGGGCCGGCATCGCCGGCTTGACCACGGCGCTTCACCTGGCGCGTGCTGGCCGCGAGGTCTTGGTGATCGACAAGTCCGAGCCCTGGCGCGAGGGCTCTGCCGTCAATGCAGGCACCTGCGCGCTGCAGAACAAGGCGCCCGACCTCCTTCTCGCCTACCGCGAAGGCATCGCCGCATGGCGAGAACTGGTGAGCGAGCTCGAGGACGATATCGGCTTCGTCAACAAGGGCGGTCTCCGCGTCGCTCAGTCGACCGAGGACGTGGCCGCGCTCCGGACGGCGTCTGCCGCGCAGGTGGCGCTGGGCGCTCCGATCGAATGGCTGGAGGGCAACGCGCTCCGCGACCGCGCGCCCTGGCTGGCGCCGTCGGTGATCGCCGCAACCTTCTGCTCCGAAGACAGCTTCGCCAGTCCTCTGCTGACCGGCCAGGCGCTGATCCGTGCGATCCGCGCCGCCGGCGGTGCCGTCGTTGTCGCCGGGCTCGCCGGTCAGCGCGAGACCGGCAACGGCTTCGAGCTCGCCACTTCCGCCGGCGCCATCGCCTGCCGCAACGTGGTGATCGCGACCGGCGCCTGGACCGACCGGGCGGCGGCGCTGTTCGGCATCCGCATCCCGGTGACCTTGAACATCAACATGCTGAGCGTGACCGAGCGCGTGGCGCAGTTCATGGACAATCTCGTGGTCACCCACATCGCCGGCCGCTTCACCCTCAAGCAGTTCCCCAACGGCTCCTGCATCCTCGGCGGTGGCTTCCAGGGCCGGGGCGACAAGGACACCGGCCGGAAGGAGATCGACCTCGATCAGCTGCAGGCCAATTTCCGATTCCAGTGCTCGGTGGTGCCGCAACTACGCGCCTCGACCTTGTTGCGCTCGTGGACGGGGTTCACCGCGATTGCCGCCGACGGCAAGCCGACTTTGGGCCCGATGCCCGGCCGTACCGGCCTCTTCTTCGCCTTCTCCACCAATGCAGGCTTCACCATCGGTCCCTATGTCGGCCGGCTGATCTCGGATGCTGTGAGAGGCAAGCCGATGCCGGAGTCGACCCACGACTTCACACCTGGGCGGTTTGCGGCATGAGCGGCGATCTCCGCCTGGGCGATGCCGGCGCCCGCGGCCGCCGGGTCGTGCTCTCGGTCGACGGCAAGCCCGTCACCGCCTTCGAGGGCGAGACGGTCGCCGGCGTGCTGCTGGCGATCGGCCACATCGTCTCTCGCACCAGCCCGACGCGTCGCGAGGCGAGGGGTTACTACTGCGGCATGGGAGCGTGCTGGGACTGTGCGCTGGTGATCGACGGCCGCCCGAACCAGCGAGCCTGCGTGACCCCGGTTGCCGACGGCATGCGGGTCGAGACTCAGTCCGGCTTCGGGCCGACGAGGCTCGCATGAGCGGCGAGATCCTGGTGATCGGCGCCGGTCCCGCCGGCCTTGCAGCGGTCCGCACGGCCGCCGCTTACGGCGCGCAGGTGGTGCTGATCGATGACAACCGTCAGCCGGGCGGTCAGTACTACCGCCATCCGGCGAGCGAGCCGCTGCGTGCCGTGCACGGCGACCTGTTCGACGAGGCGACGCGTGGCGCCGACCTGCTGTCAGCGGCGACAAGCCCCAACGTCACGCACTATCCGGGCGCGGTGTTCTATGGTTTCTTCGACGACGGCATCGCCGCCTTTGCCCATGACGACCGCATCACCCGGCTCACGCCCGGCGCCACCGTCGTCGCCGCCGGCGCGACCGAACGGCCGGTGCCGTTCCCGGGCTGGACGCTTCCCGGCGTCATGGGCGCCGGCGCGGTGCAAAACCTTCTGAAGAGCCAGCGCACGCTTCCCGGCCGGCGCATCCTGGTGACCGGCAACGGCCCGTTGACGCTGCTGGCCGCCGCCAATCTGGTGCGCTGCGGCGCCGAGGTGATCGAGGTGCTGGAGGCGGCGGCCAATCGCCCGCCTTTGGCGATGATCCCGCGCCTGCTGCTGGAACCGGGGATGCTGGCGCGCGGCATCGGCTATCGTGCCATCCTCGCGCGTCACCGCGTGCCGTTCCGAAGCCGCCACGTCGTCGTCGAGGCGAGGGGTGGCGCGCGCGTCGAGGCGGCAATGGTTGCACCCATCGCCCCTGATGGCGCGATCGACCATGCCCGCGCCCGCACACTTTCTGTCGATACGGTGGTGGCGGGCTTCGGCCTGGTGCCGTCAAGCGAGATCACCCGGTCCATCGGCTGCGAGCATGTGCATGACGCCGGCAAGGGTGGCTGGATCCCGGTCCGCAATGCCGAACTGGAGACCAGCCGCGACGGCGTCTTCGCCGCGGGCGAGTGCGCCGGCGCAGCCGGCGTCGAGAAGGCGCTTCTGGAGGGCGAACTGGCTGGGCTCGCGGCCGCGATGCGGGTCGGGGCGGCGAAGGGAGCCGAGGCCGCCGCGCATCGCCGCCGCCTGCAGCGCCGGCTGGCTCGGTTGATGGCGTTCCGCACGGCGATCGAGGCGATCTACCGGCCGCCGGCCTCGCTATTGCCGCTGATGCGCGACGACACCATCGTCTGCCGCTGCGAGGAGGTGACGCTGGCGGAAGCGCGGCGCTGGGTGCGGGAAGGGGTCAACGAGGCCAACAGCCTGAAAGCCATCACGCGCATGGCCATGGGCCGCTGCCAGGGACGTAACTGTGTGCCGACGCTCACGCGGCTGATCGCGGCTGAGACCGGGATCGACGTCGCCGAAGTGTCGCCGCCGCGCCCGCGTCCGCCGCTGAAGCCCATCGGCGTCGCTGCGCTCGCTGCTGACCCTTGAAGGCCGGTCAGCGGCGGAGCGCGATTCCCCACTGATCGATGAGATTCCCGAGCGCTGCTTCGAGCGCATGGCCGACCGCCAGCAGCCGCGCCTCCGAGAAGGGTGGGCCCAGGAGCTGGAATCCGATCGGCAGCCGCTCCGATGTCATACCGGCCGGCAGCACCAGGGCCGGGAAGCCAGTCAGGTTGGCGATGCGGTTGCTGGGCGCGAACAGGGCGCGCGCGGGATAGGAGCGTCCGTCCACCTCCAGCGTCTCGACCCCATGCGGCGCCGCCACAGCCGAGTTGCCCGGCAGGGCGATCAGATCGACCCGGTCGAAGACGGAGAGCCAGTCGCGCCTGAATGCGGCCTTCTCCACCAGCGCCTTGCCGTAGTCGACGGCGGTGGTCTTGCGACCCACCTGGAGCCGCTCGAGGAGATTCCTGCCGTAGAGGGCGTCGTCGAAGGCGTATCCGGCATGAATGACCGCCATGTCGACGCTCATGATCCGGTCCCAGATCGCAGCCACCTCTTCGGGGCGAGGGAGCGGGAGGGGAACGAGCGTCAGGCCGAGGTCCTGCAGCCGCTCGCGCGCGCCGGCATGCAGGGCCAGCGCTTCCTTCTGGCCCGGCGCGTAGAAGTCGTTGGTCGGGACGCCGACACGCAGGCCGCGGGTATCGAGTCCAAGTGCGGGCAGATAGCGATCCCGGGCCCCAGGCAGCGACCAGGGATCGGCCGGGTCGTGGCGGGCGATCACGTCGAGCGTCGCTGCGGCATCGGCGACCGAGCGGGTCAGTGGTCCAATGACATCGAGCTGTTCGCTGGAGGGAATCACGCCGCGGATCGAGACCAGGCCGTTGGTCGGCTTCAGACCGACCAGGCCGCAGAGATTGGCCGGGTAGCGGACCGATCCGCCTGTATCGGTGCCGAGGGAGATCGGCCCGAGGCCCGCCGCCACCGCGGCGCCGGAACCGCTTGAAGAGCCGCCGGGGTGGTATCCGATCCGGCGCGGGTTCTGCACCTCGCCGAACGGGCTGTCCGCGTCTGGTGCGCCCAGAGCGAATTCGCGCAGATTGACCTTGCCGAGGATGACGGCGCCGCCGGCATTCAGCCGCTCGGTCACCCCGGCATCGTCGCGGTCCGCGGGTGCGTCCATCAGAGTTCGCGAGGCGGCGGTGGTGCGGAAGCCCCTGACGCGGATGAGATCCTTCAGCGACACCGGCACGCCGTGCAGAGGCCCCAGGTCGATGCCGGCGCGAAGTTGAGTCTCCGCCATGGTTGCGGCGGCAAGCGCGCGGTCGGCATGGACCTCGATAAAGGCGTTCAGATCAGGGTCGATCCGCTCGATGCGGTCGAGCACGGCACGGGTCGCCTCGACCGGCGAGAGGTCGCCGGCCCGATAGCGCCGGCCGAGTTCGAGGGCACCCATCGCGCAGATCTCGGTCGCCGCATCGACTGCCGCTGCCTCAGCGCGGACCGTCACCGCAAGGGAACTCCATAGGCGCGATCATCGCCGCCTCTGAAGCCCGCGGCGACCGCGACCAGCTGGCCCGCCTGGTCGGCGAGCGAGGCGGCGGCGGCCGAGCTCTCCTCGACCAGGGCCGCGTTCTGCTGCGTCGCCGCATCGAGGTCGCCGAGAGCCTTGTTGACCTCGGCGATGCTGCGCGA
>CAMBVS010000084.1 GCA_945871425.1 Rhizobium sp. Q54 | reverse complement strand
CGGCGACCGCGGTCGCCGCCAGCAGCAGGAGATGGACGACCCTCCGGTCGTCCTCGCGCCCGAAGGTGGCGAGATGCGCCAGCGGCAGCAGGCACCAGCCCAGCAGCAGCATGGTGGGCGGATGGATCAGCGCCGCCAGCGTGCCGGCCTGGCGAAAGAAGATCACCACCGTCGCCACCGCGCCGATGGCGAGCACGACCTTCCTGATGCCGATGAAATCCATACGCGCCCCTTTTAGGCCGTGCTTCCGCGGAGCCTAGGGAGGAGGAGCGGGCGCAGTCAATCGAGGAGCGGAAAGAATGGTAGCGGTGGACGGATTTGAACCGCCGACCAAGGGATTATGATTCCCCTGCTCTACCGCTGAGCTACACCGCCACCGGGCGCACCGGCCTCGATGAGGCCGGCCGCGGAGAGAGCGTGCCTATAGGCTGCCCGAGGGGGCCTCGTCAAGCGGACGCGGGGCCCGCGGCGGCAGCGGCATGGGCGTCGGCAAGGCGGTCGAAGGCGTCCAGGCCCAGCACATGGGCGCGGATCTCCTGGGTGACCGCGCCGAGCGCGGCATAGAAGGCATGGGCCTCGGCATTGCCGGTGATCGAGGTCCACCAGACGAAGCGGCGCTCGCGCCGGTGGGCCTCGGCGGCGACCGCTCCGACCAGCGCACGGCCGGCGCCCGAGCGCCGCGCCTCGGGGCGGATGTAGAGGTCGGCGAGGTAGAGGCCGCGGGCGGCGAAGGCCGGTTCGTAGGACTCGGTGAAGAGCGCATAGCCGATCGGCCGCTGCTCGCGCTCGGCGATCAGGATGCTGAACTCCGGATCCTCGCCGAAGCCGTCACGCCTGAGCGCCGTCTCGTTCAGATGGCCGATCGGGTCGTTCTGATGCGCCCGCAGCGCCGCGACCAGAAGGGCGAGCGCCGGGGCATCCTCGATCGTCGCCGGGCGCACGGTGACGGCGGCGGTCATGCGGCGTGCGCGATCCAGCCGCCGCCGAGCACCCGGTCGCCGCGGTAGAGCACGCCGGCCTGGCCGGGCGAGATGCCGTGCTGGGGCTCGTCGAGCACGAGCGCGGCTCCCTCATCCGCCGGAAACAGGCGGGCCTTGGCCGGCGGCGAGGCCGAGCGCAGCTTGACCTCGACCGGAATGCCGTCGGCGGGGATCGGCGCGTCGTCCAGCCAGTTGATGTCGCGGAGAGCGACGCGGCTCGCGGCCAGCGCCGACCGCGGGCCGACCACGACGCGGCGCGTCCCGGGCTCGAGGCGAACGACATAGGAGGGCTCGGTCCCGTCGGAGGTGGCGCCGAGGCCGAGGCCCTTCCGCTGGCCGACGGTGAAATCGACGATGCCCTGGTGCCGGCCGACGACGCGGCCGGCGAGGTCGACGATCTCGCCCGGGGCATCGGCTTCGGGCCTGAGCTTCCGCACCACCTCGGCATAGCGCCCGCCCGGAACGAAGCAGATGTCCTGGCTGTCGGGCTTGGATGCCACGGCAAGGCCGAGGCGGCCGGCAATGGCGCGGGTCTCGCTCTTCGGCTTGTCGCCGAGCGGGAAGTGGAGGCGGGCGAGCTGGTCCCTGGTGGTGCCGAACAGGAAGTAGCTCTGGTCGCGCGCCGCATCGGCCGCCCGGTGCAGCTCCGGCCCGGCGGCGCCGTCGACGCGGCGGACGTAGTGGCCGGTGACCAGGGCGGCGGCGCCCAGATCCTTCGACATGCCGAGCAGGTCGGCGAACTTGACGGTCCGGTTGCACAGCACGCAGGGGATCGGCGTCTCGCCGGCCAGATACGAGGCGGCGAAGGGCACCATCACCTGGTCGCGAAAGCGGGCCTCGTAGTCCAGCACGTAATGCGCGATGCCGAGGCGGGCGGCGACCCGGCGGGCGTCGTGGATGTCCTGGCCGGCGCAGCAGGCGCCGCTCTTTGCCACCGCGGCACCGTGGTCGTAGAGCTGGAGCGTGAATCCGGCGACCCGGTATCCGGCCTCGACCAGCATTCCCGCCACCGCCGAGGAATCGACGCCGCCGGACATGGCGACGGCGACCAGATGGTCGGACGGATTACCCCCGAGACGGAGCGGGTCCATCGGTCAGCGAGTCCGGCGGCGCCCCCCACCCCGACCCGCCCCCACGAAGGGGGGAGGGGGCACGAAAGCGACGCGCGCCATCGTACCCCCTCCCCCCTTGTGGGGGCGGGTCGGGGTGGGGGGTGACGCGGGACCCGGTGTCACTTCCGCTCTTCCAGCCAGGCCATCTGGATCGCTTCCAGGATCTTCTCGCCCGACCGCTCGGGGTCGTCCTTGAAGTCCGGGAGGTCCATCACCCAGCGGTGGAGATCGGTGAAGCGGATGGACAGCACGTCGACGTCGGGGTGCGCCTCGTCGAGCGCGATCGCGATGTCGTTCACGTCGGTCCAGCGGAGCGTGCGCGCCATGACTACTTGTCGACCATCATGTTGCGGGTGGCCGACGGCAGCGTCACCGTGAGCCCGTCCAGCTCCTCGGTGATGATGATCTGGCAGCCCAGGCGCGAGGTGTGGGTGAGGCCGAATGCCAAGTCGAGCATGTCCTCCTCGTCCTCGGTCGCGTCCTTCAGGCGCTCGTAGTCCTCCGGATCGACGATGACGTGGCAGGTCGAGCAGGCGAGCGAGCCCTCGCAGGCGCCCTCCAGGTCGATCCCGTTCTTATGCGCGATCTCCAGGACCGAGAGCCCGACGGGGGCATCGACCTCGTGGCGGGTCCCGTCCGGATCGACGAACGTCATCTTCGGCATGTCGACAAAACTCCGAAAGCCTAGCTCTTGTCTTCAGGATCGGGCGCCAGGCAGCCGCCGGGATCGCCCTTGAACTCATCGATCGAATGGCCGGCGAGGCCGGCCCGGATGGCACGGTCCATGCGCCGTTCGGCGAACGGCCGGGCCGCCTCCTCCAGCCGCTCGACCGCCGCCTTGATCAGGTCGCGATCCTCGCCCTCGATCGCGGCGCCCAAGCGGCGGCGGGCCTCTTCTATACGGTCCCCCTCGCCGGCGTCCAGCAGCCCGGCATCGGCGGCCAAGGCCGCCTCCAGCGCCAGAAGGACGCGCCGGGCCTCGACCCGGTTCTCGACCAGAAGGCGCCGCTCCATGTCGGTGCGGGCATGGATCATGCTCTCTTCCAGCATCCGCGCCATCTCGTCCTCGGAAAGCCCGTAGGACGGCTTCACCTCGACCCGCTGCTCGACGCCGGTGGTCTTCTCGCTCGCCGAGACGGTGAGGAGGCCGTCGGCGTCGACCTGGAAGGTGACCCGGATGCGGGCGGCGCCCGCCACCATCGGCGGGATGCCGGCCAAGACGAAGCGGGCGAGCGAGCGGCAGTCGGCGACGGCCTCGCGCTCGCCCTGGACGACGTGGATCAGCATCGCCCCCTGGCCGTCCTGGTAGGTGGTGAACTCCTGGGCCTTGGCGACCGGGATCGGGGTGTTGCGGTCGATCACCTTCTCGGTGAGACCGCCCATGGTCTCGAGCCCGAGCGAGAGCGGCAGCACATCGAGGAGAAGCGTGTCCGAGCCGACCGTCAGCGCCTCGGCCTGAAGGGCGGCGCCGAGGGCGACCACCTCGTCCGGGTCGATGTCGGCCAGCGGCTTCGTGCCGAAGAGTCCTTCGACGGCGTGCCTGACCTGCGGCACCCGGGTCGAGCCGCCGACCAGCACCACGCCCTTGATCTCGGCGAGATCGAGACGGGCGTCGTCGATCACCTGGCGGGCGATCCGGATGGTCTTGTCGATCCAGGGCCGGATGAGCGTATCCAGTGTCTCGCGGGTCAGGCGGTGAAGCGTGGTCTTGCCGCGCAGCATGACCGGGAAGTCGCCGGCCGCGCGGGTGGTCAGCGCTTCCTTGGCGGCGCGTGCGCTCTTCAGCGTCTGCTTGACCTCGCCGGCGGTGATCGGCTCGCGGCCGAGCTCGCCCTGGCGGTCGGCGAGCCAGTGCTCGGCAATGGCGTGGTCGAAGTCGTCGCCGCCCAAGGCCGCGTCGCCGCCGGTCGACAGCACCTGGAAGACGCCCTTCTCCAGCCTGAGGATCGAGATGTCGAAGGTGCCGCCGCCGAGGTCGTAGACCGCGTAGACGCCCTCGGCCTCCTTGTCCAAACCGTAGGCGAGGGCGGCGGCGGTCGGCTCGTTGACCAGCCGCAGGACCTCGAGCCCGGCGAGCTTCGCCGCATCCTTGGTGGCGAGGCGCGCGGCATCGTCGAAATAGGCGGGCACGGTGACGACGGCGCGGGTCACCTCGCGTCCCAGATGATGCTCGGCCTGCGCCTTCACCGCCCGAAGGATCTCGGCCGAGATCTCGACCGGCGTCAGCCGCTTGTCCCCGACCAGAAGCCTGACCATGCCGCCCTCGGCGGCGTCGAGCTTGTAGGGCAGCGTGCCGGCCAGCGCCTTCACGTCGGCCGCACCGCGGCCCATCAGCCGCTTGACCGAAGAGACGACGGAGTCGGGCGCATCGACCAGGCGTGCCTGCGCCTCGACGCCGACGACCGGGCCTTCGCTCGCATAGGCGACGACCGAAGGAACCAGGCCGCGGCCCTCGGCATCGCGCAGCACCTCCGGCTTTCCCGAGGTCGACATGGCGACGACCGAATTGGTGGTGCCGAGGTCGATGCCGACCGCGAGCTCCTGGTCGCCCTCATGCGGAAGCGGCGTCTCGCCGGGCTCGTGCAGCTGGAGGAGGGTCATGCCACGTTCAGGCGCCGCGCGCGCGCATCCTCGATCAGCTTGTCGAGGTAGGTCAGGCGCAGCGTGTCCTTCTTCGCGGCGGCGAGGTCGGCGGCGGCGAAATCTCGGGAGAGCCGGGCGCGGCAGGTCTCGGCCTCGGCGCGGGCACGGCCGACCACGGCGTCGACCGCCGCCGGTGCCTGCGCCTCCGCCAGGGCTTCTCGCATCTCCATCGCCTCCATCAACAGCGCCGGATCGTCGATGGTCCTGCCGTCGCCGCCGGTCTCGATCCCGGAAAGCCGCAACAGATAGACCGCACGGGCGAGCGGGTCCATCAGGGTCTCGTAGGCCTCGTTCAGGCTCGTCGCCTGGGCCTGGCTGAGCGCGCGTTCCTTCGGGCTCTTCATCGCGAAGCGGTCCGGATGCAGGCGGCGCTGAAGCTCGAAATAGCGCGTCTCGACCGTTTTCGGGTCGAGGTCGTAGATCCTATCGAAGCCGAGCCGGACGAAATGGTCGGCCTGCCCCGGCGGCTGCACCGCCTTGCAGGTCGGGCAGAAGGGCTCGGCCGCCGGCATCGGTCCGCGGCAGGACCAGCAGGCGAGGGGCGCGGTCAAACGTGGAAGGACTCCCCGCAGCCGCAGCGGCCCTTCTCGTTCGGATTGATGAACTTGAAGCCGCTTTCCATCTTGTCCTCGACGTAGTCCATCTCGGTGCCGAAGATGAACATCGACGCCTTCGGGTCGATCAGGACGGTGACGCCCTTGTCCTCGACCACCTCGTCGAACTTGCCGCGCTCGTCGGCGTATTCGAGGGTGTAGGAGAGACCCGAGCAGCCCTTGGTGCGGACGCTGATGCGGATGCCGGCGGACGGCTTGCCGCGCTTGTCCAGCAACGCCCTCACCCGCGCCGCCGCCGCGTCGGTCAGCGTCATCGCCTGGCGCTTCACCCTGGGCGGCTTGGCCTGCGCGGCCGCGGGGGCGGTCGTCGCGGTGGTCGCTGCGTCGGACATTCCCAAAACCTCGAAGCCAGAAACTCGTGCCTACTCGGCGACCTTCGCCGTCGTCTTGGCGCGATAGTCGGCGATCGCCGCCTTGATCGCGTCCTCGGCCAGGACCGAGCAGTGGATCTTCACCGGCGGCAGCGCCAGATGCCGGGCGATCTCGGTGTTCTTGATCGTCTCGGCCTCGTTCAGCGACTTGCCCTTGATCCACTCGGTCGCCAGCGAGGACGACGCGATCGCCGAGCCGCAGCCGAAGGTCTTGAACTTGGCGTCCTGGATGACGCCGTCGGCCGAGACCTTGATCTGCAGCTTCATCACGTCGCCGCAGGCCGGCGCGCCGACCAGGCCGGTGCCGACGTCGTCGGCGCCCTTGTCGAACGAGCCGACGTTGCGCGGGTTGTTGTAGTGGTCGATGACTTTCTCGGAATAGGCCATGTCACTCTCCTAAGGGGCAGCGGTTCAGTGGGCCGCCCACTTGATGCTCTTCAGATCGACGCCGTCCTGGAACATCTCCCAGAGCGGGCTCATGTCGCGAAGCTTGGTCACGTGCTCGACGATGTCCTGGACCGCGTAGTCGACCTCTTCTTCGGTGGTGAAGCGTCCGAAGCCGATGCGGAGCGAGGTGTGCGCCATCGCCTCGTCGACGCCGAGCGCCCGCAGCACATAGGAGGGCTCCAGCGAGGCGGACGTGCAGGCGGAGCCCGAGGACACCGAGAGATCGTTGATGCCGAGGATCAGCGACTCGCCCTCGACATAGGCGAAGCTGAGATTGAGGTTCCCGGGGATGCGGCTCTCGAGGCTGCCGTTGAGATAGACCTCCGGCAGCTTCTCCTTGATCTGGGCATAGAAGCGGTCGCGCAGCCGGGTCAGGCGCTTCGCCTCCTCGCCCATCTCGTGCTCGGCGATGGCGCAGGCTTCGCCGAGGCCGACGCAGAGCGGGGTCGGCAGGGTCCCCGAGCGCATGCCGCGCTCCTGGCCGCCGCCGGTGATCAGCGCCTGGAGCCGGATGCGCGGGCGGCGGCGGACATAGAGCGCGCCGATGCCCTTCGGCCCGTAGATCTTGTGGCCGGAGATGCTCATCAGGTCGATGTTCATCGCTTCCACGTCGAGCGGGATCTTGCCGACGGCCTGGGCGCAGTCGGTGTGGAAGAACGCGCCCTTCTTGCGGCACAGCCTGCCGATCTCGGCCAGCGGCTGGATCACGCCGATCTCGTTGTTCACCGCCATGATCGAGACCAGCACGGTTTTGTCGGTGATCGCCTTCTCCAGCTCGGCGAGATCGACGAGTCCGTCCTGCTTGACCGGCAGGTAGGTCACCTCGAAGCCCTCTTCCTGCAGGTGGCGCATGCTGTCGAGAACACATTTGTGCTCGGTCACCAGGGTGACGAGGTGGTTCTTCTTGTCCTTGTAGAAGTGCGCCACGCCCTTGAGGGCGAGGTTGTTCGACTCGGTGGCGCCGGAGGTGAAGATCACCTCGCGCTCGTCGGCGCCGATGATGTGGGCGACCTGGGCGCGCGCCTTCTCGACGCCTTCCTCGGCTTCCCAGCCATAGACGTGGCTGCGCGAATGCGGATTGCCGAACTTCGTGGTGAAGTAGGGGATCATCGCCTCGAGCACGCGCGGGTCCATCGGCGTGGTCGCCTGATAGTCGAGATAGATCGGACGCTCCGGCCGGTTGCGGCCGGGGGCGGCGTCCTTCTTCTCGGGCGTCTCGCGAACGCGGGCTTGCGTGGTCACGTTGCTCTCCTTCACGCGGCGACGCGCAGATCGCGCCGGCCGATGCGGTCCCGGATCTCGCCGAGGGCCGCGATGAACAGGTCGATCTCTTCCGCCGTCGTCGTCCAGCCGAGGCTGGCGCGGATGGCCTGGCCGGCGACGTCGTCGGCAGCACCCATGGCGCGGAGCACCGGCGAGGGCCGGACCTTGCCCGACGAGCAGGCGGCGCCGGCGGAGACCGCCACGCCCTGAAGATCGAGGGCGATCACCAGGGTCTCCGAAGACAGGCCGGGCAGCCTGAGGCAGCTCGTGTTCGGCAGCCTTGGCGCCTGGTCGGCGAAGATCTCGGCGCCGAGGCCGACGGCGCGCTGCTCCAGGTCGTCGCGGAGCGACTGCACCCGGCTCCAGTCGATCGCCGGCGCCGCGGTGGACGCCGCGCCGAAGCCGGCGATCCCCGCCACGTTCTCGGTGCCGGCGCGGCGTCCGCGCTCCTGGCCGCCGCCCTTGACGATCGGCAGCACGCCGGCGCGTTCGCCGACGACGAGGGCGCCGACGCCCTGCGGGCCGCCGAGCTTGTGGGCCGAGACACTCATCAGATCGGCACCGAGGCCGAGAAAATCGACGTTCATGCGGCCGGCCGCCTGCGCGGCGTCGGTGTGGACCAGCGCGCCATGGGCGCGGGCGACGCGGACCACGTCGGCCAGCGGCTGCAAGGTGCCGGTCTCGTTGTTGGCGAGCATCACCGAGACCAGCGCCGGCCGGTCGGTGGAAGCGAGCTTCGCTTCCAGGTCGTCGAGGTCGATGACGCCTTCCGCCGTCACGGCGATGCGCTCGGCGCCTGCGTGAGCCAGGACAGAGTCATGTTCTATGGCGGAGACCAGCAGGCGGCGGCCGCTGCCGGCGAGCGCCAGCGCATTCGCCTCGCTGCCGCCGGAGGTGAAGACGATCTGGCCGGGACCGGCGCCGATCAGGCGGGCGACGGCTTCGCGGGCATCCTCGATGAGCGCGCGGGTGGCGCGGCCGGCCCCATGCACCGACGACGGGTTGCCGGTCAGCGCCAAGGCGTCGGCGACCGCGGCGCGGGCTTCGGCCCGGACCGGCGAGGTCGCATTCCAATCGAGGTAGGCGCGGACGGTCATGGTCTCTTTACGTGGTCTCGAAGCTATTCGGCGGCGACGGCGGCCGGGCTCGGCGCCTGGGCCGGCACCTCGCGGCGCATGCAGGCCGAGCCGACGACGCGGTTCTCGACCACATCGGCGAGGCTGACCGAGCGGAGGAACAGGTGGATCTGGTTGCCGAGCTCCTCCCACAGGTCGTGGGTGAGGCAGCGGCTGCGGTCGGCCTTGCAGCCGACAGCGGAGGTCGGCTGGCAGCGGGTGACGCGGATCGGCTCGTCGACCGCGAGGATGATGTCGGAGATCTTCACGTCCTCGGTGCCGCGGCCGAGCAGATAGCCGCCGCCGGGGCCGCGCACGCTGCGCACCAGCTCGTTCTTCCTGAGCCTGGCGAAGAGCTGCTCCAGGTAGGAGAGCGAGATCTCCTGGCGCTCGGCGATGTCGGCGAGCGAGACCGGGTGGCCGGCGCCGTGGCGGGCGAGGTCGACCATCGCCATCACGGCGTAGCGGCCCTTGGTGCTGAGTTTCATGGATTCCGTCTCCCGTTTCGGGTTCAGGTGCCGGTGATCCGGAGGGTCGAGCGGGCGTCGACGGGCTGCTGCGACGACTCGAGCTCGACGACGCGGCCGCGAAGCTGGGCGACCTCGGCCTGGAGCGCCTCGATGGCGCGGGCGACCGGGTCGGGAAGCCCGTCGGTCGGCGTGCCGTAGGCCTGGAACTCGGCGGCCCGGCTCTTGTCGCGGGTGAGCGCCGGCTTCGCCGGGATGCCGGTCATGGTGACGCCGGCCGGGACCTCGGCCAGGACCACCGCATTGGCGCCGATGCGGGCCTCCTGGCCGACGGTGAACGGCCCCAGGATCTGGGCGCCGGAGCCGACGATGACGCCGCGTTCCAGGGTCGGGTGGCGCTTGCCCTTGTGCAGCTTGGTGCCGCCCAGGGTGACGCCCTGGTAGAGGGTGACGTCGTCGCCGACGATGGCGGTCTCGCCGATCACCACGCCCATGCCATGGTCGATGAAGACCCGGCGGCCGATGGTCGCCCCCGGATGGATCTCGATCCCGGTGAACAGCCGGCCCAGCTGCGAGAGCCAGCGGCCGGTCAGCCGCCAGCCCCTGTTCCAGGCCGAATGTGCTAGGCGGTGCAAGAGGATAGCCTGGAAACCCGGATAACACATCACCACCTCGAGACGGCTGCGGGCAGCCGGGTCGCGGGCGATAACCGAGTCGATGTCCTCTCGTAACGTCTTGAAAGTCATGGCACTGACTATGCTATTGTGAAGACGGCTGGAAAGGCGGGCGACCAGCCTCGCACCTGCATATAGTATCCCCTACTAGCCTAGTCAAGATTGAGCGGGAGTGTGCCCGTGCGAAGTGCCCCTTTGTCCCATCAGTTCGGTCGGAAATAAACCAGCCGCATGCCCGAGATCATCATCAATGGCCCTGCCGGCCGCATCGAGGGCCGGTACCTGCCGCCGAAGGTCGTGAATGCGCCGATCGCGCTGATGCTGCATCCGCATCCGCAGCACGGCGGGACGATGAACAACAAGATCGTCTACACGCTCTACAATCTGTTCGCCCAGCGGGGATTCGGCACGCTCCGGTTCAACTTCCGTGGCGTCGGACGCAGCCAGGGCACCTTCGACCGCGGCGAGGGCGAGCTCTCGGATGCGGCCGCCGCGCTTGACTGGCTGCAGACCTACAATCCCGACGCGCCGGCCTGCTGGATCGCCGGGTTCTCCTTCGGCGCCTGGATCGGCATGCAGCTCCTGATGCGCCGGCCGGAGATCACCGGATTCATCTCGATCGCCCCGCCGGCCAACCTGTTCGACTTCTCGTTCCTGGCACCATGCCCGTCCTCGGGCCTGATCGTGCACGGCACGGCGGATGAGGTGGTGCCGTCGGAATCGGTGCAGAAGCTGGTCGACAAGCTCTCGCATCAGCGCGACATCACGGTGAAGTACAAGTCGATCCCCGGCGCCAACCACTTCTTCACCAACAAGATCGAGCAGATGGGCAATTCCGTCGGCGCCTATCTCGACGAGATGCTGAAGGCGCCGGCCAAGGCCAAGGCGGCGGGCTGACGTCATGTCGACGACGCGGGACTTCCTCGAGACCATCCGCGAGCGCGGCTGCCTGCACCAGTGCTCCGACGAAGCCGCCTTCAAGGCGCTGACGGCCGAGAAGGTCGTCACCGGCTATATCGGCTTCGACATGACCGCCGATTCCCTCCACATCGGCAATCTCGTCCAGATCATGATGCTGCGCCGGCTCCAGCAGGCCGGCCACCGCCCGATCGTGCTGATCGGCGGCGGCACCACCAAGGTCGGCGACCC
>CAMBVS010000083.1 GCA_945871425.1 Rhizobium sp. Q54 | reverse complement strand
AGGCGCTGGGAACCGATCTCTTCACCAATCTCGGCGTCGACCTCAAGTCCAAGCGCGTCATCATCGTCAAGTCGACCAACCACTTCCACGGCGCCTTCGGCCCGATCGCCAAGCAGGTGCTCTACTCCGACGGCCCGGGCGCGCTGCCGCGCGACTTCAAGAAGGTGCCGTACACACGGGTGAAGCGGCCGATCTGGCCGCTCGACGACAACCCGTGGGCCGTGCGCTAGGGAGACCGCGTCCGTGCGCATCTTCACCGGCTCGCTCGCGACCGAGACCAACACCTTCTCGCCGATGCCGACCGATCGCGCGCTGTTCGAGGAGACCTTCTTCGCCGAGGCGGGGAAGCATCCCGATCAGCCGGGCTTCATGTCCGGCCCGACTTTCGCCGCCCGCAAGCGAGCCAAGGCGTCGAACTGGCAGGTGATTGAGGGACTGCACGCGCTCGCCATGCCGGCGGGGCGCACGGTTCGATCGGTCTACGAGGAGCTGCGCGACCAGCTGCTCTCGGAACTGAAGGCGGCGATGCCCGTCGACATCGTGGCGCTCGGCCTTCACGGCGCCATGGCCGCGGACGGCTATGACGATTGCGAAGGCGACATCCTGGAGCGCGTCCGCAAGATTGTCGGGCCCAAGGTCGCGGTCGGCACCGAGATCGATCCGCATTGCCACCTGACCGACAAGATGGTGAAGAACGCCGACGTCATCGTCATCATGAAGGAATATCCGCACACGGATTTCCTCGAGCGCGGCGACGAGCTGATCGACATCCTGGCCAAGACCGCCAAGGGCGAGGTGAAGCCCGTCGCCAGCGTCTACGACTGCCGGATGCTGGTGATGCTGCGCCCGACCAAGGAGCCGGCGCGCGGCCTGGTCGACAAGATCAAGGCGATGGAGGGGAAGGACGGCATCCTCTCGATCTCGCTCGTCCATGGCTTCGCCTGGGGCGATGTCGACGATGTCGGCACCAAGGTCCTGGTGGTCACGGACAACAGGAAGGACCACGGCGACAAGGTCGCGGCCGAGCTCGGTCGCGAAATCTGGGAGAAGCGTGACGCACTCACCACCAAGCTGCTTTCGCCCGACGAAGCGCTGGACGAAGCACTGAAGATCAAGGAGAGCCCGGTCGTCATCGCCGATCCGGCCGACAACGCCGGCGGCGGCGCGCCGTCGGATTCCACCTTCTTCATCCAGCTGATGCGCAAGCGCGGCATGACCAATGTCGCCAACGCACCGATCTGGGACCCGGGCGCGGTGAAGCTCTGCTTCGCCGCCGGCCTCGGCGGCACCCTCGACCTCCGCTTCGGCGGCAAGCTCGGGCCTACTTCGGGCGATCCGATCGATGCCAAGGTCAAGGTCTTAGGATTGCTCAGGAACGGCAAGCAACCCTTCGCCGATGCCTTCTTCGACATGGGCGACATGGCCGGCATCGAGTTCGACGGCATCGCCGTGGTGCTGTCGTCGAGCCGGGTTCAGGCCTACCACCCCGATCTCTTCCGCATGGTCGGCATCGACCCGATGAAGCGCCACATCCTGGTGGTGAAGTCGACCAACCACTTCCATGCCGGCTTCGGTCCGGTCGCCTCGCAGATCCTCTATTCCGACGGGCCGGGCGCGCTCGCCGGCGATCCGCGCCGCATCCCCTACACCAAGAGGAAGAAGCCGATGTGGCCGTTCGAGCCCGACCCCTGGGCGACGGCTTAAGGAGCGAATCCGAATGCGCGTGTTCACCGCGGCGCTGGCGACTGAGACCAACACCTTCTCGCCGATGCCGACCGACCGGACGCTGTTCGAGGAGACGTTCTACGCGCCGGCGGGGACGCATGGGCCGAAGCCGGAGTTCTTCTCGGGCCAGACCTTCGCCGCCCGCAAGCGCGCCGCCAGCTCCAACTGGGACGTGGTCGAGGGCCTGCACACCTTCGCCATGCCGGCCGGCAAGACGGTGAAGGCGATCTACGAGGAATATCGCGACCAGATCCTGTCGGAGCTGAAGGCGGCGCTGCCGGTCGACATCGTGGCGCTCGGACTCCACGGCGCCATGGTCGCCGACGGCTATGACGACTGCGAGGGCGACCTGCTGGAGCGCGTCCGCGCGCTGGTGGGACCGAAGGTGGCGGTCGGGATCGAGATCGATCCGCACTGCCACATGACCGAGAAGATGGTGAAGAACGCGGACGCCATCATCATCTTCAAGGAATACCCGCACACCGACTTCATGGAGCGGGGGGAAGAGCTGATCGAACTGCTCGCCAAGACCGCGCGCGGCGAGGCGAAGCCGCGCATGAGCCTCTACGACTGCAGGATGCTGGCCTTCCTGCGCACCACCCGCGAGCCGGTCAGAGGCTTCGTCGACAAGATCCAGGCGATGGAGGGGAAGGACGGCATCCTCTCGATCTCCATCGTCCACGGCTTTCCTTACGGCGACGTCGCCGACATCGGCACCAAGGTGCTGGTGATCACCGACGACAAGAAGGAGCACGGCGACCGCGTCGCCAAGGCGCTCGGCCGGGAGCTGTGGGAGAAGCGCGCCGACCTGCAGCCGGATCTGCTCACCATCGACCAGGCGATCGACCAGGCGCTGGCCTCGCCGGATGCGCCGGTGACCATCGCCGATCCCGCCGACAATGCCGGCGGCGGCGCGCCCTCGGACGCGACCTTTTTCTTTCGCGCCCTTCACAAGCGCGGCGTCCGCAATGTCGCCATCGCGCCGATGTGGGACCCGGGCGCGGTCAAGCTCTGCTTCGCCGCGGGCCTCGGCGGCGAGCTCGATCTCCGCTTCGGCGGCAAGCTCGGCCCCACCTCGGGCGATCCGGTCGATGCCCATGTGAAGGTGATCGGGCTCGCCCGCAACGCCAAGCAGCGCTTCGGCGCGACCGAGTTCGATCTCGGCGACGTCGCGGGCATCGAGGTCGACGGCATCGCGCTGACGCTCACTACCCAACGCGTGCAGGCGCTGCACCCCGACGTCTTCTCGGTCGCCGGCATCGACCCGACCAAGCGGAAGATCCTGGTGGCGAAGTCGACCAACCATTTCTACGCGGGCTTCGCCACCATCTCGAAGACCATCCTCTACTCCGACGGCCCCGGTGCGCTTGCCGGCGACTTCCGTCAGATCCCTTTCATCAAGCGCGGCCGCAAGATGTGGCCTTTCGACGCCGATCCCTGGAGCGATTGAAAAACATGACCAAGTCCCAAGCCACCTCCCGCCGGTCCAACGAGAGCGTCTATCAGCGCCTCGGCCTTCGGACCATCGTCAACGCCTCGGGTCCCTCGACCCGCCTCACCGGCGGCATCATGCGCCCGGAGGTCGCCGAAGCGATGGCCGAGGCCTCGCAATGGTGCGTCGACCTTGCCGAGCTGCAGGGGCGAGCCTCGGAGATCCTGGCCGAAACCACCGGCGCCGAGGCCGGCTACGTCACCGCCGGCGCCTCGGCGGCGCTGATGCTGGCATCGGCCGCCTGCCTCGCCGGCCTCGACCCGGCGAAGATGAACCGGCTGCCGGACACCACCGGCATGAAGAACGAGGTCGTCATGTCGCGCAGCCAGCGCAACATGTACGACCATGCCGTCGCCCAGGCCGGCGCCAGGCTGATCGAAGTCGGCATTCCCGACCGCTTCTCTGGCGCCGGTGTCCGCGACGCGCAGGTGTGGGAATACGAATCCGCGATCAACGACAAGACCGCGGCGATCCTCTGGGTCGCGCAGGCACACACCGAGCCCAGCCTCAAGGAGATCGTGACGCTGGCCCGCCGCCACGGCGTGCCGGTGATCGTCGATGCCGCCGGCCAGCTGCCACCGGCCGAGAACCTGAAGCGCTTCATCGCCGAGGGCGCCGACCTGGTCGCCTTTTCCGGCGGCAAGGCGATCGGCGGACCCCAGGCGTCCGGCATCCTCGTCGGCCGCCGCGACCTGGTCCAGTCGGCAGCGCTGCAGCAGCTCGACCACGACACCTATTTCGAGCAGTGGAGCCCGCCGGCCTCCCTGTTCGACAAGCACAAGCTGGTGGGCTTCCCGGCGAGCGGCATCGGGCGCGCGTCCAAGTGCGGCAAGGAAGAGATCGTCGGCCTGCTCACGGCGCTCAAGATGTTTCTGGAGGAGAACACCGAAGAGCGTCACAAGCGCTGGCTCGGCCTCTGCCAGGAGGTCGCGAGCGGCCTCAAGGGCGTGAAGGGGGCGACGGTCACCCTGGTCGACAAGAAGTACAAGGGCGCGCCCGCGGTCGAGCTCGCCATCCACGAGGACGAGCTGGGTTTCTCCGCCCGCGACCTGGTCAAGCGTCTCCAGGACGGCAACCCGTCGGTGCACGCCAACCACGCACGCGTCCGCGACGGCATGGTCGTCTTCGGCCCCACCTGCATGAAGCCGGGTGACCCGGCGATCGTGGTCGAGCGCGTGCGGGCGGAGCTGAAGGCGAAGTAGGCTTCGGGGAAGGGGGCGGACTCAGTCCGCCTTCTTCTGCAGGTCGAAGGTGTAGACCCGGTCGGCCTCGGCCCAGCCGATGAGGGTGTGGCCGGCCGCTTCGCAGAGCGCCTGGAAGTCGCCGACGGCGCCCGGGTCGGTGGCCAATACGCGAAGCCGGCCGCCGGGCGGCAGCGCCTGCAGAGCCTTCCGCGCCTTCAGGACCGGCAGCGGGCAGGTGAGCCCGCGAGCGTCGAGCGTGGTTACGTCCAGCATCGGGCTCCTCGAAGGGGAACGCCTCGCCCCTTGCGGTGGGGCAGGCCGGAGATACAGCTATATAGGTGAAGGGGCCGGCCTTGCCGAGAGGGGGAGTCGTGGAGGACATACAACCAAGATACGTGGTTCTGGCCATCGGGTTCGCCCTCGGCATGGTCTTCGGCGCCAGCGTCCAGCGCAGCAACTACTGCACCATGGGCGCTGTCTCGGATGTCGTGCTCATGGGGGACTCGCGCCGGGCGCGGGCCTGGGCCCTGTCGATCGCCGTCGCGCTGGTCGCAAGCCAGCTCGTCGATGCGCTGGGGCTCGCCGACCTCTCGCGCTCGATCTACCGGACGCCGGCACTGGGATGGGCCGGGGCCCTCCTCGGCGGCTCCGTCTTCGGCTTCGGCATGGTGCTGGCCGGCGGCTGCGGCAGCCGCATCCTGGTGCGCGCCGGCGCCGGCAATCTCAAGAGCCTGGTCGCGGTCCTCGTCCTCGGCATCACCGCGCTGATGACCCTTCGCGGACTCCTGGCGACGCTCCGCCGCCCCTTCGAACAGGCGACGCAGATCGACCTGAAGTCCGCCGGGTTCGCTTCCCAGGGGCTTGCGGACCTCCTGGCGCGCGCAAGCGGCCTTGGCGCCGGCCTCTGGCAGGCCGCGTTGACGCTGATCCTCGGCGTCGGGCTCGGCGCCTGGGCGTTCGCGTCGCCGGCGCTGCGCCGGGACCGCAGGCTGCTCATCGGCGCGCTCCTGATCGGTCTCACCATTCCGGCCGCCTGGGCTGCGACGAGCTGGGGGGCAAGCGATCCCTTCGATACGATGCAGGTCGCCAGCCTCTCCTTCGTGGCGCCGATCGGCGAGGGTCTGCAGTATCTGATGTTCTTCACCGGGGCGAGCCTGGGATTCGGCGCGACGACCGTCGGCGGCGTGCTGGCGGGTTCCTTCCTCGCCGCCGCGGTTTCGGGACAATTGAGGCTTGAAGGCTTCCGCGACACACCCGATCTCATGCGTCACATCTTCGGCGGCATGCTGATGGGGGCCGGCGGCGTGCTGGCGCTCGGCTGCACCGTCGGCCAAGGCCTCTCCGGGCTCTCGACCCTGGCGCTCGGATCGCTCATCGCGGCCGCCTCGATCGTGCTCGGGGCCGTGCTCGCGCTGCGCTGGCTCGAAACCGGCAGCATGGCCGGCGCGTTTCGTGCGATCCTCGGCCGCGGCTGAACGGTCTTGCCGCGGTAGCCCTCAGCGGATAAGTCAGAGACCGAGCCTCACCCCCCCAGGAGCCGTACAGATGACGGGTTTCGACGACCGCAAGAAGGACTCCGAGAGAAAGTTCCAGCACGACGAGGAGATGCGCTTCAAGATCATGGCGCGGCGCGCGAAGCTGCTCGGCCAATGGGCCGCGGGCCAGCTCGGGCTCAAGGGCGACGGTGCCGAGGCCTATGCCAAGTCCATGGTCGCCGAGGACATGTCGGCGCCCGGCGATGCGGATATCGTCGCCAAGGTGATCGCCGACCTCAAGGTCAAGGGCATCGAGATGAGCGAGCACCGCATCCGCAAGGAGCTGGAAGGCTTCGCCGCCCAGGCGCGCGAGCAGTTGATGAAGGAATGAGCGAAAGCTCCTCCGCTAGAGACCGGAGCCCCCGGGCGAGACGATCGCGCGGGGGCTTCCCGTTTCTCAGCCGAACATCTCGGCGGTGATGCTGGTGTACCAGCCGTCGGCATAGACGGATTCGAGCCGGCGGTTCTCGTCCTCCCACTGGCGCGGGCTAACGCCGCCTGAATCCGGCACCTCGATCAGCCCCTTGTCGGCGGTTCCGCGATACACGCCGGCCACCGAGATCGCATAGTCCTTGGCGACGTGGCTGTAGCAGGTATTGACCATCGCCGGCGCCGGCGTCGGCCGGCCGAGCAGCATCGCCGCCGCCGCTGCCGCCGCGACCTTGCCCTGGCTGTTGGCGGCGAAACCGGACTTGGGCATCGGGGCGGCGATGGTCGCGTCGCCGACCACGTGGATGCCCTTCACCAGCTTGGATTCGAAGGTCAAGGCGTCGATCGGACACCAGCCCGAGGCATCGGCGAGGCCAGCCGAGCGCGCGATGGCACCGGCGGTCTGGGGCGGGATGACATTGGCGACGGCGGCTTTGTGGACCTGGCCGAACTCGGTCTCGAGGGTCTTCGCCTTGGCGTCGACCTTGACCACCTTGCCGTCCTTGCCGACCGGCACCCACTCGATCATGCCGGCGTAGAACTTCTGCCAGCCGTCCTGGAACAGCCCCTGCTTGGAGAAGTTCTCCTTGGCATCCAGGATCAGGATCTTCGACCTTGGCTTCGCCTGCTTGAAGTAGCTGGCGATCATCGACACCCGCTCGTAGGGCCCGGGCGGGCAACGGAACGGATTGGCCGGCGCCGACATCACGAAGAGACCGCCATCGGGCATCGCCTCGAGCTGGCGGCGGAGCAGGATCGTCTGCGCCCCCGCCTTCCACGCATGCGGCATCGCCTCGGCCGCCGTCTCGTCGTAGCCGGGCAGGCCCTTCCAGTTGATGTCGATGCCGGGCGAGACGATCAGCCGGTCATAGGGCAGCACGCGGCCGCCGGAAAGCCGCACCTGTTTCTTCTGGGGATCCACCGCCGTTGCCGTGTCATGGACGACGGTGACGCCGGACTTGGCCAGCTTGTCGTAGCCGAAGGTGATCGAGTCCATCTTGCGCCAGCCGCCCAGCACGAGGTTCGAATAGGGGCAGGTGACGAAGCGGCGGTTCGCTTCCACCAGCGTCACCTGCAGCTGGGGCGACGCCTTTTTCAGGTAACGGGCAGCAGTGGCGCCGCCGAAGCCGCCGCCGATGACGACCACGCGGGCGGCCGCCTGGCCATAGGCGATCGCGGGAAGGGCGAGGGTCGCGGAGGCGCCGGCAGCGGCTGCCACGAATCGACGGCGAGAGAATCCGGTCATCTCTGGTCTCCCTTACTTCAGCCGCGAGAAATGGAGGGCGAGACCGGCGATCTCGTCGTCGGTATAGCCCTTGGCGAGCCGGTTCATTACCGTGGCCGGACGCGTTCCGCCCTTGAAGGCGCGGAGCTGCGCGGCGAGATAGGCCTGCTGCTGGCTGCTCAGCCCGGGGATGCCGCCGGACCCCTGGGCGTTGGCGCCGTGGCAGGACAGGCAGGTCGAGGCGAGGATCGAGACGTCGGCGCCCTGGGCGAAGGCCGGCTCGGCGGCGCCGAGCGCTATAATACCCACGATCGCGATGTGCATTTTCATGGAGCCCCCTCAGCTTTCGTGGATCATATGCCGATCCGGCGACGCGGGCGAGGGGGACTTGGGGCCCCTGGCGTTCTCCCCGCCGCCGCCTATGATCGCGCCCTTTCGCCAAACCTGCCTTGGAATACTCAGCCATGACCGCTCCCCGCCGCACCACCGTCATCTTCGATCTCGGCGGCGTGCTTCTCGACTGGAACCCGCGCTACCTCTACCGCAAGCTGATCGCCGACGAAGCCGCCTGCGAGCGGTTCCTCGCGGAAGTCTGCCACCCCGACTGGAACGTTCGCCAGGACGCCGGGCGCAGCTTCGCCGAAGCCGAGGCCGAGGCCATCGCCCGTCACCCGGACAAGGCCGATCTGATCCGCGCCTGGCTCCGGCGCTTCGACGAGATGATCCCGACGTCGATCCAGGGGACCGTCGACATCCTGGAGCGCCTGCATGCCCGCGGGACGCCGCTCTACGCGCTCACCAATTTTTCGGGCGAGACCTTCCGGCCGACCCGGACGCGCTTTCCCTTCTTCGAGCGCTTCCGCGGCATCGTCGTCTCCGGCGACGAGAAGATGCTGAAGCCCGAGGAGCGCATCTATCGCCTGCTCTGCGATCGCTACGGGGTCGACCCGAAAGAAGCCGTATTCATCGACGATTCTGCGAAGAACGCCGAGGGCGCCAGCGCCATCGGCATCCACGGTATCCACTTCCGCGGACCGGACGCGCTCCAGCGTGACCTTGCAGAGATCGGATTGCTTTAGCTTGAACCGAAACCCCGCCAAATACGACCTACTCTCGCAGGATCAACTTCGGGAGCCCAAAATGGGCAAGCGCGTGTGGTCGGACGAGATGCGGGAACAGGTGCGTCACCTGTTCACCAACGAGGGCCTGAGCTACGGCCAGATCTCCCAACGTCTCGGCATGAGCCGGGACGTGATCGCGGGCCTGGTCAACCGCCTCAAACTCACCGGCAAGGGCCGGAACCCCGCCCATGGCGGTCACGGCAAAGGTCGCCAGACCGAGGAGTCGGCGCGGCCGCTCAAGGCGGCGACCAACAGCCGGATCGATCTCGGCCGCGCCTGCTGCGCTTGGCCGATCGGCGATCCGAGGGACACGGAGTTCCACTTCTGCGGCACGCCGACCGACGGACGCAGCCCCTACTGCCTCGGCCATCGCCAGAAGGCGTACACCGCCTCCCAGCCGCGCGAGAAGCGTGCCAAGCCAGACGACTTCCTGCGCGACCGGCGGGCACTCTGGGGCTGATGACGCGCTAGACGTTCCCCGCGTCGGGGCGCGTCAGCACTTCGCGCTTGCCGACGTGGTTGGCGGTGGTGACCAGGCCCTCCTGCTCCATCCGCTCGACGATGCGGGCGGCGCGGTTGTAGCCGATCTGCAGGTGGCGCTGGACGAAGCTGGTCGAGCATTTGCGCTCGCGGATGACCAGCGCCACCGCCTGGTCGTAGAGCCCGTCACCCGAGCCCTCGCCGTCCTCGCCGGCCATCGCGCCGAAGGCGGCTTCCTCTTCCGGATCCTCGGTCACCGCCTCGACGTATTCCGGCTGGCCCTGGGCCTTGAGGAAGCGCACCACGTCCTCGACCTCGCCGTCGGAGACGAAGGGGCCGTGGACGCGGGTGATGCGGCCGCCACCGGCCATGTAGAGCATGTCGCCTTGCCCTAAGAGCTGCTCCGCCCCCTGCTCGCCCAAGATGGTGCGGCTGTCGATCTTGGAGGTCACCTGGAAGCTGATGCGGGTCGGGAAATTTGCCTTGATCGTGCCGGTGATGACGTCGACCGAGGGGCGCTGGGTCGCCATGATGATGTGGATGCCGGCGGCCCTGGCCATCTGCGCCAGACGCTGGATCGCCCACTCGATGTCCTTGCCGGCGACCAGCATGAGGTCGGCCATCTCGTCGACGACGACGACGATGTAAGGCAGCGGCACCAGGTCGAGGGTCTCGTCCTCGAACACGGGCTTGCCGGTATCGGCATCGAACCCGGTCTGCACGCGGCGCGTGATCAGCTCGCCCTTGGCCTTGGCCTCGTCGACGCGCGCGTTGTAGCCGTCGATGTTGCGCACGCCCAGCTTCGACATCGAACGGTAGCGGTTCTCCATCTCGCGCACGGCCCATTTCAGCGAGACCACCGCCTTCTTCGGGTCGGTCACCACCGGCGCCAAGAGGTGCGGGATGCCGTCATAGACCGACAGCTCCAGCATCTTGGGATCGATCATGATGAAGCGGCAATTGTCCGGCGAGAGCCGGAACAGGAGCGACAGGATCATGGTGTTGATCGCCACCGACTTGCCCGAGCCGGTGGTGCCGGCGACCAGGAGATGCGGCATGCGCGCGAGATCGACCACCACCGGCGCGCCGCCGATGTCCTTGCCTAAGATCAGCGGCAGCCGCCCCCCCGAGCGGTCATAGGCCTCGGTGCCGAGAAGCTCGCGGAGATAGACCGTCTCGCGCGTCGAGTTCGGCATCTCGATGCCGATGACGTTGCGCCCGGGGATGACGGCGACGCGGACCGAGAGCGCGCTCATCGAGCGCGCGATGTCGTCGGCAAGGCCGATGACGCGGGACGACTTGATGCCGGGCGCCGGCTCGAGCTCGTAGAGCGTGACGACCGGGCCCGGCCTCACCTTGACGATCTGGCCCTTGACCCCGAACTCGGCCAGCACGGATTCGAGCAGCCGCGCGTTCGCCGAGAGTGCGTTCTCGTCGAGCTTGGCGACCGGCCCCGCCTTGGTCGGGGCCAGGAGGTCGAGCGGCGGCAGGCGATAGTCGCCACCGGCCTCCTCGAGCGCCAGCCGCGACTGCCGGCGGGTCTCCGACTTCTTCGGCGCCGCCGGCTTGGATGCCACCAGCGGCTCGCCTCTTTCGGCCTTCAGCCCCCGCGCCTCGGGCTCGGCCGGGCGATCGAGCACCAGCGGCGGCGGATCGTCCTCGTCGTCGTCGTCGTCCGGCGGTCGGGACGACGGGTGGATC
>CAMBVS010000082.1 GCA_945871425.1 Rhizobium sp. Q54 | reverse complement strand
CTGAAGGCCGAACCGCCCGGCCGTCCCGTCGATTTCTCCGCGTCGCCTCCCATCTGATATAAGGACCCTCGTGGAGGCCCCATGAGCGTTCGTCCCTATCGCGACGTCCACCGCCGGAAGAGCCGGCGGGTGATGGTCGGCTCCGTGCCCGTCGGCGACGGCGCGCCGATCACCGTGCAGACCATGACCAACACGCCGACGGCGGACGTCAAGGCGACCATCGACCAGATCCGGCGGGTCGAGGAGGTCGGCTGCGACATCGTGCGCGTCAGCTGCCCGGACGAGGACTCGACCGCGGCGCTTCGCGCCATCGTCAAGGCGGCCAGCATTCCCATCGTCGCCGACATCCACTTCCACTACAAGCGCGCCATCGAGGCGGCCGAGGCCGGGGCCGCCTGCCTTCGCATCAACCCTGGCAACATCGGCTCGGCCGACCGGGTGCGCGAGGTGGTGAAGGCGGCCAAGGACCATGGCTGCTCGATGCGGATCGGCGTCAATGCCGGCTCGCTCGAAAGGGACCTGCTGGAGAAGTACGGCGAGCCCTGCCCGGAGGCGATGGTCGAGAGCGCGATGAACCATGCGCGCATCCTCGAGGATCACGACTTCCGCGACTTCAAGATCAGCGTAAAGGCTTCGGACGTCTTCCTCGCGGTCGCGGCATATCAGGGCTTGGCCGAGGCGTGCGACTACCCACTGCACATCGGTGTCACCGAGGCGGGCGGGCTTCGCATGGGCACGGTCAAGTCTTCGATCGGGCTCGGCATGCTGCTCTGGGGCGGCATCGGCGACACGATCAGGGTCTCGCTCTCGGCCGATCCGGTCGAGGAAGTGAAGGTCGGCTTCGACATGCTGAAGTCGCTGGGGCTGCGCCGGCGCGGCGTCACCGTGATCGCGTGTCCGTCCTGCGCGCGCCAGCAGTTCGACGTGATCAAGACCGTTGAGGTGCTGGAGGAGCGCCTCGCCCACATCACCACGCCGATGACGGTCTCCGTCATCGGCTGCGTCGTCAACGGCCCGGGCGAGGCGCGTGAGACCGATATCGGCTTCACCGGCGGCGGCAACGGCACGCATCAGGTCTATCTCGCCGGCCAGCCGCATCACCGGCTCAAGGACAAGGCGATCGTCGATCACCTGGTCGAGCTGGTCGAGGCTAAGGCGGCGGAGATCGCCAGCGACAAGGACGCCGCCACCCGCACCGCTGCCGAGTAGCGGCCGGCCGCACCAATGAGCGCTTCCCGGCTCATCGTCGCCGGCATCGATCACCGGACCGCGCCGGCCGATCTTCGCGACCGCCTGCAGATCGAGGACGCCGCCGTGCCTGCGGCGCTGGCCGGGCTCAGGAGCGCGGGCTTCGGCGAGGCGCTGATCCTCTCCACCTGCGACCGCGTGATCGCCGTCGGACTCGTCGACGGCGTCGAGGCGGCGGCGATGCCTCTGCTCGCCGCGGCCGCCGGCATACCTGCCGCGGATCTGCCTCCGGGGCTGAAGCTCGCCGGCGAGACGGCCGAAGACTATCTGTTCGCCGTCGGAGCCTCCCTCGACAGCCAGACCATCGGCGAGGCCCAGGTGCTGGGCCAGCTCAAGGCCGCTCACCGGCTCGCCCAGGACCTCGGCCACTCCGGGCCTGGGCTCGGCGTGATCCTGGATGCCGTCTACGGGGCGGCCAAGCGGGTCCGCGCCGAGACCCGCATCGCCGAAGGACCGGTATCGATGGCGGCCGCCTGCGCGCAGCTCTGCCACGATCTCCATGGCGACCTCTCGCGGGCGACGGTGCTGGCAATCGGGCCTGGCGACATGGCGGCGTTCCTGGTTGAGCAGCTTCGCGCCGCCGGCCTCTCCGAGGTCGTCTGCATCGCCCGCCTTCGCCGCCGCGCCGAGGCCATGGCGCATCGTCTTTCCGCCCATGTCGGCGACCTCGCCGACCTGCCGCGGCTGCTGGCATCCGCCGACATCGTGGTTGCGGGCCAGGGCGATGGGCGCTACGTGGTGACCCGCGAGGAGGCCGAGCGGGCTCTCAAGGCGAGGCGGCGGAAGCCGATCTTCTTCGCCGATGCTGCGATCCCCCGCGACGTCGAGCCGCAGGTGCAGGCTCTCGACGGTGCCTTCGTCTACGACCTCGACGACCTGGAACGGGTCGCCGCCGAGGGCCGGGCCGGCCGCAAGGCCGAGGTCGAGCGCGCGCGGGCGATCCTGGCCGAGGAGATCGGCCGCTTCCGCTCTGGTCGCGCGGAAAGGCGAGGGATCTCGGCAGTGGTGGGCCTTCGCCGGCGCTTCGAGGCGGCGAGGCAGGCGGCTCTCGCCGAGACCGGGGACGCGGCGCGGGCGACCGAGCTGGTGGTCAATCGCCTGCTGCATGCGCCGTCCGAGCGGCTCAGGCGGATCGCGGCGGAGGAGGGCGAGGGCGGCGCCCAGGCGGCGCTCCGGCGGCTCTTCGGCGAGGATGAGGAGGACGGATGAGTCTTGAGGAAAAGCTCGAGTCGGTGGTCAGGCGATACAAGGAGCTGGGCGAGATGCTCTCCTCCGGCCATGTCGCCGACTCCTTCGCCAAGCAGTCGAAGGAGTATTCCGATCTCGGCCCGATCGTCGCCGGCATCGAGGAATGGCGGAAGTCGCGCGAGGAAGCCGCCGAGCTCGACGTCATGCTCGCCGATCCCTCGATCGACCCGGAGATGCGCACGTTGGCCGAGTCCGAACGCCAGGCGCTGTCGGAGAAGCTGCCGAAGCTCGAGCGCAGCGTGCAGGTGATGCTGCTGCCGAAGGACGAGGCCGACGAGAAGAACGCCATCCTCGAGCTGCGCGCGGGCACCGGCGGCGATGAGGCCGCGCTGTTCGCTTCCGAGCTGTTCCGCATGTACCAGCGCTATGCCCAGCTCAAGGGCTGGCGCTTCGAGACCATGGAGATGTCGGAGACGCCGCTCGGCGGCTTCCGCGACGCGACGGCCTCGATCATCGGCCGCAACGTATTCGCCCGGCTCAAATACGAATCCGGCGTTCACCGGGTCCAGCGCGTGCCGGCGACGGAGACGCAAGGACGCATCCACACCTCGACCGCGACGGTCGCCGTTCTGCCGGAGGCCGAGGACGTCGACATCCACATCGAGGAGAAGGATCTCCGCATCGACGTCTTCCGCTCCAGCGGGCCGGGCGGCCAGTCGGTCAACACCACGGACTCCGCCGTCCGCATCACGCATCTTCCGACCGGCGTCGTCGTCAGCCAGCAGGACGAGAAGTCGCAGCACCGCAACAAGGCGAAGGCGCTGAAGATCCTGCGAGCCCGCCTCTACCAGGCCGAGCGCGATCGCGTCGACGCCGAGCGCTCGGCCCAGCGCAAGAGCCAAGTCGGCACCGGCGACCGCTCCGAGCGCATCCGCACCTACAACTTCCCGCAAGGCCGGGTCAGCGACCATCGCATCAACCTGACGCTCTACAAGATCGACAAGGTGATGACCGGCGAGGCGCTAGACGAGTTCATCGACGCGTTGACGGCCGAGGACGAGGCCGCCCGGCTGTCCACGCTCCAATGATCATCGACGAAGCCCTGGCCCTCGCAACACGGCGTCTGGCCGAGGCCGGCGTCGACTCCGCCCGGCTCGATGCGCGTCTCCTTCTCGCGTCGGTGGCGGGCCTATCGGCCTCGACCGTCCTGCTCGATCCGGGACAGACGCTCTCCGCCGACGCCGAGGCTGCATTCGACCGTCTGATCGACCGGCGCTGCAAGCGCGAGCCGGTGAGCCGCATTCTCGGCAAGCGCGAGTTCTGGAGCCTCGACTTCGCCGTGTCGCTGGCGACGCTCGATCCCCGGCCGGACAGCGAGACCGTCGTCGAGGCGGCGTTGGCGCAGTTTGCCGCGATGCCGCCGCGCCAGATGCTCGACCTCGGCTGCGGCAGCGGCTGCCTGCTTCTCGCGGTCTTGAGCGAGCGGCCGGACTGGACCGGCCTCGGCATCGACATCGCCGAGGATGCCGTCGCAATCTCGCGTGCGAACGCCCGTACGCTCGGCCTCGACGCCCGCACCCGCTTCGTGACCGGCGACTGGGACGAAGGCCTGTCCGGATCCTTCGATCTGATCCTGAGCAATCCGCCCTACATCGCGTCGCTCGAGATCCTCGATCTAGCCCCGGAGGTCGTGCGCTTCGAGCCTCGTTGGGCCCTCGACGGCGGGACCGACGGGCTGGATGCGTATCGCGCCCTGGCGCCGGCGATCGCGCGCCGGCTCGCGCCCGGCGGACGGGCCGTGCTCGAGCTTGGCCGGGGCCAGGCCGATGCGGTCGCCGGGATCATGGGTGCTGCCGGTCTCGCGGAGATCGGACGCCGACGGGATCTGAGGGGCGTCGAACGCTGCCTGGTCCTCGGCATGGCGCCCGCGCCTGCTTAAAATTCCTGTTGGAAAATCGTCCGATCCCCACTAGGGTGACAGGTGTCGTCGAGCCCAAGGCTCGCGCGCCCAAGGGGGGCGCCCGACAACTGATCCACCGCCGTTCGAACTCTGGCCCGCACAGGCGGACCCGCGCTCGACGTGCGCGACCAGATCGACGAGACGCATCGTGGCAAGCGAACGCAAGGCATCATGAGACAAGGACCACACCCGAAAAGGTCGCGCGGACGCGGCGGCAGCAACGGCGGCGGCGGCGGCGGCATGTCGGGACCGCGCAAGCACCATTTGCCGCTCCGGCTGCAGACCTTCGACTCCAACGGGCCGGACGTCCGCATCCGCGGCAACGCCTACCAGGTTCACGAGAAGTATCTGCAGCTGGCCCGCGATGCCCAGTCTTCCGGCGATCGGGTGGCGGCGGAAAACTACTTCCAGCACGCCGAGCACTATTACCGGATCATCGCCGCCGATCTCGCCAACACCCAGGCGCAGGGCGGACAGCCCGGTCAGCAGCCGGGCGGCAACTTCCCGAGCGGCGGCCCGCAGCCGACGCTCCAGACCAACAGCCTGCCGAGCAACGGCACGCGGGATCCGATGTCGGGGCCGGACCCCGAGGAAGGCGCGGACGCCAACGGCCAGCCGCTGGTCTCGCCGCCGCCGCAAGAGCCCGTGAGCTGATCCGTGTCTTAGTTGCCTATGGTGCGACGGTGTGCCTAGCATGACCGCCATCGACTCCGTGACCATCGGAGGCATCGGGCTCGATGAGCCGCCTGCAGTTCCAGATCGGTGATCAGATCTTCGGAGTCGGATTCCGCGCCGAGAACGCCTACCTGATCGTCACCGGCGAGATCGAGCTCTTCGCCGACGACGGCGCCGGCAAGCGCACCCTCAGGGTCGCCGGCAAAGGCGAACTGGTCGGCGACATCGATGTCCTGGCCGGCAGGGACTACTCGGAATATGCGGTTGCCAAGCGGAACACCGAAGTCCTGAAGATCGAGCGGCGTATTTTCTTCGAAGCGATCGACCAGTCGCCGAAGCTGCTGCAGGCGAGCTTGCGCAAGCTCATTCAGCAATACGTCGACTCCCGCTGATGCTGGCTATAAACAAAGTCATTGGCCGTCGCCTCCGGCGTTATTTCGCCAGCACGCTCGTGCTGATCCTGACTCTTTCCATCATCTCGGTCCTCGGCTTCGCCCTGACGCTCCAGTCCTTCTCGACCGTCGTCGCCGACCGCGTTCTGCCGATGTCGCAACTGAAGGTAGTGTCTGATGCCTACGCCGTCGATGTGACCGTAAACGTGCGGAACCTCGCGTCCGGCTACGCCTCCCCGGACGACGCGACGGCAAACATCCGAGCCGCGCTCGATCGGGCCGACGGCAGCCTTCGTGCCTATCTGGCGACGTGGCTGACAGAGGAAGAGCAGGTGCTGATCGGCAACTTGCTGGAATTGATCGGGAACGCCAGGGCGTCGATCCTGGACCAGGTCGCTTCCCTCGCGCGCCAGCGGCTTCCGATCGATGCCAACCTGGCGGTCGCGAGGGTCTCGCTCGACATCGAGCCGGTCACCCGGGCGGTCTCCGACCTCATCCAGCTCCAAGTCGACGTGACTCAAGCGGAGCTCAAATTCGCCCGCTGGGTCGTCATCGCCTCGATCCTCACCGTCGTGCTGGTGTCGATCGTCTGCCTCGCGGTCGTGATCTATCTGATGCGGCAAACCCAGAAAACCGTGGCCTCGCCGCTCGAGCAGATCACCGAGCTGATGGGGCGCCTCTCGAAAGGCGAGGTCGAGATCGCGGAGGCACTCAGCCGTGCCGAGGGCGAGTTCGGCGAGCTGGCGCGGGCCTTCGATGCTTTCCAGCGCCTTGCTCGCGAAAAGCAGATTCGGCAGAAGAACTACGAGCTGCACATGCAGCTCGACGCGCTCATCAAGGAGTGACGGCGTCGCCGGTCGCGATGCGGCCGCCGGCGACCACCCGCGCATAGACGCCCATGTCGGCGTGGCCGAAGGCCTGCTGGAGTGCGCGCGGCAGGTTTATGTCGCGCTCGGCCGTGGCCGGATCGACGTTGGTCGCAGCACAGCGGCCGATGCGAGCGGTCACCTCGAGTGCGGCAGGCCCGATCGAGATCCGGCGCCCGACCCAGCCGAGCTCTTCCCACGGCTTCGTCCCGGCAAGATAGACATTGGCGCGAAAGCGCAGCCGCTCGACCGGTCGCCCGACGATGCGGACGAGATCGCCGAGGCTGGCCTCGCCGATGATCGAGACCAGCGACTCGCCGCAGTCGGCGAGTCCGATCTCCGGACCTTCGACCAGCCGCGGCCGCCCCTGCCCCTCCCCGGCGAGAAAGGCCGCCAGGAACTCGCCGATCACGGCGCGTCCTTGAGGATCGGTCGCCCTGCCGTGGACCACCGGCTTGCCCGAGCGCGAGAGCGTGAGCATCTCACTCGACGAGTCGTATCGGCTTTCGAGCAGCGTCAGGCGTTCGTTGCGGGCGAGCTGGTAGAAGGCCGCCTTGGGCAGCCAGGCCGGCTCGGTCTGGTCATAGGCCGTGGTGCCGAGCGCGACCGCGAACCGCCGGTCGTCGGGGAATCCATGTCCAGGGGTGAGGTCGACCGCGTCGAGCGCTTCCGCGGAGAGACCCTTGACCGGATAGCGGTGTAACGCGGCGACGCGAGGGGAGGGGGCGTCGTCCATGTTGCGATGCAGCATGCGCGTGCCCGGGCGGTTCGGCAAGCCCTCTCCTCTTGTGAGGGTTTTGGGCGAAACCCATATCGTGAAAAGCACGGTGCACCAGACGGTGGCCGGAACCCGCCGGGCCGACCTTCGGACGGCGAAAAGGAGGTTTCATGGATCTCGAGAAGCTGAGCGAACGCGTCCGGGGCTTCGTCCAGGCAGCCCAGGGGATGGCGCTCGCGCGCAACCACCAGAAATTCACGCCCGAGCACCTCTTGAAGGTGCTGATCGACGACAAGGAAGGGATGGCGGCCGGTCTGGCCAAGGCGGCGGGCGCCGATGTCGACCGTATCAGGTCCGGCATCGAGGCCGAGCTCGCCAAGATCCCGCGGGTCGAGGGCACCGGCGCCGGCCAGCTCTACCTGACCCCCGAAGTCGCCCGGCTCTTCGAGCAGGCGACCCAGATCGCCGACAAGGCGGGCGACAGCTTCGTCACCGTCGAGCGCCTGCTGCTGGCGCTGCTGCTGGCCGAGGGCACGCCCTCCCAGCGCGTGCTCAAGGACGGCGGGCTCACGCCCCAGAACCTCAACCGCGCCATCGAGGACATCCGCAAGGGCCGGAAGGCCGACACCGCCTCGGCCGAGTCCGGCTACGACGCGCTGAAGAAATATGCGCGCGACCTGACCCAGGCGGCGCGCGACGGCAAGCTCGACCCGGTCATCGGCCGTGACGAGGAGATCCGCCGCACCATCCAGGTGCTGTCGCGCCGCACCAAGAACAACCCGGTGCTGATCGGCGAGCCCGGCGTCGGCAAGACCGCGATCGTCGAGGGCCTGGCGCTCCGCATCGTCAACGGCGACGTGCCGGAGAGCCTGAAGAGCAAGAGCCTGCTCTCGCTCGACCTGGGCGCGCTGATCGCCGGCGCCAAGTATCGCGGCGAGTTCGAGGAGCGCCTCAAGGCAGTGCTGTCGGAGATCACGTCGGCTGCCGGCGAGATTATCCTGTTCATCGACGAGCTGCACACGCTGGTCGGCGCCGGCAAGGCCGACGGCGCGATGGACGCCTCCAACATGCTGAAGCCGGCGCTGGCGCGGGGCGAGCTGCATTGCGTCGGCGCGACCACGCTCGATGAGTATCGCAAGCACATCGAGAAGGACGCCGCTCTGGCGCGCCGGTTCCAGCCGGTGTTCGTCGCCGAGCCGACGGTCGAGGACACGATCTCGATCCTTCGGGGCTTGAAGGAGAAGTACGAGGCCCATCACGGCGTCCGCATCACCGATGCGGCGATCGTCGCCGCCGCGACGCTCTCGCACCGCTACATCGCCGACCGCTTCCTTCCCGACAAGGCGATCGACCTGGTCGACGAGTCGGCAAGCCGGCTCCGCATGGAAGTCGATTCCAAGCCGGAAAATCTCGACGAGCTCGACCGCCGCATCATCCAGCTCAAGATCGAGCGCGAAGCACTGAAGAAGGAAAGCGACAAGGCGTCCCGCGACCGGCTCGAGAAGCTCGAAGACGAGCTCGCCGACCTCGAGGCGAAGAGCGAGGACCTGACCTCCGAATGGAAGGTCGAGAAGACGCGCGTCGCCGACACCCAGAAGTTTAAGGAGCAGCTGGATCACGCCCGGAGCGAGCTCGAGGTGGCGCAGCGGAAGGGCGACCTGGCGCGTGCCGGCGAGCTGAAATACGGCGTCATCCCCGATCTCGAGAAGAAGATCGCAGGCCCCGAGGATGGCCGGCGTGACCTCGTCAACGAGGCGGTGACGGCGAGCCACATCGCCGGCGTCGTCTCGCGCTGGACCGGGATTCCCGTCGACAAGATGCTGGCCGGCGAGCGCGAGAAGCTGCTGGCCATGGAGGAGAGGCTCGGCTCGCGGGTGATCGGCCAGGAAGAGGCGATCGTCGCGGTCGCCAACGCCGTCCGCCGGGCGCGGGCGGGCCTGCAGGATCCGAACCGGCCGATCGGCTCGTTCCTGTTCCTAGGCCCGACCGGCGTCGGCAAGACCGAGCTGACCAAGGCTCTCGCCGAGTTCCTGTTCGACGACGAGCAGGCGATGGTCCGCATCGACATGTCGGAATACATGGAGAAGCACACGGTCAGTCGGCTGATCGGCGCGCCTCCGGGTTATGTGGGATATGACGAGGGCGGCGCCTTGACCGAGGCGGTGCGCCGGCGTCCCTACCAGGTGATCCTGTTCGACGAGGTCGAGAAGGCGCATCCGGACGTCTTCAACGTGCTGCTCCAGGTGCTCGACGACGGCCGTCTCACCGACGGCCAGGGCCGCACGGTCGACTTCCGCAACACGCTGATCGTGCTGACCTCCAACCTCGGCAGCGAGGTGCTGGCGAACCTCGGCGACGAGGAGTCGTCGGAGTCGGCACGAGGCCAGGTGATGGAGATCGTGCGCCGCGCGTTCAGGCCGGAGTTCCTGAACCGGTTGGACGAGATCCTGATGTTCCGGCGCCTCTCTCGTACCGACATGACCGGCATCGTCGAGATCCAGCTGAAGCGGCTGGACAAGCTCTTGGCCGATCGCAAGATCGCGCTCGCGCTCGATCCATCGGCCAAGATCTGGCTCGGCGAGACCGGCTACGATCCGGTCTACGGTGCCCGGCCGCTGAAGCGGGTGATCCAGCGCCAGCTGCAGAACCCGCTGGCGCAGATGATCCTCTCCGGCCGCATCAACGACGGCGACACCGTTCCCGTGACCGCCGGCAAGGACGGGCTCGTCATCGCCGGCGAACTCGCGGCGGCGGCGGACTGATGAGGACGAAATCGAATCGCGGCGCTGCGGGAATTTCACGCCGCAGCGCCGCAACTTCGAGGCGCTAAATGCGGTGGCCCGGATTCAAGTGGGCCTCTAGATTTTCTTTTTCCACGGGGGCGAGATTCTGGTTTGACACCCCCGGATGCCGCGCGTATAAGCCGCCCCTCGCCCGGCGCTGAGTGGCGCAAGTCCTCGCCGCCGGGTTCGCTCTTTGACAAGTTCATCAGTAAGGAAGGGATGCGTGGGCGGCGGGGTTGATTTTGACCTCTGCTTGCAAACGCATTCTAAGGCATCGGAGCGCGAGCTCTGGTGAAGTCAGTATGTTGTGCGCAAGGAGAGTTCTTGTTGATGGACCTGTTTTGTTTTGGGCTTGGGCAACTGGGCTTGAGCAAGATGGGGAAGTTAACCTGAGAGTTTGATCCTGGCTCAGAACGAACGCTGGCGGCATGCCTAACACATGCAAGTCGAACGGACGTAGCAATACGTCAGTGGCGGACGGGTGAGTAACGCGTGGGAACCTGCCCAAGGGTTCGGAATAACCGCGGGAAACTGCGGCTAATACCGAATGATATCTGCGGATCAAAGGAGAAATTCGCCCTTGGAGGGGCCCGCGTCCGATTAGCTAGTTGGTGAGGTAATGGCTCACCAAGGCGACGATCGGTAGCTGGTCTGAGAGGATGATCAGCCACACTGGGACTGAGACACGGCCCAGACTCCTACGGGAGGCAGCAGTGGGGAATATTGGACAATGGGGGAAACCCTGATCCAGCAATGCCGCGTGGGTGATGAAGGCCTTCGGGTTGTAAAGCCCTTTTGGCGGGGACGATGATGACGGTACCCGCAGAAGAAGCCCCGGCTAACTTCGTGCCAGCAGCCGCGGTAATACGAAGGGGGCTAGCGTTGTTCGGAATTACTGGGCGTAAAGGGCGCGCAGGCGGCTTTGTAAGTTAGGCGTGAAAGGCCTGGGCTTAACCCGGGAACTGCGCTTAAGACTGCGGAGCTTGAGGGTGGGAGGGGATGGTGGAATTCCCAGTGTAGAGGTGAAATTCGTAGATATTGGGAAGAACACCAATGGCGAAGGCGGCCATCTGGACCACATCTGACGCTGAGGCGCGAAAGCGTGGGGAGCAAACAGG
>CAMBVS010000081.1 GCA_945871425.1 Rhizobium sp. Q54 | reverse complement strand
GTCGTGGTGCCCGAGCAGGTGAGCGACGTCACGCTGGCGCTGGACGCGCTCTCAGAGGTGGTCGAGGTTCCGGATTTCGTGCGCCGGCGGGTCATGCGCGAGATCCGGCGCAAGCGCAGCTTCGTTCCGGTCACCGTCCGCGACAACCTCACCTGGGAAGAGGTGAGCCGGATAGAGCTGAACGCTACCAGCCTGCCGGGAATGCAGATCGAGGTCGGGTTGACCCGGGCCTATCCGTTCGGGCCGGCGGCCGTGCATGCGGCAGGCTATGTCGCCGCCGTCGCCGAGCGAGACTTGACCGGCGACCCGCTGCTCGAGCTTCCGGACATGCGGATCGGCAAGAGCGGGATCGAGCGCCAGTATGACCAGGTGCTGCGCGGCGCGGCAGGCACCAGCCAGGTCGAGGTCAACGCGCTCGGTCGCGTCATCCGCGAGCTCAATCATGACAACGGCGAGCCGGGAAAGGCGGTAGCGCTCACCCTCGACATGGGGCTGCAGAGCTTCGCCAATGCCCGCCTCTCGAGCCATGAGAGCGCCACCTGCGTGGTGATGTCGCTCCCCGAGGGCGACATCCTGACCCTGGCTAGCCATCCGGCCTACGATCCTGTCCCATTCGGGCGTGGCCTGACGACGGCCGAGTGGCGCGAGCTGCTGCATCATCCTCATGGCGCGCTCAACAACAAGACGATCGCCGGACAATACCCGCCGGGCTCGACCTTCAAGCCAGCGGTCGCTCTGGCGGCGCTCGAAAGCGGCATGTTCACGTCGAGCCATCGGATCCATTGCCCGGGATTCTTCGAGCTCGGCGATCACCGCTATACCTGCGTGAGGCACAGCGGCCACGGCATCCTCGATATGCTCGAGGCGATTGCGCAGTCTTGCGATGTCTATTTCTGGACTCTTGCGGCCAAGCTCGACATCGATCGCATTGCCGCGACGGCTCGCCGGCTTGGCCTTGGTGCTCCGACCGGGCTCGACGTTCCAGGCGAGCTGACCGGGCTGATCCCGAGCCGAGAGTGGAAGAAGGCGACCACCGGCGAGAGCTGGCAGAAGGGCGAGACCGTCAATTTCGGTATCGGCCAGGGCTACGTCCTGGTGACGCCGCTGCAGCTTGCGGTGATGACGTCCCGACTCGTGACCGGGCTCGACATCAAGCCTCGCCTGACTAAGGCGATCGGTGGCGTGCCGATTGAGGTAGAGCCGCCGTTGACGCTCGGCTTCTCGCCTCAGAACCTCGCGATGGTAATGCGTGGCATGAACGAGGTCGTCAATGGGCCGCGCGGGACGGCGCGCGCCGCGGCGATCAAGCAGCCCGGCTTCGAGATGGCCGGCAAGTCCGGCTCCGCCCAGGTGAAGCGCATCACCCAGCGCGACCGCGACATGAAGAACACGGATTCGAAGAAGTGGGAGTGGAAGTTCCGCGACCATGCACTTTTCATTTCGTACGCGCCGACCCACGCACCCAGATACGTCTGCGCGGTCGTGGTCGAGCACGGTGTCGGCGGATCGGGAGTCGCGGCACCGATCTGCCGTGATGTCCTCCTCGAGGCGCAACGGCGCGACATCATGTGGAGCGGCAGCGTCAAGATCGCGAAGGCCGAGTAGCCTTCAGTCCAGTCCCATCAGCGAGCGGGCGAAGGCCCTGGCCTCGAAGGGGCGGAGGTCTTCGGCGGTCTCGCCGACGCCGACCGCGACCACCGGGATCCTGAAGGCTTCGGCGAGCGCCACCAGAACGCCGCCCTTGGCGGTGCCGTCGAGCTTGGTGACGATCAATCCAGTGAGCGGCAGCGCCTTGGAGAAGACCTCGACCTGCTGATGTGCGTTCTGGCCGACGGTCGCGTCGAGGACCAGGACGGCATCGTGGGGCGCGCTCGGGTCGAGCTTCCGGATGACGCGGACCAGCTTCGCCAGCTCCTCCATCAGATGCGCCTTGTTGTGGAGGCGGCCGGCGGTGTCGATCAGCAGCACGTCGACGCTCTCGCGCTTGGCGCGCTCCAGGGCCTCGTAGGCGAGTCCGGCGGAATCGGCGCCGGCGGCGCCGAAGACGACGGACACGCCGGCCCGTTCGCCCCAGACCCGCAGCTGCTCGACCGCGGCGGCGCGAAAGGTGTCGCCGGCGGCCAGCATCACCTTGAGCCCGTCGGCCTTCCAGCGATGCGCCAGCTTGCCGACGGTCGTGGTCTTGCCGCTGCCGTTGACGCCGATGACCAGCACGACATGGGGGCGTCGGGAAGGATCGGGGGCGAGGCGGGAGGCAACCGGCGCCAGGATCTCGGCGACGGCCGCGGCGAAGGCCTCCCGTACCTCCTCGGCCGTGATGTCCTTCTCGAACCGCTCGCGCTTCAGGCGCTCGACCAGCTTCGCCGCGGTGGCAACGCCGAGATCGGCCTGGATCAGCGTTTCCTCCAGCTCGTCCAGCATCGCCTGGTCGAGCCGGCGCTTGACCACGAGCGCGGCGATGCCCTGGGTCAGGCGGGTCGCGGTCTTGCCGAGGCCCGTCTTGAGACGCGCGAACCAGCCGGTCACAGTCGCTCTGTCACTGAACGGGATGGCCGACGAGACGATCGCCGGAACGGGCGACGAGCCGGAGCGGAACCACGCGTCCGGGTTCGCCGCCTTCGATCCCGACCGGCGAGAAGTCCTCGGCCCGGGCGAAGCCTTCGGACTCGACGACGGCGCTGACGACCCGGCCGACCCGGCTGTCGAGATGGCGGTGGAGCGACGACATCCCCGCCTCGCGCAGTCGCTGGGCGCGGGACTTGCGGTCGGCCTTCGCCACCTGCGGCATGCGCGCCGCCGGGGTCCCCGGCCGTTCCGAATAGGGGAAGACGTGGAGGTAGGCCAAGCCGGCCTCATCGACCAGGCGGAGCGTGTTCTCGAACATCGCCTCGCTCTCGGTCGGGAACCCCGCAATCAGGTCGGCGCCGAGCGCGATGTCGGGGCGAATCCTGCGGGCACGCTCGGCGACTGCCACGGCATCGGCGCGGGCGTGGCGCCGCTTCATCCGCTTCAGCACCATGTCGTCGCCGGCCTGCAGGCTGAGATGCAGATGCGGCATCAGCCGCGGCTCCTCCGCCAGCAGCCGCCAGAGATCCTCGTCGATCTCGACCGGGTCGAGCGAGGAGAGACGAAGCCGCTTCAGGTCCGGCACCAGCGCCAGGACGCGTCGGATCATCTGGCCGAGCGAGGGCTTTCCCGGAAGGTCGCCGCCATAGGAGGTGACGTCGACGCCGGAGAGCACGATCTCGGGATATCCGGCCTCGACCAGGGCCTGAGTCTGGCGGGCGACGACGCCGATCGGAACCGACCGGCTGGGGCCGCGTCCGAGCGGGATCACGCAGAAGGTACAGCGGTGGTCGCATCCCTGCTGCACCTGGACGACGGCGCGGGCCTTGCCGTCGAAGCTCTCGATCAGATGGTGCGCGGTCGCGCGCACGCTCTGGATGTCGTTGACGCGCACGCGCGCCTGGTCCGGAGCGAAGCCCTCGACCGTCAGCTTTTCGGCATTGCCGATTACCTGGTCGACCTCGGGCATGGCGGCGAAGCGGGCGGGATCGATCTGGGCGGCGCAACCGGTGACGACGATGCGGGCGGTCGGCCGCTCGCGCCGCACCTTCCGGATCGCCTGACGAGCCTGGCGCTCTGCCTCGGCCGTCACCGCGCAGGTGTTGACGATGACCGCGTCCTCGAGCCCGGCGGCGCCGGCGAGGCCGCGCATCACCTCCGACTCATAAGCGTTGAGCCGACAGCCGAAGGTGAGGACGTCGAGACTGGCCATGACTCAGGCAGGCTCCTAGGCCGCGAGCTGGGCGTCGAGGGTGCCGGTGAAGGATGTGGCGACCGGGCCGGTCATCATCACATGACCGTCCCGCATCCACTCGATCTCGAGCTCGCCGCCGTCGAGAACCACGCTCGCCTTGCGCTCGGTCAGGCCGCGTCGGGCGGCCGCGACCAGGGTGGCGCAGGCGCCGGTGCCGCACGCCCGCGTGATGCCGGCGCCACGCTCCCACACCCGCATGCGGATACGCGTCGGCGACAGCACCTGGGCGACCTCTATGTTGGCCCGTGCCGGGAACATCTTGTGGTGCTCGAGCGGCGGGCCGAGGGCGGCGAGGTCGACGGCGTCCGCGTCCGGAACGAAGAAGACCGCGTGCGGATTGCCCATGCCGACTCCGACGGGATCGGAGAGCTGGCCGAGCGCGATGCCGAGATGCAGCGTGTCGATCGCCTCCGCGATTGGAATGTCGCGCCAGTCGAGCTGGGCCGGGCCCATGTCGACGGCGATGCGGCCGCCGGCGGCGGCCTCGGCGTCGAGGAGCCCGACCACGGTCTCGATCACGACGTGGTCCTGGCCCTTCTCGGCCATCAGCAGGCTGGCGACGCAGCGCGTCGCGTTGCCGCAGGCCTCGACCTCGCCGCCATCGGCATTGCGGATCCGCATGAAGGCGTCGGCGAGGCCGGCCCTGGCCGGCTCGATGACGATCAGCTGGTCACAGCCGATGCCCGTCCGCCGGTCGGCGATCCGTCGCGCAAGCCCGGCGTCGAGGGAAAGCGGCCGGGCACGCGCGTCGATCACGACGAAGTCGTTGCCGAGCCCGTGCATCTTGCGGAAGGAGATCGCCATGGCCGCCGCTTATAGGCCGGGCGACGGCGCCCTGTCCATGCGGCCTCCGGGCGGGCGCAGAGGCCCGAGCCGGGGGCTCAGTTGCCCTTGTAGTACTCGAGATACTCCACGATCTGCTTCTTGTGACTCGGGTGGAGAAGGAAGAAGCGGCAGGCGAGGCCGTCGTCGTTGACGCGCATCACCAGCACGTCGACATCGAAGTCGATGTCGAACTTGTCGTCCTTCAGCTTGACGGTCACGCGCGAGCGCTGCTTGGCGATGAGGCCGCCATTGTACGGGCCGACGAGGATTCCCTCGGTCGACCAGTTCTTCATGCGGTAGGTCTTGTTGTCGATGATGACGCTGGCCTCGCCGCGCGCATCGACGCGCGGCGCCTTGCGGCGATTCGCGCCTGTATCTTCGGTGAAGAAATTCTTGATCTGCTTGAACATGGGCCCCACCCGCCTCGTCGGCGAAATGCTAGATCCGCGATCATCGCAAGATGCGAATCACTTAGTCTAAGTCTGGAAAGACACGCCCAAAAGTCAAGTAGAAAGCCGGAAAATCCCGCAGCGTTTTCGGGCACTTAGCTTAAATAGTCCGCAGTTTTACAACAATCAGGGGGCGAGGCCGCGAGCCTCTACTAGCTGTAGCGAGCCAGGTAGTCCTGGACCTGCTTCTTATCCTGGGGAGCCAAGTAGTAGAACTTCACGTCGACCGAGGTTCCTTCCACTTTGGCGACGGTCACCACCGCTTCGGCGCGAAGGTTGATGTTGCCGTCCTGGATGATCAGCTCAGCACGCATGCGCTTGCCCGGGCTCATGTCACGGGACGCCGGTCCGAACGTGATCCCGTCCTGGCCGATCGTCTTCAGATTGTAGCGCTTGCCCTCGACGATGACGGTGGTCTCGCCTTTCGGCGTGACGCGCTTATTGGGGCCGCCCTTGCCGGACTGGCCTTCGTTCATCCCGAGAAGCTTCTTCAATCCGTCCAGCATTCAAGCTCCGGCCTCCGACCGCCTCGACGGTCCCACCCACCTATAGGAATTAGTGGGAACCGACGAAGAAGACAACGAAATTCGCGTCCGAGGCGAGGTCCGCATCCTTGACAGCTCGGGCCCTTGGGCCTAGGTTTCCCGGCCTTTCCACGGCAGCATTCGCTTGCCGGTTCCGGGTGATCCCGGGGCTCCGTCCGTCCGCGAGTATCGCGCACGGGCGCGAAGGTGTTTGGGCGTTGGCGAGGAGCGAAGAGTACAACGTGTTCGACGGGCTGACCAACCGCCTGGGACAGGTCTTCGACCGGCTGAAACGGCGCGGCGCGCTCTCGGAGGCCGACGTGACCGCGGCGCTGCGCGAGGTGCGGGTCGCCCTGCTCGAGGCCGATGTGGCGCTCCCGGTGGTCAAGGCCTTCATCGACGGCGTCCGCGAGAAGGCGATCGGCCAGGAAGTGCTGCGCTCGGTCACGCCCGGACAGATGGTGGTCAAGATCGTCCACGACCATCTGGTCGAGACCCTCGGCGGCGACGCCGATCTCGCGACCAACGTCGTGCCGCCGGCGGTGTACCTGATGGTGGGATTGCAGGGCTCTGGCAAGACAACGACCACGGCCAAGCTCGCCCGCCGCATCCAGCGCCGCGACAAGAAGAAGGTGCTGGTCGCCTCCCTCGACATCTACCGGCCGGCGGCGATGGAGCAGCTGAAGCAGCTGGCATCCCAGGCCGAGGTCGCCGCCCTCGACATCGTTCCCGGCGAGAAGCCGCTGGCGATCACCGCCCGGGCGCTGGACCGGGCCCGCCGCGAGGGCTTCGATCTCCTGCTTCTGGATACCGCCGGCCGCCTCACCATCGACGAGGAGCTGATGGCCGAGGTCGCGGCCGTTCGCGATCTCGCCACGCCTCATGAGATCCTGCTGGTCGCCGATGCGATGACCGGCCAGGACGCGGTCCAGACCGCAAAGGGCTTCCACGAGAAGATCGGCTTGACTGGCATCGTGCTGACGCGCGTCGACGGCGACGCCCGCGGTGGTGCGGCGCTCTCCATGCGCCAGGTCACCGGCTGCCCGATCAAGGCGATCGGCGTCGGCGAGAAGCTTGACCAGATCGAGGAGTTCCATGCCGAGCGGGTCGCGTCGCGCATCCTCGGCATGGGCGACGTCGTCGGCCTGGTCGAGCGTGCGGCCGAGTCGATCGATCGCGAGGAGGCCGAGAAGCTCGCTGCCAAGATGCAGAAGGGCAGCTTCGATCTCGACGACATGGCACAGCAGCTCCGCCAGCTGCGCAAGATGGGCGGTCTCGGCGGCGTAATGGGCATGCTGCCGGGCATCGGCAAGATCAAGGAGCAGCTCGCCGGCGCCAAGGTCGACGAGGGCATGCTGAAGCGCCAGGAGGCGATCATCCAGTCGATGACGCCGAAGGAGCGGCGCGACGCCAAGCTGCTCAATGCGTCGCGCAAGCTCAGGATCGCCGCCGGCTCCGGCACCACGGTCCCCGACATCAACCGGCTGCTGAAGCAGTACATGGAGATGAGCCGGGTGATGAAGCAGATGGGCAAGCTCGGCCAGAAGGGCGTCATGCGTCAGGGCCTCGGCAGCCTGTTCCGGAGATAGGGGATGCTCGACCACATCTCCCTCGGCGTCTCCCACATGGCCCGCGCCCGGGCCTTCTACGACGCCGTCCTTTCGGTGCTCGGCTACAAGCGGGTGATGACCTTCGATGCGTTCGCGGGATATGGCGATGAGGACGGCTATCCCCGCGCCTGCATCAATCCGCCGCTCGACCGCACGAAGGCGGCGGCGCCCGGCCCGGGAACGCATGTCTGCTTCACGGCATCCGACCGCAAGTCGGCCGGCACCTTCGATGCCGCCGCCCACGCCAACGGCGCCACCGATGACGGGCCGCCCGGCTTACGCGCCAACTACGACCCGAAATACTACGCGGCCTTCGTGATCGATCCCGACGGCCACAAGATCGAAGCGGTCACCTACCGCCCGGACTGACGTTGAACCTACGTGAAGGAAAAGGACTGAAGACATGGCTTTGAAGATTCGCATGACCCGCGGCGGCGCCAAGAAGCGCCCGTTCTATTCGATCGTCGTCGCCGAGCACACCAGCCCGCGCGACGGCCGCTTCATCGAGAAGCTGGGCACCTACAACCCGATGGTGGCGAAGGAGCATCCGGACCGGATCCGCCTCAACACCGATCGCATCAAGCATTGGGTCTCGGTCGGCGCGACGCCGTCCGACCGGGTCGCGCGCTTCCTCGCCGATGCCGGTCTCGGCGAGCGGCCGAAGATCCGCGAGACCCCGAAGAAGAGCGCGCCCAAGGCCAAGGCCCAGGAGCGTCTGAAGGCTGCTGCCGAGGCCGCTGCCGCCGCTTCCGGCGAAGCCAAGGCGGAGTGAGACGGAGGCGGCCATGCCGTCTCCCGAGGATCGCGTGCTGCTGGGCGAGATCGTCGGCGTCCATGGCGTCCAGGGCCAGGTCAGGGTCCGGACGCATACCGGCGATCCACTCGACGTCACGGCCTATGGGCCGCTGACGGCGGAGCCGGGCGGCCGGAAGCTCGTCCTCAAGGACCTGCGCGAGGCCAAGGGCGGGGTGGTGATCGCCAAGGTTCCGGGCGTCGCCGACCGCAACGCCGCCGAGGCGCTGAAGGGACTCCGCCTCTACGTGCCGCGCTCGGCCCTGCCGGCGCCCGAGGAGGAGGAGTTCTATCACGCCGACCTCGAAGGGCTCCGCGCGGAGCTGGCCGAGGGCGGTCTGCTCGGGCGGGTCCGCCGGGTGGTCAATTTCGGCGGCGGCGACATGCTTGAGATCGATCGCGAGGGCGGGGGCAGTGTGCTGGTTCCGTTCACCCGCGCCATCGTGCCGCTGGTCGACGTCCTCGGCGGCCGGGTCGTCGTCGATCCGCCGGAAGGCCTCCTCGCCGACAAGCCGGAGCCGGGGGAAGAGCTGCCTGAGGGCGGGGCGTCGTGACCTGGCGGGCAAGCGTGCTCACCCTGTTCCCGGGCATGTTTCCCGGGCCGCTCGGGGCGAGCCTCGCCGGCAAGGCGCTTGAGGAGGGGATCTGGGCTCTGGACGCGCTGGACATCCGGCGGTTTGCGAGCGATAAACACGCCTCCGTCGACGACACTCCGTTCGGCGGAGGCGCCGGCATGGTCATGCGGCCGGACGTGCTGGACCGGGCTCTCGCCTCTGTCGAGGATCGCCCGGGCCCCCGCATTTACCTCAGCCCGCGTGGGCGCCTCCTGGAGCAGGCGCGGGTGAAGGAGCTGGCGCAAGGTCCTGGCGTGGTCCTGCTCTGCGGGCGCTACGAGGGGATCGACGAGCGGGTCATCGAGGCCCGCGGGCTCGAGGAGGTCAGCCTCGGCGATTTCGTCCTGTCCGGCGGCGAGCCGGCGGCGATCGCGCTGATTGACGCGGCGGTCAGGCTCCTGCCGGGAGTCATGGGCGCCGCCGAAGGGCTGGTCGAGGAGAGTTTCGAGGCGGGTCTGCTCGAGTACCCGCACTACACGCGGCCGCGCGAGTGGCAGGGCCGCGCGGTGCCGGAGGTCCTGATCTCCGGTCACCACGAGAAGATACGCGCCTGGCGGCGCGCCGAGGCGGAGAAGGTGACGGCTGCAAGACGGCCCGATCTCTGGTCCCGCTACTCCGGCGGCCGCACGGGCAAGGGTCGTTAGGTCGAACTGGTTGTCAGATGGGATCAAGTGCCATGAATCTTTTGCAGACGCTCGAGAAGGAGCAGGTGGACAAGCTCGCCGCCAAGCGCGCCGTCCCCGAATTCGGCCCCGGCGACACCGTCCGGGTGAACGTGAAGGTGATCGAAGGCACCCGCGAGCGTATCCAGGCCTATGAGGGCGTGTGCATCGCCCGCAAGAACGCCGGGATCAACTCTTCCTTCACCGTCCGCAAGATCTCCTACGGCGAGGGCGTCGAGCGCGTCTTCCCGCTGCATTCGCCGATGCTGGGATCGATCGAGGTGGTGCGCCGCGGCAAGGTCCGCCGCGCCAAGCTCTATTACCTCCGAGGCCGCACCGGCAAGTCGGCGCGCATCGTCGAGCGCCAGACCGTGCGCGGGACTGCCGAGGCAGAGGCCCCCGCCGCCGCCGAGGCGCAAGCCGAGTCCTGAGCGGTCGTCAGCATCGGGGAGGCAGCGCTCAGCCATGGCCGGTCCGCGCACGCTTTTCGACAAGATCTGGGACAGCCATGTCGTCGACCGGCAGGCCGACGGCACCTGCCTGATCTACATCGATCGTCACCTCGTCCATGAGGTGACCAGCCCGCAGGCGTTCGAGGGGCTGAGGTTGGCCGGCCGCAAGGTCCGCCGCCCCGACCTGACGCTGGCGGTCGCCGACCACAACGTGCCGACCACCGACCGCTCGAAGGGCATCGCCGACGAGGAGAGCCGGATCCAGGTCGAGACCCTCGACGACAACGCCCGCGACTTCGCCGTGCCGTATTTCAACATGACCGATCCGCGCCAAGGGATCGTGCACATCATCGGGCCGGAACAGGGCTTCACCCTGCCGGGCAACACCATCGTCTGCGGCGACAGCCACACCTCGACCCACGGCGCCTTCGGCGCGCTCGCCTTCGGCATCGGCACCTCCGAGGTCGAGCACGTGCTGGCGACCCAGACTCTGGTCCAGTCGCATGCCAAGAACATGCGGGTCACCGTCGAGGGCGAGCTGTCGCCCGGCGTCACCGCCAAGGACATCGTGCTCGCCATCATCGGTAAGATGGGCACGGCCGGCGGCACCGGGCATGTCATCGAGTATGCCGGTTCGGCCATCCGCGGCCTCTCCATGGAAGGCCGGATGACCGTCTGCAACATGACGATCGAGGGCGGCGCGCGGGCCGGCCTGATCGCTCCCGACCAGACCACCTTCGACTACATCAAGGGCCGGCCGATGGCGCCGAAGGGGGCGGCCTGGCAAGCGGCGGTCTCTTATTGGAAGACGCTGCCGTCGGATCCTGGCGCCAAATACGACCGCGAGATCCGTCTCGAGGCCAGGGACATCGTGCCGCAGGTGACCTGGGGAACCAGCCCCGAGGACGTGCTGCCGATCACCGGCAAGGTGCCTAACCCGGCCGACGTCGCCGATCCCGGCAAGCGCGCCTCGATGGAGCGCGCGCTCGACTACATGGGCCTGACCCCGGGAACGCCGCTCAGCGAGCTCAAGGTCGACAAGGTCTTCATCGGCTCCTGCACCAACGGCCGCATCGAGGATCTGCGCGAGGCGGCGAAGGTCGCCAAGGGCCGCAAGGTCGCCTCCCACGTCAACGCGCTGGTGGTGCCGGGGTCCGGCCTGGTCAAGCACCAGGCGGAAGAGGAGGGCCTCGACCGGATCTTCATCGAGGCGGGCTTCGAGTGGCGCGAGCCAGGATGCTCGATGTGCCTTGCCATGAATGCCGACAAGCTGGGATCGGGCGAGCGTTGCGCCTCGACCTCCAACCGCAATTTCGAGGGCCGTCAGGGCCGCGGCGGGCGCACCCACCTGGTCAGCCCGGCGATGGCGGCGGCGGCGGCGGTGACCGGCCATCTCGCCGACATCCGTACGCTGTAGGACCTAGTACCCAGAATCATACCTGAGTGATACGACGGTTCTTGAACCTTCGTTGACG
>CAMBVS010000080.1 GCA_945871425.1 Rhizobium sp. Q54 | reverse complement strand
ATCGCCGAGCGCCTGAAGCAGGCCCAGAACACCGCGGCCATGCTCACCACCTTCAACGAGGTGGACATGACCCAGGTCATGGCCCTGAGGGACTCCTACAAGGAGGCCTTCGAGAAGCGCCACGGCGTCAAGCTGGGCTTCATGAGCTTCTTCGTGAAGGCGTGCCTCGCGGCGTTGAAGGAGCTGCCGGCGGTCAATGCCGAGATCGACGGCGACGACATCATCTACAAGAACCACTACGACATCGGCGTCGCCGTCGGCACCGAGCAGGGGCTGGTCGTTCCGGTGGTGCGCGATGCCGACCAGATGGGCTTCGCCGAGATCGAGAAGACCATCAACGCGCTCGGCAAGAAGGCCCGCGACGGCAAGCTCTCGATCGAGGACCTGACCGGCGGCACCTTCACCATCTCCAACGGCGGCGTCTACGGCTCGCTGCTCTCGACCCCGATCCTGAACCCGCCGCAATCCGCCATCCTCGGCATGCACAAGATCCAGCAGCGGCCGATGGCGATCGGCGGCAAGGTCGAGGTCAGGCCGATGATGTATCTGGCGCTCTCCTACGACCACCGGATCATCGACGGACGCGAGGCGGTGACCTATCTCGTCCGGGTCAAGGAGGCGATCGAGGATCCGCAGCGCCTGCTGATCGAGGTCTGAGCCATGGCCCAGTCCTTCGACGTCGTCATCATCGGCTCGGGCCCCGGCGGCTATGTCTGCGCCATCCGGGCGGCCCAGCTCGGCATGAAGGTTGCCTGCGTCGAGACGCGGGCCACCTTGGGCGGCACCTGCCTCAACGTCGGCTGTATCCCGTCGAAGGCCCTGCTGGTGGCGTCGGAGAAGTTCCACGAGGCGGCCCATGGCCTCGACGCCTTCGGCGTCGACGTGAAGGGCGTCTCGCTCGACCTCCAGAAGATGCTCGGCCACAAGGACAAGGTGGTCGACGCCACGGTCAAGGGCGTCGCGTTCCTGTTCAAGAAGAACAAGATCGCCCACATCGCCGGCACCGGGAAGATCGCCGCTGCCGGCAAGGTCGAGGTGGCGCTGAACGACGGCGGCACCGAGACGCTGGAGGCGAAGCACATCGTCATCGCCACCGGCTCCGAAGTCATGCCGCTGAAGGGCATCGAGATCGACGAGACGCAGATCGTCTCCTCGACCGGCGGCCTGGTGCTGCAGAAGGTGCCGAAGACCATGGTGGTGATCGGCGGCGGCTATATCGGCCTCGAGCTGGGCTCGGTGTGGCAGCGGCTGGGATCCCAGGTGACCGTGGTCGAGTTCCTCGACCGCATCACCCCCGGCATGGACGGCGAGGTCTCCAAGCAGTTCCAGCGCATCCTTGGCAGGCAGGGCCTGACCTTCAAGCTCTCGACCAAGGTGACAGCCGCCAAGGCCGACAAGAAGGGCGTGACGCTGACCCTCGAGCCGGCCGCCGGCGGGACGCCGGAGACCATGGAAGCGGAGATCGTCCTCGTGTCGGTCGGCCGCCGGCCCTTTACCCGCGGCCTCGGCCTGGAGACGGCCGGCGTCGCGACGGATGAGAAGGGGCGGGTCAAGACCGACGCGCACTACCGGACCAACGTGCCGGGCATCTACGCCATCGGCGACGTCATCGCCGGGCCGATGCTGGCGCACAAGGCCGAGGACGAGGGCATCGCGCTCGCCGAGATCCTGGCCGGCCAGGCGGGCCATGTGAACTACGATGTCATTCCCGGCATCGTCTACACGCGGCCGGAGGTGGCATCGGTCGGCAAGACCGAGGAGGAGCTGAAGGCCGCCGGCGTCGACTACAAGGTCGGCAAGTTCCCGTTCACCGCCAATGCCCGCGCCCGCGCCAACGGCATGACCGACGGTTTCGCGAAGATCCTGGCGGACGCCAAGACCGACCGGGTGCTCGGCGTCCACATCATCGGCGGCGAAGCCGGCACGATGATTCACGAATGCGTCGTCGCCATGGAGTTCGGCGGCTCGGCCGAGGACATCGCGCGCACCTGCCACGGCCACCCGACCGTCAACGAGACGGTCAAGGAGGCTGCGCTCGGCGTCGCCGGCCGGGCGATCCACATCTAAGCCCGGATTCGCGGAGCGGGCGGCGACCCGACGCGGCACCTCATCCGTTTGGTGGATACAACGGCGCCTCGGCTGCCGGCAATATCGGCTCGGGTCGAACGCGGGAGCCGTCTGCCATGGGCGATCTTGTCAAAGACTTCCTGATCGAAGCCGCCGAGAGCATCGGGCAAGCAGACGTGAGGCTCGAAAGAGTCCCCTCGATCGCTCCCGCTGCAATCGCAGGCTTAGACGGCCGGCCGGCCAGGCCGCCACCGCCGCCGCAAGAGGCGGATGAGGCGGTGATCCCGAGCCTGTCGGAAGCGCTCAGGGTCCAGATGGACGCCGTTCTGCACGATCAGGCGGAGCTTCTCGATGAGACGCGGAAGATGATGGCCGCCTGGACGAAGCGGCGGCATGAGGCGATGGAGGCCGGGCTGCAGGCGCTGCAGACGTTTTCCAACGCCGAGGACATCGGCGAGATCGCCGCCGCCTACGACGAATGGTTGACCAGCAGCATGAGCCGGATCATGGCGGATATGGCGGTCGCGCGTGACGGTACGCTGCGTCTGGCCGGTCTCGGGACGAAGCGGAAGAGCGGATCGCGTGCGACGGCGATCAAGGTTCCAGTGCTCGGGCGAGGGACGCACTCGGGAAATCCGAACGCCAAGCCATTGTCCTGATCTCCGTCGCTTCGATCGCGGGGGCGGCCTCAGCCGATCAGCGAGTTGAGCGCGAGCCAGAAGGCCGCGGCGAAGGCCGTGAGCACGGCGCCCACCAAGATCACCGAGACGACGGATACGATCAGACCGAGGAGGACGAAGAGCCCGTCCCGCTCGATCACCGCCAGCGCGAAGAGCGCGATCGCCACCGCCGGTGGCTGGTTTCCGAGGACGATCGGCAGCGACATGATCACGGCCATGAACGTCGCCACCGCTCCGATGCAGCGCTCTGCCATTGGCGACACCAGCGACAGCATCCGCGGGCGCACATAGCGCTCGCAGCGTTCGAGCCAGGGCAGCGCCTTGTCGATCATGCGCGCGAGGTCGGCGCGGGCGAGCGATTTGGTGCCGAGCCATTGCGGCAGCCAGGGCCGGGGCCGGCCCAGCATCAGCTGGGCGGATATGAGGATCAGCGGGATGCCGAAGATGGTCGAGATGCCCGGGATGGCCGAGATCGGCACGGCCATGGGAAGCGCAAGCATCAGCATGGCGAGACCGTAGGCGCGGTCGCCCAGGGTCTCGATCGCGTCGTCGAGCGTGATGCGCTCGCCGCGGGCCGAGTCGGTCAGCCGCCGGAGCACCGCGGCGATGGTCTCCTCGGGCGCGCGTGCGCTCACGACCGCGGATGGGCGGTGCGGTGGACCTCGACGAGGCGCGTCAGGTCGACCTTGGTGTAGCGCTGGGTGGTCGCCAGCGAGGCGTGCCCCAGCAGCTCCTGGATGGCGCGGAGATCGGCGCCTTCGGCCAGGAGGTGGGTCGCGAAGCTGTGGCGGAGCGCATGCGGCGTCGCCGTGTCGGCGAGGCCGAGGCCACGCCTAAGCCGCGCGACCGCGCCCTGGACCAGGCGCGGATGCAGCGGACCGCCGCGGGCGCCGAGGAAGAGCGCCCCGTCCGGGCCGGGGTTGTGGGGGCAGGAGGCGAGGTACGCGGCGACCGCCTCGGCCACCTGCGGCAGGATCGGCACATTGCGAGTCTTCCGGCCCTTGCCGGTGACGGTCAGCGGGCCCTCCTCGGTCGGGGCCTGGCGGCGGGTGATCGCCAGCGCCTCGCCGAGGCGGAGCCCGGCGCCGTAGAGGAGGGCGAGGACGGCGGCGTCGCGGGCACCGTGCCAGGGCTCGCGGCCTTCCATCTCCGCCGCATCGAGCATGTCGGAGGTTTCGGGAATCGAGAGCGCCTTCGGCACCGGCTTCGCCAGTTTCGGCGTCCCGACCGAGCCGATCGCCGCGTTCTCGGCGAGACCGCGCCGGTTGAGGAACCGAAGGAAATTCCTGATCACCGAGAGCGTGCGGGCGACCGAGCTCTTGGCCCTGCCGCGCTCAGGACCCTGCTCGTGCGCGAGGAAGGCGCGGAAGTCGCCGGTCTTGAGCTGGGCCAGGTCGGCGAGCGTCACCTCACCGCCGAGATGCCCGGAGAGGAAGCCCAGGAACAGAGCTAGGTCGCGCTGATAGGCATCGAGGGTATGGGGCGAAGCCCGGCGCTCGTGGGAGAGCCAGGCGCGCCAGTCCGCGACGGCGGCGTCGAGCGTCAGCGCGCCGGCTCCAGCCACGCCCGGACCGAGATTTCGAGCGCACGGGCGAGGAAGCCCAGGAGCTCGGTGCCCTGGCTCGGATGGAAGGTGCTCTCGCGCCGTGAGCCGAACGCGACCACGCCGACCGGCGCCTCGGGGCTGACCTTGATGCGCACCAGCGCATCCGAGCGGACGAGGCTGGCGGCATCGGCGAAGATCTCGGTTTCGCCCTGGCCGTCCGGGCGAAGACGGCTGTCGCGGCCCTCGCCGAGCAAGCGATCGACGGTGCCGGCGGGAACCCGGGCGATGCCGGCGAAGTGGCCGCCGGTCACCTTCGGATCGGCGGCCTCGATCGCGAGCGAGACGACGTCGAGGTCGAGGATCAGGGCCAGGTCGCTGGTCACCGTATGCACCAGGTGCTCGAGGCTCGGCGCCTCGATCATCGCCAGCACCGCCGAATGCACCCGGCTCTGGGTCTGCAGGTTGACCCGGTTGGTGGCGATCAGCTTCCGTTGGGTCGCCTTGAGCCGGGCCGCCTCGGTGCGCAGGCGCTCCAGCATCGCCTTTTGCAGGTCGACCACGCCTTCGCCGACGTCGCGGCCGGGCGGCATCAGGGCGGCGATCGCGTCCGGATGGGTCTGCAGGAAATCGGGATGGCGGCGCAGGTAGTCGGTGACCTGGGCGGCGTCGAGGGCTTCGCTGGGTCGGGCGGTGGACATCAGAGGATCGACTGTCCGGTCTTCTTCCAGTCGGCAAGGAAGGCCGCGAGACCCTTGTCGGTCAGCGGATGGTTGAAGAGCTGGCGGATGACAGGCGGCGGCAACGTGGCGACGTCGGCGCCGAGCTTGGCCGACTCGACCACGTGGATCGGGTGGCGGATCGAGGCGACCAGCACCTCGGTCGTGAAATCCGTGTAGTTCCTGTAGATCTGGACGATATCGGCGATCAGGGCCATGCCGTCCTGGCCAATGTCGTCGAGCCGGCCGACGAAGGGCGAGATGAAGGACGCCTTGGCCTTCGCCGCCAGCAGCGCCTGGGCCGGGGAGAAGCAGAGCGTGACGTTGACCTTGGTGCCCTCGTCGGCGAGCACGCGGCAGGTCTTGAGCCCGTCCGGGGTCAGCGGCACCTTTACCGTGACGTTGGGCGCGATCTTGGCGAGCTTGCGTCCTTCGGCCAGCATGGTCGTGTGGTCGGTTGCCGTCACTTCGGCGGAAACCGGTCCCTCGACCGCGGCGCAGATCTCGGCGATGACGTCGAGCATCTTGCGGCCGCTCTTCTGGATGAGCGATGGATTGGTGGTGACGCCGTCGAGGAGACCGGTCGCGGCCAACTCCCGGATCTCGGCGATGTCGGCGGTATCGACGAAGAACTTCATCGGGCGGCCTCGGAATTTCAGTGTGAAATCTACCTCATGATGGCCGACGATACCAGCACACAAGCCATGGGGGGTGGGGCGCGCGTCTCCGTCCTGCTGCCTTTGCCGCTCGCGGGGGCCTACGACTATGCGGTGCCGGAGGGGTTGGCGCTCCGGCCCGGCGAGTTCGTTGTGGTGCCGCTGGGCACCCGCGAGGTCCTCGGCGTCGTCTGGGGGCCGGGGACCGACGGCGTCGATCCGGCGAAGCTGAAGCCGGTGGTGGAGCGGTTGGAGGACGCGCCGGCGCTGCCCGAGGCGGTCAGGCGCTTCGTCGACTGGGTCGCGGCCTACACCCTGGCGCCGCCCGGCGCCGTGCTCCGGATGGCGATGAGCGTGCCGTCGGCGCTCGAGCCGCCAAAGCCGACGCCTGCGTTTCGCTTCGTCCGCATGCCGGACGAGGGCGAGCGGATGACGGCGCAGCGCCGGCGCGTGCTCGAGCTCCTTGCCGAGGGGATGGCCTGGACGCCGACCGACCTCGCCCGCGAGGCCGGCGTCGGCATGGGCGTCGTGAAGTCGCTGGAGACCTCCGGCCACATCGAGCGCGTCGGCCTGCCGCCATCGCCGCCCTTCGCCCAGCCGGAGATCGACCGGCCGGGCCGCGAGCTCTCGGAAGACCAGGCGGCCGCCGCCTCGGAGCTCTGCAGACGGCTCGCCGAGCACACCTTCTCGGTGACCCTGCTCGACGGCGTCACCGGAAGCGGCAAGACCGAGGTCTATTTCGAAGCGGTCGCCGAATGCCTCAGGGGCGGCCGCCAGGCGCTGGTGCTGCTGCCGGAGATCGTGCTCTCGGCCGAGTGGCTGGCTCGCTTCGAGGCCCGGTTCGGCGTCAAGCCGGCGGTCTGGCACTCGGACCTGACCCAGCTCGAGCGGCGCACCACCTGGCGGGCGATCGCGGAGGGCAAGGCGCCGGTGGTGGTGGGGGCCCGGTCGGCGCTGTTCCTGCCCTATCCCGATCTCGGGCTCCTGGTCGTCGACGAGGAGCACGACCCGGCCTTCAAGCAGGAGGACGGCGTCCCCTACCATGCCCGCGACATGGCGGTGGTCCGAGGACGGCTCGGCGGATTCCCGGTGGTGCTGTCCTCGGCGACGCCGTCGCTCGAAACCCATGTCAACGAGACCACCGGCCGTTACCGGCGCCTGCATCTGCCAGATCGTCATGCCGGGGCCGAGCTGCCGGCAATCGGCATCGTCGACCTCCGCCGCGACAAGCCGCCCTCGCAGCGCTTTCTCAGCCCGCCCCTGGTGCAGGCCCTGACCGAGACCTTGGCCGCGGGCGAGCAGTCGCTGCTGTTCCTCAACCGCCGCGGCTATGCGCCTCTCACCCTCTGCCGCGCCTGCGGCCATCGCCTCGCCTGCCCCAACTGCTCGAGCTGGCTGGTCGAGCATCGCCTTGCCGGCCGCCTGCAATGCCATCATTGCGGCTACTCGTCCCGACGGCCGGCGGTCTGCCCCTCCTGCCAGGCGCAGGACACCTTCGCGGCCTGCGGCCCGGGGGTCGAGCGGCTGGCCGAGGAGCTGCTGGCGATTCTTCCCGACGCCCGCTTCACGGTGATGGCGAGCGACACCATCGGCGGCCCGGCCGAGGCGGCGGAGCTGGTGCGCTCGATCCGCGACGGCGAGGTCGACGTCGTCATCGGCACGCAGATGGTGGCGAAGGGCCACAACTTCCCCAACCTGACCCTGGTCGGTGTGGTCGATGCCGACCTCGGCCTCGAAGGCGGCGACCTCCGCGCTGCCGAGCGGACCTACCAGCTCCTGCATCAGGTCGCCGGCCGCGCCGGCCGCCACCAGCTGCCGGGCCGCGTGCTGCTGCAGACTTGGCAGCCCGACAACCGCGTGATGCAGGCACTCGCCTCCGGCGACCGCGACCGCTTCCTTGCGGTCGAGGCGTCCGAGCGCGAGGCAGCCGGCATGCCTCCCTACGGCCGTCTGGCTGGCCTCATCATCTCCAGCCACGATCCTGCCGCGGCCGACGGCGTCGCCCGGGCTCTGGCGAAGTCGGCGCCGAAGGGGGAGGGGGTCCAGGTGCTGGGACCGGCCCCTGCGCCGTTGGCCCTCCTGCGCGGCCGGCACCGACGGCGGCTGCTGCTCAAGGCCGGCCGCTCGGTCCGCGTCCAGCCGATCCTCGTCGACTGGCTGGCCCGCGTGAAGGTGCCGGGGACCGTCCGCGTCCAGGTCGACATCGACCCCTATAGTTTTCTCTAGGTGCCCTGCTTTACGTCGGCGACCGTGCCGCCGGAGACGCGGACCAGCTCGTCGGCGCTCAAGTGGAACACCGAGTGCGGGGTGCCGGCGGCGGCCCAGATCGGGTCGAGCGCCAGGAGGTCCCGGTCGATCAGCACGATCGGCGGCTCGGCATGGCCGAGGGGCGCGACGCCACCGATGGCGTAGCCGGTACGTGCCCGCACGTAGTCGGCATCGGCCTTGCCGATCTTCTGGCCGATCGCCTGGGCGATCTTCTTCTCGTCGACCCGGTTGACGCCGGAGGCGATCACCAGGATCGGCCGTCCGCTCGCCGCCTTGAAGACGAGCGACTTCGCGATCTGGGCGAGGGCGCAGCCGATCGCTGCGGCGGCCTCGGCAGAGCTCCGGGTCGAGTCGGGAAACTCGACGACGCGGCCGCCCATGGCGTGGACGGCAAGCAGATCATCGACGCGCTGGGCGGCAGGCTTGAGCGGCATGGAAGATCCTGACGGCAGGTCTTGAGCGGCCGTCCTTCATATCCGAATCCGAGGACCCGGCGAAAGCGAAGCCGCGTATGATCGCGGCTATGTCCACGGCCTCCCCCCGTCCGACGCCGGAACCGCCCTCGGAGGATCTGCGGCGGCTGGCCGATGCCGTCCGTGGCGGCGATCGCCGCGCGCTGGCGCGGGCTCTCACGCTGGTCGAATCGACACGGCCTGATCATCGCGGGCGGGCGGGCGGGCTCCTGTCCCTGCTGCTGCCGGCAACGGGCGGCGCGGTGCGGGTCGGCATTTCGGGGGCGCCGGGCGTCGGCAAGTCGACCTTCATCGAGGCGCTCGGCCTTCACCTCGCCGATGCGGGCAGGCGGGTCGCCGTTCTCGCCGTCGATCCATCCTCCGAGGTCTCGGGCGGGTCGATCCTCGGCGACAAGACGCGGATGGAGCGGCTGTCGCGCCATCCCAATGCCTTCATCCGTCCCTCGCCATCGAGCGGAGCGTTGGGCGGCGTCGCCAGGCGGAGTCGCGAGACCCTTCTGGTGATGGAGGCGGCTGGCCACGAGGTCGTGCTGGTGGAGACGGTCGGCGTCGGCCAGTCGGAGACTGCGGTCGCCGAGATGACCGACAGCTTCCTCCTGCTTCTCGCGCCTGCCGGGGGCGACGAGCTGCAGGGAATCAAGAAGGGCATCGTCGAGCTGGCGGACCTTCTGGTCGTCACCAAAGCCGATGGCGACCTGATCCCGGCGGCCGAGCGGGCGCGGGGCGACTACACGGCAGCCCTGGCCATTCTGGCCCCCGGAACCGGTTGGCATCCGCCTGTGCTCCCCTGCTCGGCGATGACCGGTGCCGGCGTCGCCGAGGTCTGGCAGGCGGTCCTCGGCCATCGTTCGGCCCTTGGGTCCGAAGGGCTGGCGGCCAAGCGCTCGGCGCAGGCTAGGCGCTGGATGTGGCGGGAGGTCGAGGATGGCCTGATTGCCGCCCTCCGCGCCGACCCGGAGGTCGCGGCCCGGCTGGGGTCGCTGGAGCGCGCCGTCGCTTCCGGCCGCATGACGCCCGGCGAGGCAGCCGCGGAGCTGCTGCGGGCGTTCCGCCCTCCCACCGCTTGACGGGCCGGGAGGGGCCGGCTACAACCCGCGCCTCGACGCCGGGCCTCCCCGGCGCATAACCATTTTTCTGGTTCGGATCCGTGCCATGGCGAGACGCTGCGACATCACCGGCAAGGGCGTGTTGGTTGGCAACAATGTCAGCCACGCCAACAACAAGACCAAGCGGCGCTATCTGCCGAACCTGCAGGTCGTGACGCTGCTGTCGGACGTGCTCGGCCAGCCGGTGCGCCTTCGTGTCTCGGCGAACGGGCTGCGCTCGATCGAGCACAATGGCGGCCTCGACGAGTACCTGTTGTCGACCCGCACCGCCAAGCTGCCGGAAGACGCCCAGAGGCTGAAGCGGCGCATCGCGAAGGCCAAGGCCGCCGCGGCCGCCTGAAGCCTCGGTTGCTGATCTTCCTGTGATCGCGGGCGCCTTCGGGCGCCCGTTTCGCTTTCAGGGCTTGTGGGGCGCGGCGTATTTCTCGATCGCGATCGCCAGCATCTGGTCGACCTCGGCGCCGATCGCCCCGCCGTCGCCCTTGATGCCGGACTTCACCACGAGGGTCATGGCGTCGACATGGGCCTTGATGAGGGCGAGCTGCCGCTCGGTCGGGCTGGTGAGCCCGTCGGTGAATTTGAACAGCGAACCGGCGAACTTGGTCAGCAGAGGGTAGCCGAAGGTTGCGCCCTCGCCGCGGATCTCGTGCACGATCAGGTTGATGCTGGTGATCGCCTCGGCGCGACGATCGGCGTCGCTCGCCGCCTGTCCGGCCAGGGCGACCAGCTTCTCGAGGTCGATCTTGACCCGGTCGGGATATGTCGCGCCGACCTCGGCGATCCGGTCCTCGGCCTTCTTCAGGAGCGAGGCGTCTATCTTGCCGGGCACACCGGGGCGCCCACCCAGGCGCTCCAGCATGGTGTTGCGTGGCCTGATCATCTGCGGCTTGTCGGACATGTCGGAGACCTTCATCTCGGCGACGTCTTGCGTCGGTCCGGGAAGTTGATGGGGATGCTCTTGCGCCTGCGATCCGGCCCGAAATAGGTCGGACATGAGACGAACGGCCGCGGGTTCTCGATCACCGACAGAAGCCGGCGTACCAGATTGTGGACGGAGACCGGTTTGGCAAGCACTTCATTGGCGCCGGCGTCGCGGGCCGCCATGACGCGGGCGTTGTCGGAGTAGGCCGTCAGCATGATGAACGGCATGAAACGGATGCCGTCGGACGGGTGGTTGCGGATCCATTTGAGGAGGTCGACGCCCGAAATCGGCTCCATCCGCCAGTCGGAGATGACGATGTCGACCACCGGCGTTCCTGCCGCCTGCATCTGGGCGATCGAGTCCAGCAGGTCCATCGACTTCTTGGCGTCGGCGTGGGTGGTGATCTTGCCGACGCCGAGTTCCTTCAGAATCGAACCCAGCAGATCCGCCATGGGCTTGGCGTCATCGACCAGCAGGACCGACAAAGCCTTGAAGTTGTATGTGCTACCAACCATTCCGGTATCCAGCCCCAGCCAGCCGACTCAGGTCCAGAGGAGCCGGACGGCGCGCAGGAGAGCCCACGCGCCGAAGGCGAGGATGGCGACGGCCGCCCCGCGATTGATCCAAAGGAGCGTCCGCTCGGAAAGTGTGTGCCGGATCGCCGTGACGACGCTGGAGAGCCCGAGCCACCAGGCGGCCGAGCCCAGGAACACGCCCGCGACCAGCGCGGTTGCAGCGCCGAATCCGTTCCAGCCGATGCCGATGGCGGCAAAGACCGCAAGGAACGAGAGAACCGTCATCGGATTGGCGATGGTCATGCCGAAGGTCGAGGCGAAGGCACCGACGAGGCCGACCCCGCTGCCCCGTCCATCATCGGCGGCAGGAACGACGAAGAGGCCGCGAATGCCGAGGAACATCAGAACCACCCCGCCGACGAGGCTCAAAAGGCCCTCCCATCGCGTCAGGAAGGCCATCACCGAGGCCACGCCGAAGGCGGCGATGGCGCCGAACAGCGTGTCGGCCACCGCTGCACCGAGGCCGGAGGCGAGCCCGCGGCCGAAGCCGTCGGCAAGCGTCCTGCGGATGCAGAGGACATTGATCGGCCCCACAGGAGCAGCGATGGCGAAGCCGCTCAACGCGCCTTGGATGAGGAGCTCGACGGGCAACTATTGCCTCCGCTTCGTCCGGGCCGAGCAATATCAGATGGTTTGCCGCGACGCCAGGATTACCACCCTGTTAGCTCGGGGTTCGGTCGTGCGGCCGCGTGATTTTGGCGCGGCCTCGACCGGTTGCGCACCCCCCGACCATATGCTAGACACCCGGCCGCCGCGACGCCTTCGTGCAGCGCGGCGGCGCGGGGGTTTAATTCCGATTTCACGGGCCCTCGGGGCCTTC
>CAMBVS010000079.1 GCA_945871425.1 Rhizobium sp. Q54 | reverse complement strand
GTCGCGCTGGTATTTCGCGAGACCTCGACAAAGTGGATCGCCGAGACTCTGTCGGCGCATCCGCGCGAGAGGCTGCATATGTCGTGGGTAAGTCTCGCAGAGGCATCCATGACAATCGCCAAAGAGAACCGTGTCGCTCCCGCAGCGGTGGAGGCGGCGCTGGCAGATCTCGGCGTCGAGATGCTGGATGCCGATCACGAGGTCGTCCGAACTGCGACCGAAGCGCGGTTGCGCTTCCCCATCAACTTTGGCGACTGCTTCGCCTATGCCCATGCGCTGCTTCGGGGCGAGCCGTTGCTCACGCTGGATGCCGACTTCCTGAAGACGGATCTTCCGGAGATCCTGCACCCGAAGCGGCGCGCTTAGCCCGGCAGCATCAGCCGCACCGTCGTTCCGGTGCCGGGCTCGGAGTCGATCTCGACGGTGCCGTGATGAAGCTCGATCAGCCGGCGGACCAGGGCCAGGCCGAGCCCGGGACCCGCCTGCGCCTGGCTCGAGGCGGCGCGGGCGAAGGGCTCGAACAGGGCGGCCTGGCGCTCGCGCTCGATGCCGATGCCGGTGTCGGCGACGGTGAGGACCATCCGCTCCTCCTCGCGCCGGGCCGAGAGCAGGATGCGGCCGCCATTAGGCGTGAATTTGGCCGAGTTGGAGACGAGGTTGACCAGCGCCTGCATCAGCCGCCGCTCGTCGGCCTCGACCGTGCCGATCGTCTGCGGGCAGTCGACCGAGATCGCCAGGTGGCGGCTTCGCACCATCTCGTGGGTCAGGCTCATCACCTGGTGCAGCAGGGCGACGACATCGACCGGGCCTGGATCCAGGACGAGATACCCGGCCTCGATGGTGGAGAGGTCGAGAATGTCGTTGATCAGCGTCATCAGCCGGTCCGACGCGGTGATGATCGAGCGCGCATGGTCGAGCTGGCGGTTGTTGAGCGTGCCGAAATACTGGTCGGTCAGCATCTGGGCGAAGCCGGCTATGGCGTTGAGCGGCGTTCTGAGCTCGTAGGAGACATTGGCGATGAACTCGCTCTTGAGGCGGCCGGCGGTCTCCAGCGCCTCGTTGCGGTCGCGGAGCGCGCGCTCGACCCGGATGGTGTCGGTCACGTCCTGGTAGATCAGCAGCGTGGCACCGTCGGGCAATGCCACCCGCGCGAAATCCAGCACGCTGCCATCCAGCCGGTCGATCCGGCCGGTCGCGTGCGTGCGCGTGCTCTCGGCCAGCTCCAGGCCGGCGACGCCGGCGGCGGCCGGCACCAGCTCGCGGATGCGGCGCCCGACCTCGTTCAGATGCGGCTTCTGGGCGAGGAACGGATCGTCCAGCGCCCACAGCCGGGCGAAGGCGGGATTGGAGAGCTGCAGACGGCCGTCGCCGGAGAAGGCGGCGATCGCTTCGCCCAGGCTGTCCAGGGTTTCGCGCTGAACCGCAATCAGCGTGTTGTAGGAGCGTTCGATCGCGATCCGGTCGGAGACGTCCTCGAAGACGAAGAGGAGTCCGCCCTGCGGGTGAGGCGACACCGTCTGGCGGATGGTGCGTCCGTCGGGCAGGTGCAGGAGCTCCTCGACCGGGTCGATCAGGCCGGTGAACAGCTGCAGCCACTGGCGCTTGGCCTGGGCGAAGTCGGCGTATTCGGGCAGCCGCCGGCGCTGGCGCAGCAGCTCGAGGATGGCGGAGAGATCCGGCTCGGTCGCGAGCCAGCGGCGGTCGAGCTGCCAGAGCTCGACGAAGGCGGTGTTGAACAGCTTGAGGCGCTTGTCGCGGCCGTAGATGGCGAGCGCGGTGGTCAGCTTCTGCAGCATCTCGCCATGGGCGGCGACGTGGCGGGCGAGCTCGTCCTGGGTCTCGGCGAGCTGGGTCACGTCGCGGGCATGGCCGATGACGGCGTCTTCGGCGCCCGGCGCCTCGACCACCTCGACCAGGCGCCGGCGCCCGTCGACGACGACGCTGGTGCTTTCGTGCTGTTCGCCGCCGGAGCGCTGGGCGCGCTGGGCCAGGCCCCGGCCGACACGGTCGTCGGGCCCGCCGTCGCCGAAGATCTCGCGGGCGGCGCGGTTCTGGTAGGCGAGGTCGAGGCTGCCGGGCTTGCGATGCCACACCGGCACCGGCACGCGGTCCAGCATGGCATCCCGGGCATCGAGGCTCGCCTGCGTCGAGGCGCGCGCGTCATCCGTGCGCTCGGCGGCGGTGACGTCGCGGATCCAGGCGAAGCAGGTGCCGCCGCCCTGCTCGGCCCGCGCGCGCTCGGCGGTCACCCGCCAGATGCGGCCGCCGGGCTCGCGCACCCGCCGGTCGATGGCCTTGCCGTCGCCGGCGAGCTGATGGAAGGCGGAGCCGAGCTCGGTGCGGTCGGGCGCCGCCAGGCGGGAAAGGAAGGCCTCGGCGCCGGCGGCTTCCTCGCAGCGGAGCTGGCGGGCAAGCGAGCGGGAGAGACGCGCGGTCGCCGGATCGTCGACCCAGGTGAGGAGCCCGTCCGGTGCCTCGGCGATGGCAGCGGCGAGGCCGGCGGCCTCGGCCTGCGCTCTCGCCGCCCGCCGGCGGCCGGCGAAGGCGACGACCGCCAGCGCCACGGCCAGAACGACGACGGCCCCTGCGAGCAGGATCTCGAAGGGACCGCCGGTCACGCGACGACGACCTAGTAGCGGTAGGTGTCGGGCTTGAACGGGCCCGTGTCGGCGACGCCGAGATAGTCCGCCTGCTTCGCCGACAGCTTGGTCAGCTTGGCGCCGACCTTGGCGAGGTGAAGCAGCGCCACCTTCTCGTCCAGGTGCTTCGGCAGCACATAGACCTGGCGCTGGTACTTGCCGGAGTTGGTGAACAGCTCGATCTGCGCCAGCACCTGGTTGGTGAACGACGCGCTCATGACGAAGCTCGGATGGCCGGTGGCGCAGCCGAGATTCACCAGGCGGCCCTTGGCCAGCACGATCAGGCGCTTGCCGTCGGGGAAGACGACCTCGTCGACCTGCGGCTTCACCTCTTCCCACACGAAGTTCTGCAGCTGGCCGATCTGGATCTCGGAATCGAAGTGGCCGATGTTGCAGACGATGGCGCGGTCCTTCATCTGGCGCATGTGGTCCAGCGTGATGACGTCGACGGAACCGGTGGCGGTGACGAAGATGTCGCCGGTCGCGGCGACGTCGTCCATGGTCACGACCTGGTAGCCTTCCATCGCCGCCTGCAAGGCGCAGATCGGATCGATCTCGGTGACGACGACCCGCGCGCCGCCGGCGCGAAGGCTGGCGGCCGAGCCTTTGCCGACATCGCCATAGCCGCAGACCACCGCGACCTTGCCCGACAGCATGACGTCGGTCGCGCGGCGAATGCCGTCGACCAGGCTCTCGCGGCAGCCATAGAGGTTGTCGAACTTCGACTTGGTGCCCGAGTCGTTGACGTTGAAGGCCGGCACCTTGAGCGTGCCTTTCTCGGCCATCTCCTTGAGGCGGCGGACGCCGGTGGTGGTCTCCTCCGAGATGCCGCGGACGTCCTTCAGCAGGTCCGGGTACTTCTCGTGCATGACCAGCGTCAGGTCGCCGCCGTCATCCAAGATCATGTTCGGTTTCCAGCCGCCTGGGCCGGTGATGGTCTGCTCCAGGCACCACCAGTATTCCTCCTCGGTCTCGCCCTTCCAGGCGAAGACCGGGATGCCGGCGGCGGCGATCGCGGCCGCGGCCTGGTCCTGGGTCGAGAAGATGTTGCACGAGGACCAGCGGATCTCGGCGCCGAGCGCGGTCAGCGTCTCGATCAGTACGGCGGTCTGGATGGTCATGTGGAGCGATCCGACGATGCGGGCGCCCTTCAGCGGCTTCTTCGCGCCATATTCGGCACGGGTCGCCATCAGGCCCGGCATCTCGGTCTCGGCGATGCGGATCTCCTTGCGACCCCATTCGGCCAGCGAGATGTCCTTCACCTTGTAGTCGTCGAATTTGGCCTTCACGGCGGCAGTCATGGGTCGGTCCTTCGTGGGAGATCGGAAAATCGGAAGCGCGGGCGGGATCGACCGCGCGGATGCATATAAAGACATCCTTATATGGTAATCTGTCAAGTGCGAAGTTTGAAGGAGAGTGCACGGCCGGCGCTCGCTGCATTGTGATTGCCCCTCTCACCACCTCGTCACAATTATCGATAGAATTTATCGACAAAATATCTCCGAGATTGCAGAAGGTTCGTCGAGCCAGGGGGATCCCATGCGAGCACAGGCAAGCGGCGGCGGATTCGACGTGCGCGGGATCGGCGGCAGCCACGTCGTGCTGCTCGCCATCGACGCGACCAAGGCCGCCCGGCAGGGCCTTCTCGGCTTTGCATTCAAGCGGACCGATGCGGCAGAAAATCAGTCGTTCTGGCTGAAGGGCCTCAAGGTTTTCCGAGAGACGGTGCCCCAGCCGTCGCCGGGCCAGCGCTACTCCTCGCTCGAACACCCGATCCAAAGCTTCCTGTGGGGCGACTACAGCGCAAAGCCCGGCCGGACCTATGAATTCGTGATCAGGCCCGTCTACGGGACCCCGCGCAATCTCACTTACGGGCAGGACCTGGAGATCGCGGTCGCGACCGAGAGCGAGGATGGCGGCACCCATGCCGTCTACTTCAATCGAGGGGCGATCGCGAGCCAGGCGTTTGCGGAGAAGTTCGGCAACAAGGGGCCTGAGGATCCCGACGACATCGATGATCCCGCGACCAAGTGGCTCTCGCGCGGGCTGCTCGAAGCGGCGCTCGCCTTCATCGACGACACGCGCCAGGGCGAGATGCTGCGCGTTGCCGCCTACGAGTTCGCCTACGCGCCGATCCTTCGAGCGCTCGCCGCGGCACGCAAGCGCGGCGTAGACGTGGTCATCGTCTACGAAGCCGGCCAGGAGACGGTGAAGGGAAAGCGCGTCGACACGCAGGCAACCACCGCCAACGCAAAGGCGATCAAGGCAGCCAAGATGCCAAAGGCGATGCTGCGGCCGCGAGTCAGGCGAAACGACATTCCGCACAACAAATTCATGATCAGGATCTCGTCCACGGCCCAGCGGACGGCGGTGTGGACCGGGTCCACCAACTTCACGCGGTCCGGCTTCATGGGTCAGACCAATGTCGGACACATCATCCGCAGTGCCGAGATCGCGAAGGCATATATCGCCTATTGGGAGCAACTCGCGGGCGACGCCGAATGGAAGAGCCTGCGCGCGTGGACCGAGGCGCATAGTTCGAACCCGGCCGGCCCGATCGAGGCGAAGTCGGTCGTCCCTCTGTTCAGCCCTCGGCAGAACGACTCCCTGCTCGATTGGTACGCTCAGCGTATCGTCGATGCGGAGAGCACGGTCATGTTCACCGCCGCCTTCGGCGTCAACGCCACTCTCGCCGATGCATTCGCCGCGGACGAACCGTTCTTGCGCTACATCCTGCTCGAAAAGCCCTTGAAGGCCGACGCGAAGGCCCTCCTCACGCGCGACAAGGATGTGCAGATCGCCAATGGCGCGGCGCTCGGCAAGATGACGCTGCGCGCGAAGGTTCCCGGCTGGAAACTCGACAAGTGGTTTCTCGACGAGAGACACTACCGCTACGAAGGGAATGTGTTCTACATCCACTCGAAGATACTGCTCATAGATCCGCTTTCCTCCGATCCGCTGGTGATCTCCGGCTCAGCTAACTTCTCGAAGAACTCGTTGGTCAACAACGACGAGAACATGCTCGTGATACGCGGCGACACGCGGGTGGCGGACATATACATGACGGAGTTCGACCGCATTTTTCGCCACTTCTACTTCCGCAACGTGGCGAACGAACTCGCCCTGAAGGGCAGCGAGCAGACCGACGTGATCTTCCTGGACCCGACCGACGGCTGGGTGTCGGAGAACTTCGACAACACAAGGATGAAGTCGAAGCGAAGAAAGCTGTTCTTCCCGGGCTCGGCGAACTGACGATCTGCCTGAAATCGTCGGCTCAACTCCGATGATAGGGATGCCCGGCGAGGATGCGCTCGGCCCGGTAGAGCTGCTCGGCGAGGAGCCCGCGGACCAGCATGTGCGGCCAGGTCATGGCGCCCAGGGACAGCAATAATCGCGCGCGTTTCCTGACGCTGTCGGCCAATCCATCCGCCCCGCCGATGACGAAGGCCAGCGTATCGGTACCGCCGTCGCGCCAGCCGGCGATCAGCCTGGCGAAGGCTTCGGAGGAGATGCTTTTCCCGCGTTCGTCGAGCGCGACCAGGGTCGCGTCGGCGGGGACCGCCCTCAGCAGCAGCTCGGCTTCGCGGTCCTTGAGGCCCGGTCCGGGCCGCCTGGCATCCACCTCGACCAGCTGGATCGGTTGGATCAGGCGGCCGGAAAACTCCTCCCACAGCGCGCGTTCGGGGCCGGCGCGGGCGCGCCCGACGGCGACGACGAGGAGACGCACCCTCTTAAATCATGCGTTGACGGCGGCAAGCGTGGCCGCGGTCTCCGGCGGCAGCTCCATGCCCCACATCTTCTCGAGCGCGTATTGCTTGCGGATTTCCGGGCGGAAGAGGTGGACGATCACGTCGCCGCCGTCGATCAGCACCCAGTCGCCATGGGACTTGCCCTCGACCCTGACCTTGGGCGAGCCGGCGGCCTTCATCTGCTCTTCTAAGTGCTGGGTCATCGCGCCGAGATGCCGCGCGTTGCGGCCGGAGGCGATGATCATGTAGTCGGCATAGGATGCCTTGCCGCTGAGGTCGATGACGACCGGCTCCATCGCCTGGTCGTTGTCGAGAACCGTCTCGACCGCCTTGAGCATCTGCTCGGTGACGGTCGGGGTCTTCTTGCGTCGCGCTATGTGCGGGCCCTCCATCGCATGACCGAGGCCGACCCGAGTCTCAAGATGATGAGCGTCGCGACCTCCGGCCGTTAAGTGACTTGCCCCCGCTCTCGCCCTTCTTGCGCGCCGCACGGATGGCCGTCGCGGAACTCGCATCGAGGGGCGTCGGCAGGAACGCCCAGGCCGGCAAGGATTTCGAAGCCAGGCTGCGTGCCCCGCCCGGGCTGACCCGGAAGCGACGAAACCGCCTGGCGGCCTTACCGGCCAACGCCTTCATAGAATAGGAACCCCTGTCGAACACCGCAATGGCAACCAGATGAAAGATCCGTGACCATTGCCGCCAGCGCACCACCTGGGAGAGGTTGTCGGCCCCCATCAGCCAGACGAAGCGGGTCGCCGGGAAGTGCCGGCGGAGTGCTGCCAGCGTGTCGACGGTGTAGCGGGTGCCGAGCCTTGCCTCGATGGCGCTGACCCGAAGCCGGGGATGGCGCCTGGCGACGGCGGCGGCGCCCCTCAGGCGCTCGGGCAGAGGCGCCATGCCGGCGACGGGCTTCAGGGGGTTCTGCGGCGAGACCAGCCACCAGACATAGTCGAGGCCGAGCCGTTGGAGCGCCAGCTTGCTGATGTGCAGGTGCCCGGCATGGGCCGGGTTGAAGGAGCCACCGAGAAGGCCGATGCGGAGGCGACGCATCGCCGCCGGAGTCCGTCACCGCCCCCCACCCCATCCCTCCCCCACGGAGGGGGGAGGGGGCACGAGCCGACGCCGCTCTTTTGCCCCCTCCCCCTTGATGGGGGAGGGATGGGGTGGGGGTGGAGCAACAGACTCCGTCATCATCGTCAGGGCCGGACCTGCCCGGCGCCGCGGACGACGTATTTCCAGCTGGTCAGGTGCTCGGCGCCGACGGGGCCGCGGGCGTGCAGCTTGCCGGTCGAGATGCCGATCTCGGCGCCGAAGCCGAACTCGCCGCCATCGGCATATTGGGTGGACGCGTTCCACAGCACGATCGCCGAGTCGACGCGTGCAAGGAAGCGCTCGGCCGCCGCCGGATCGGCGGTGACGATGGCGTCGGTGTGCTGCGAGCCGTAACGGGCGATGTGGTCGATCGCGGCCTCGACACCATCGACGACGCGCACCGACAGGATGGCATCCAGATACTCGGTCGACCAGTCGGCCTCGGCAGCGGGCTTGGCGCGTGGGTCGAGGGCGCGGGTCTCGGCGCAACCGCGGATCTCGCAGCCGGAATCGATCAGGTCGTCCAGGATCGGCTTCATATGCGTCGGAGCGCAGCGGCGGTCGACCAGCAGGGTCTCGGTCGCCCCGCAGACGCCGGTGCGGCGCATCTTGGCGTTGAGGACGACGGCGCGGGCCATGGCGAGATCGGCAGCACCGTCGACATAGGTATGGCAGAGCCCGTCCAGATGCGCGATCACCGGCACCCGGCTCTCGGCCTGGACGCGCGCGATCAGCGACTTGCCGCCGCGGGGCACGATCACGTCGATGACCCCGGCCATCGCCAGCATGCGGCCGACGGCGGCGCGGTCCTTGGTGGGAACAAGCTGCACCGCCGCTTCCGGCAGTCCGGCGGCCTTCAGGCCTTCGGCGAGGGAGACGGCGATCGCGGTCGCCGACTGGAAGCTCTCCGAGCCGGCGCGGAGGATGGCCGCATTGCCGGATTTGAGGCAGAGCGCGCCGGCATCTGCGGTCACGTTCGGGCGGGATTCGAAGATGATGCCGATGACGCCCAAGGGCACGCGGACGCGGGCAAAGCGAAGCCCGTTCGGCCGCGTCCACGCCTTGTCGACGGCACCGACGGGATCGGGAAGGGCCGCGATGTCCTCGACGCACCTGGCGATCGACTCGACGCGTTTCGCATCGAGGGCCAAGCGATCGAGGAAGGCCGAGGCGGCGCCGCCGGCCTTCGCCTCGGCGAGATCGCGGGCGTTCGCCTCCAGGATCTTCGAAGCGGATGCCCGGATCGCAGCGGCGGCGGCGGCGAGCGCGCGGTTCTTGGCGTCGGAAGAGGCGAGGCCCAGCACGCGCGCTGCCTCGCGCGCGCACCGCCCCAGGCGATCCATGGTCTCGGCCACCTCGTCGCGGTCGGCCAATCGGGCGGTCACGTCTGCTCCAGCACCAGGTCGTCGCGGTGGATCATCTCGTCGCGGCCACGGTATCCGAGGATGGTCTCGATGTCCCCGCTCTTGTGCCCTTTGATGCGCTTCGCGTCCTCGGCCGAATAGGCCGAGAGGCCGCGCGCCAGAACCGCGCCGTCGGGGTCGCGCACCTCGATCGGGTCGCCGCGCTCGAAGCGGCCGCCGATCTCGACGATGCCGGCCGGCAGCAGGCTCTTGCCGCGGCCGAGCGCGCGGGCGGCGCCGGGATCGACCTTGACCCAGCCGACCGGCTTCACCGACCCGGCGATCCAGCGCTTGCGCGCCGTCTTCGGCTGCAGGTCGGGCTTGAACCAGGTGCATCTGGCGCCGTCGGCCAGCGCCGCCAGCGGGTGCAGCCGTTTGCCGTCGGCGATCGCCATGCGGCAGCCGGCGCCCTGGGCGATCTTGGCGGCGGCGATCTTGGTCACCATGCCGCCGGACGAGTATCCGGCCGGCGCCTCGCCGGCCATGCCCTCGATCTCGCCGGTGATGCGCCCGACCTCGCCGATATGCGTGGCGTTCCTGTCGGCGCGCGGGTCTGCCGTATAGAGCCCGTCGATGTCGGAGAGCAGCACCAGCGTGTCGGCGGAGATCATCTGGGCGACACGTGCGGCAAGGCGGTCATTGTCGCCGAAGCGGATCTCGGACGTCGCCACCGTGTCGTTCTCGTTGATCACCGGCACCGCGCCGAGGCTCAGCAGCGTTGCGATGGTGGCGCGCGCGTTCAGGTGACGGCGGCGCTCTTCCGTATCCTCCAGCGTCACCAGGATCTGGGCGCAGGTGATGGAGTGACGGGCCAGCGCTTCCTGCCAGGCATGGGCGAGGCGGATCTGGCCGGTGGCGGCAGCGGCCTGCTTCTGCTCGAGAGCCAGCGCACCCGGCGGCAGCTTCAGGTGGCGCCGGCCGAGCGCGATGGCGCCCGACGAGACCAGAACCACCTCGACGCCTTCGGCCTTCAGCGCGGCGACGTCGTCGGCCAGCGCTTCCAGCCAGGCGCGCTTCAGCGTGCCGGCCTCCTGCTCGACCAGCAGCGCCGAGCCGATCTTGATGACGAGACGCCTGGCCGAAGCGAGGGAACGGCTCACGCCGCGTCCTCCTCCACCGGCGACCGCTTGGCCGCGATCTCCGCCCAGAGCGCCTCCAGCACCTTGTCGACGCCCATGCCGGCAGCACCCGATAGCGCCAGCACCGTGACCCGGGCGCCTTTCCGGCGGGCGGCACGCTTCAGCGCCGAGAGCTTGGTCTTGATCGCGTCCTCATCCAACGCGTCGATCTTGTTGAGGCCCACCACCTCCGGCTTCTCGGCGAGGCCGGCGCCATAGGCCTTCAGCTCCTTCCGGATGGTCTTGTAGGAGGCGACCGGGTCCTCCTCGGTGCCGTCGACCAGATGGAGGACGACGTTGCAGCGCTCGACATGGCCGAGGAAGCGGTCGCCGAGGCCGGTGCCCTCATGCGCGCCTTCGATCAGGCCGGGGAGGTCGGCGACGACGAACTCGCGCGCATCCTTCTCGCCGCCGAGGCGGACGACGCCCAGCTGCGGGACCAGCGTGGTGAAGGGATAGTCGGCGATCTTCGGCTTCGCCCGGCTGACCGCGGCGAGGAAGGTCGACTTGCCGGCATTGGGCAGGCCCACCAGGCCGGCGTCGGCGATGAGCTTGAGGCGGAGCCAGACCCAGCGCTCCTCGCCCGGCCAGCCCTGGTCGGCGCGGCGGGGCGCGCGGTTGGTCGAGGACTTGAAGTGGAGGTTGCCGAAGCCGCCGTCGCCGCCCTTCAGCAGGCGGTGGCGCTGTCCGGGCTTGATCATGTCCAAGAGCACCTCGCCGCTCTCGTCGTCGATCACCTGGGTACCCGCCGGGACCTTCAGCACGATGTCTTCGGCGTCGGCGCCGGTCTTCTGCCGGCCCTGGCCGTGGTCGCCCTTCCGCGCCTTGAAATGCTGCTGGTAGCGATAGTCGATCAGCGTGTTAAGGCCGTCGACGCATTCGAAAATGATGTCGCCGCCGCGCCCGCCATTGCCGCCGTCGGGGCCGCCGAACTCGATGTATTTCTCGCGCCTGAACGAGCAGCAGCCGGCGCCGCCGTCGCCGCTCCTAAGGTAGATCTTGCACTGGTCGAGGAACTTCATCGGATGAACGACCCTGAAATGCGAACGGGGGAATGGCGACCCATTCCCCCGTCGACGTCTTTTAAGGAAGGGTCGTTCGAGCGGCTCAGGCGCTCGGCGGGACCACGGCGATGTAGGTGCGCTTGCCGGCCTTGTCCTCGAACTTCACCTGGCCGTCGATAAGCGCGAACAGCGTGTGGTCGCGGCCCATGCCGACATTGGTGCCGGGGTGATAGGTGGTGCCGCGCTGGCGGACCAGAATGTTGCCGGCGACGACGCTCTCGCCGCCGTACTTCTTGACGCCGAGGCGGCGACCTTCGGAATCGCGACCGTTGCGCGAGCTGCCGCCGGCTTTCTTGTGTGCCATCTGACTCTCCTGAAACTTAGGGCGCCGTTCAGGCGGCCACGATGTCTGTGATCTTGACCACCGTCAGGTCCTGGCGGTGGCCGTTCTTGCGGCGCGAATTCTTGCGACGGCGCTTCGTGAAGATGATGACCTTGTCGCCGCGGTCGTGCTTGACCACGGTGGCGACGACCTTCGCGCCAGCGACCCGGGGGCTGCCGAACTTGGCGCCGGCGCCTTCGCCGACCGCCAGGACTTCGGTGAACTCGACCGTCGCGCCGGCCTCGGCGACCAGCTTCTCGATGGTGAGCGTATCGTCCTTGGCGACCTTGTATTGCTTGCCGCCGGTCTGGATCACTGCGTACATGGGCTTCGTCCTGCGAGGGCGGGGCTCTAGGCCCACGCCAATAAGTCACCGCTCGCGGACGGACCCCGCCCGCGCGGCCGCCGGATAATAGCCAGGACCGATCCCAAGTCAACGGCTCAGGGTCGGGCGGCCTAAGATGCGGAAATCGCAGGAATTCCGGCTCCCGGCCGAAGAACACCTTGAATCCGCCCTTAAGGGCGGGTACACCCCGCGTCCCGACGGAGAGGTGCCAGAGTGGTCGATCGGGACGGTCTCGAAAACCGTTGTACCAGCAATGGTACCGTGGGTTCGAATCCCACCCTCTCCGCCAACTTCCTTTTACAAACTCGTAAAGGCCCACCAACAGTGGCGGAATTCTTTGTGTATTCAAAGGGGTTTGGCCAGACCAACCGAACCTCAGAGACTGGCCGCGCGGCGATTTTCGGTCTCTGAAGGGCTTTTGTCTCTTTCTGAGCGAACCTCGCCAGATTAGGTTCGGTCAAAGAAAACATCATGTTTTCCGCTACTTGGCGTTTCGCGCCGACCGAACTTTTCGCCGCCGTTTTGCCGCTAGGCATGCAATCAGAGACACCCGAAGTGGGCGTGGCATGGCGCATCGATGCGCGTGCGTGCGCGCCAATCCAATTTTGTCTTTCATTTCCTGGCGGGGCGGCAAAACGCCACTCGGCGTCAACAGGGACTGCGTCCGGTCTATTCGAACGCGCGGTTCGCCTGCTCGGACCAAGGCAACTCGGCCACGGTCATCAACTCATTGATCGATATGGCGGGCGGCTTACGCGTGATGACGAGGGTTTCAAGGACAGTCGGGGACAGATAGGCCAGCCGGATC
>CAMBVS010000078.1 GCA_945871425.1 Rhizobium sp. Q54 | reverse complement strand
GATCTCGCCAGGGGGCTCGGCATCCCGGTGATCGCCTCGGGCGGCCTCGCCTCGATCGACGACGTCCATCGCCTGAAGGCGCGCGAGGCCGACGGCATCGCCGGCGTCATCATCGGCCGCGCCCTCTATGACGGCCGGGTCGACCCGGCCCAGGCGCTGAAGGCGGCGGCATGAGCCTCAAGGTCCGCCTCATCCCCTGCCTCGACGTCAAGGACGGCCGCGTGGTCAAGGGCGTGCAGTTCGTCGACTTGAAGGATGCCGGCGATCCGGTCGAGCATGCCAGGGCCTATGACGCCGCCGGAGCCGACGAGCTCTGCTTCCTCGACATCACCGCGAGCTCGGACAACCGCGCCATCCTTCTCGACGTGGTGCAGCGGACCGCCGAGCAGTGCTTCATGCCGCTGACCGTCGGCGGCGGCGTGCGCGAGGTGAAGGACGTCCGCGCCCTCTTGCTGGCCGGGGCCGACAAGGTCTCGATCAACACCGCGGCGGTGAAGCGGCCGGAGTTCGTCAAGGAGGCGGCCGAGAAGTTCGGCAGCCAGTGCATCGTCGTCGCCGTGGATGCCAAGCGCTCGGGCAACCGCTGGTCGGTCTTCACCCATGGCGGGCGGAACGACACCGGCCTCGATGCCGTCGACTGGGCCGTCCGCATGGCCGAACTCGGCGCCGGCGAGATCCTGCTGACCTCGATGGACCGCGACGGCACCCGTGCCGGCTTCGACATCGACCTGACGCGGACCATCGCCGACGCCGTGCCGATCCCGGTGATCGCCTCGGGCGGGGTCGGCACGGTCGAGCATCTGGTCGACGGGGTCGTCCGCGGCCATGCCTCGGCGGTGCTGGCCGCCTCGATCTTCCATTTCGGCGAGATCGCCATTGGCGAGGCCAAGCGCCGGATGGCCGCCGCCGGGGTCGCCGTCCGGCTGGCCTGAAGCCGTCTGACGAAACGGTTACATCGCTAAAAGAAACGTGGTATCGCATCGGACATGTCCGATGCCCGTGCGTTGGACGGCGCGTGTCTCGACCGCCTGTTCAAGGTGATCGATTCCCGGCGCGGCGCCGATCCCGAGACCTCCCACACCGCCAAGCTCCTTCAGCGGGGCACCAAGCGCATCGCCCAGAAAGTGGGCGAGGAGGCGGTCGAGGCGGTGATCGAAGCCATCCGCGGCAACCGCCAGAAGCTGACCGCCGAGTCGGCCGATCTCCTCTACCATGTGCTGGTGATGTGGGCGGATGCCGGCATCAACCCGGCCGAGGTCTGGACCGAGCTCTCCAAGCGCGAAGGCATCAGCGGCGTCGCCGAAAGGCGGGCGCGCGAGCAGTCGGACGACGCGTGAGCTACGACAGCGGCAACATCTTCGCCCGCATCCTCCGCGGCGAGCTGCCGTCGAAGAAGGTCCACGAGGACGCCCATGTGCTGGCCTTCCAGGACATCCGTCCGCAAGCCCCCGTCCACATCCTGGTCATTCCCAAGGGCGCCTATGTCTCGATGGACGACTTCACCCTGAAGGCGAGCGACGCCGAGCAGGCAGCCCTGATGCGCGCCATCGGCAAGATCGCTCGCGACGCCGGCCTCGCCAAGGACGGCTACCGCGTCCTCTGCAACATCGGCGAGAACGGCCATCAGGAGGTTCCCCACCTCCATTTCCATGTGGTCGGCGGGCGGCCGCTCGGCCGCATGCTGCAAAAGCCCGACTGAGTCCCTATCTCTTTTTCATCGTCGTCCGCAGCCCCCGAGAGGATCCGCCATGAAGGCCCGAATCGAATACTGCTCGTCTTGAAACTACGAACCGAGAGCCCTCCGTGCGAGGGACAGACTTGTTAGGCTTGGCGCAGAGGTACAGCTGGTGAAGGGCAAGGGCGGCACCTTCGATATCGCGATCGATGGCCGTCTCGCCTTCTCCAAGCACAAGGAAGGCCGCTTCCCCACCGACGAGGAAGTCGACGCCACGGCGCGAAGCTGAGCTACGATGAAGCGCCCTCTCCCTTAAGACGGGAGAGGGCGTTTTCTTTTCTGAAGGGGAATTCCGATGCGCCTGGTCGTCGCCGCGATGCTGCACGAGACCAATACCTTCTCGCCGATCCCGACCGACGTCGCCCGCTTCGGCCACCGCAACATGCTGGCGGGCGCCGAGGCGCGGCGCTACTTCAAGGGCACCAACACCGCGATCTCGGCCTTCCTCGACCTGGCGGAGGAGGCGAAGGCCGATATCTCGCTGCCGATCGCGGCCAGCGCCCTCCCCTCCGGCAGGGTCGCGGCCGACGCCTACAAGCGCATCACCGACGCGATCTGCGAGGCGATCGACAAGGGCTGCGATGCCGCCTTCCTCGACCTGCACGGCGCCATGGTGACGGAGACCGAGGAGGACGGAGAGGGCGCGCTGCTCGCCCGCATCCGGAAGCTGCATCCGAGCCTGCCGATCGCCGTCGCCCTCGACCCGCATTGCAACTGCACCCAGGCGATGGTCGACAACGCGACCGCGCTGGTCGGCTACGCCACATATCCGCATCTCGATATGTACGACACCGGGCGCAGGGCCGGGCGCATCGTGCTGGATGCCATGGCCGGGAAGACCCGGCCGGTGATGACCTGGCGCCAGCTGCCGCTGCTCTCCCAGACGCTTCGTCAGGGCACCGACGACGAGCCGATGAAGAGCCTGAACACGCTGGCACGAGCGAAAGAGCGGGCGGGCCTGATCTCGGCCTCGATCCTGTTCGGCTTCCCGCTCGCCGACATCCGCGACGCCGGCACCTCGGTCGTCACCATCGCGAATGGCGACAAGACCAAGGCCGAGGAGGCCGCCGAGGAGATCGCCCGCGCCGCCTGGGCCGTCCGCGAGGACTTCGTCTACAAGGGCCGCCCGCTGGCGGAGGCGGTCGAGGAGGCGAAGGGCCTCGATGACGGCCCGATCGTGCTGCTCGACCATTCCGACAACGCCGCCTCCGGCGCCACCCAGGACGTTATGACGGTGATCGCCGAGGTCATGCGCCAGGGGCTCGAGGACGTGGCCGTTGCCGCCGTCTGGGATCCCGAGGCGGTGAAGGAGATGATCAAGGCCGGGCCGGGCGCCACGGTGACGATCAAGCTCGGCGGCAAGACCGACATGCCGTCGATCAACCTCAAGGGCAAGCCGCTGACCGTCACCGGCAAGGTCAAGACCTTAAGCGACGGCGAGTTCATCCTGCGCGGGCCGATGGCCACCGGCACCAAGGCGCAGCTGGGGCCGGCAGCCGTGCTCGACACCGGCAAGATGGAGATCGTCGTGGTCTCCTACCACCACGAGCCCTTCGACCTCGGCGTCTTCACCTCGCTCGGCATCCAGCCGGAGACCAAGCGCTACCTCCTGCTGAAATCCCGCATCCACTACCGCGCCGGCTTCGCCAAGCTGGCGAAGCACACCTTCCGGCTCGACGGCCAGGGCGTGACCACCTCCGACAACTCGCTGCTCGACTTCAAGAAGATCCGCCGGCCGATCTACCCGCTGGACCGCATCAACGACTGGCGATGATACGGGTCGGGCTCCGTCTTTCCCTCTTTACATCTGTTCCCAGTACTCGCTGGGATCGACGAAGGCGTCGATGATCGTCGGGCGGCGGGACGCCAGCGCGGCGTCGAAGGCCCGTTCGAAATCGGCCTGGGTCCCGACGCGGACGCCGTCGATGCCGAAGCCCTGGGCCAGCAGGTCGAAGCGGGGACCGGCGAAGTCGACGGCGCGGGGTGCCATCTGCATCTTGGCCTGCTTCAGCTTGATCAGCGCCAGCGCCTGGTCATCGAGGACGACGACGACGATCGGGAGGTTGTGCTCGGCAGCGACCGCGAGCTCACCTAAGGACATCAGCAGCGAGCCGTCGCCGATCAGCGCCACGACGGGAGCCCCCGGTTTCGCCAGCGCGGCGCCGATTGCCGCCGGCAGGGCATAGCCCATGTGGCAGAGGCCGTTCGACTGGATCAGCTGCCCGGGCGAGCGGCAGAGGACGGCGTGGTTGGCGAGGATGCGGTGCGCGCCGACGTCGACGGTCATGAGCCAGTCGGGCTGCACCCGGTCGCTGACCGCCTTAAACAGCGCGGCGGGGCTGATGCCCGTCGCCGGCGTCCGCGGCCGGACGATCGCCGCCACCTTGGCGCGATGGGCCGCCAGGGTTTCCGCCGGCCAGCTAGCGACCGCCGGCCCGGCAGTCAGGCGCGTAAGCAGCGATGGCAGGTCGCCCTGGGCTTCGGCTCCGGTCGGGAACATCCGGTGCGGCGCCGGGCCCCAGTCCAGCGAGAGCACGGCCCGGTCGGCGGGCCAGGCGTCGATCCAGGCGTCTCGAAGCTCGATCGGGTCGAACCCCACCAGCACCAGCAGGTCGGCGGAATCGACCAACTTAAGGGTCTCGCCGTCGATGATCGGCGAGAGGCCGAGGCTGCCGAGCGCAAAGCGATGATGCTCGTCCAGCACGCCCTTGGCCTTGTAGGTGGTGAGGACCGGCAGGCCCCAGGCCTCGACGAAGGCACGTAGCGGCCCGGCGACACCCTCGCGGACTGCACCGCGCCCGACCAGCGCCAACGGCCGCTTCGCCTTGCTGATGAGATCGCGGCCGGCCTGTGCGCCCGCGTCATCCAACATGACCGGCAGGCGCCGCGGTGGCGCCTGGGTCGGCTCGTCCGAGGCGGCGCGGCTGTGCTCCGCCGAACAGTTCAGCAGGACCGGGCCGGCGGGATATGTCAGCGCGATGTCGAGGGCCTTCGCCATCTGCTGCGCCGCCCGGCTGGGGTTCAGGTGCGCCGCCAGCTTGGTCACCGGCGTCGCCAGGGCGACATGGTCGAAGACCTGGTGGGTGTAGAGACCCATCTGTTTCGTCGCCATCTCGCCGGCGAGCACGGCGATGGCCGAGCGTTCCTGCAGCGCACCGGCGATGCCGGAGATCGCATTGGCGAGGCCGGGGCCAAGCGCGGGGATCAAGACGGCCGGACGACCGCTTACCTGCCAGACCGCATCCGCCATGAAGGCGGCCGAGGGCTCGCTCTTCGCCAGCACGAAGCGGATGCCGGCCTCCTCGCAGGCGCGGATCAGCTCCAGGACGTCGTTGCCGGGGATGCCGAAGGCGAACTCGGCGCCGTAGGCCTTGAGGGTCGCTGCGATCGCGTCGGCGACGGTGCGTTTTGCGCTCATGGGTCGCGGAGTATGCAGAAATCGACGGCCCCCGGCGAGTGGGGCATACTCCGGCCCAACAGAAGCGTATGGGAGGAAAACATGAAACGGATGATGACGCTCGCCCTGGCTCTCGGCCTGATCGCGGGCCCGGCCGTGGCCGAAGGCGAGATCCGCATCGCCGAGCAGTTCGGCATCAGCTACCTGCCGCTGCAGATGATGCGCCACCAGAACCTGATCGAGGCGGTCGGCAAGAGCCAGGGCCTCGACATCAAGGTGACATGGTCGCAGCTCGCCTCCGGCAACCCGATGAACGACGCCATGCTGTCCGGCTCGCTCGACGTCGCCTCGGGCGGCGTCGGCCCCTTGCTGCTGATCTGGGATCGCACCAAAGGCAACATGAACGTCAAGGCGATCTCCGCCATCAACTCGATGCCGCTGTACCTGACGACGCGGAACCCGGCGATCAAGTCGCTGAAGGACTTCACCGAGAAGGACAAGATCGCGCTGCCCGCGGTGAAGGTGTCGGTCCAGGCGCGCACGCTGCAGATGGCGGCGGAGAAGCTGCTCGGCAAGTTCGACGCGCTGGACCAGTTCACCGTCTCGATGGCGCATCCGGATGCGACCGCGGCGCTGCTGTCGGGCGCGACCGAGGTGAACTCGCATTTCGGCAGCCCGCCGTTCCAGTACACCCAGCTCAACAACCCGAAGGTCACCCGCGTCCTGAACTCGTACGACGTGCTGGGCGGCCCTACGACCTTCAACCTGGTCTGGGCGCGCGAGGACTTCCGCACCAAGAATCCGAAGACCTATGCGGCCTTTCGCGACGCGCTGGCCGAAGCCGTCAAGCGCATCAACGCCGACAAGCCGGCGGCGGCGAAGATCTACATCGAGGCCAACAAGAGCAAGGACGACCCGGCCTTCATCCTGAAGATGCTGAACGATCCGGAGATCGTCTTCACGCTCGAGCCGCAGAACACCATGGCCTATGCCACCTTCATGCATAAGGTCGGGGCGCTGAAGAACAAGGCGGAGAGCTGGAAGGACTACCTCTTCCCGGAGGCGGCGGCGGGCAAGGGGAGCTGAGGCGGGCATTGACCCCGCTTCTCGACGTCTCCGGCGTCACGCTCCAGTACAAGACGCCGGAACATCTGGTGACGGCGACGTACCAGGTCGACTTCCAGGTCTTCCCCTCCGACCGCTTCGTCGTGCTGGGGCCGTCGGGCTGCGGCAAGTCGAGCCTGCTGAAGGCGGTCGGCGGGTTCCTCGCCCCGGTCGAGGGCGAGATCCGGCTGTCCGGCGAGGTCGTCGAGAAGCCAGGCCCCGACCGCATGATGGTGTTCCAGGAGTTCGACCAGCTGCCGCCGTGGAAGACTGTGAAGGAGAACGTCATGTTCCCGCTCACCGCGAGCGGCCGGCTGCGCGGCCGCGAGGCGGAAGATCGGGCACGGAGCTACATCGCCAAGGTGGGCCTCGGCGGCTTCGTCGACGCCTATCCGCACATGCTGTCCGGAGGCATGAAGCAGCGGGTCGCCATCGCGCGGGCCATGGCGATGGAGCCGGCCATCCTGCTGATGGACGAACCCTTCGCGGCCCTGGACGCGCTCACCCGGAGGAAGATGCAGGAAGAGCTGCTGGGCCTCTGGGACGAGGTGCGCTTTACCGTGCTGTTCGTCACCCATTCGATCGAGGAAGCGATCATCGTCGGCAGCCGCATCCTGGTGCTGTCGCCTCATCCCGGCCGGGTCAAGGCCGAGCTCGACGCCGACGACTTCGACCACCGCGCGGTCGGCGGCGAGGCCTTCCAGCGCCTCCAGACCCGCATCCACGACATGCTGTTCGCCGACCGGGTCGAAGCCCATGGCTGACGGATCGGCGAAGCCGACGCCGCCGAAGCGGCCTGAATTCGAGCGCGTCCTGCCGCCGATGGCGGCGATCGGCGACGTCGCGCGCCCGCTCTCGCCGTTCGAGCGGCTGATCAACCAGACCGGGGTCCGGCGGATCCTCATCGTGCTGGCACTGGCGGCGCTCTGGCAGGCCTATGGTGCCTGGCTCTCGAACCCGCTGATCTTCCCCTCGTTCGGCGCCGTGCTCGATGCGCTCTGGGAATCGATCCTCACTCGCGGCCTGCTGTGGCGCGCCTGGGCCTCGATCGTCGTGCTGGCCAAAGGCTATGTGATCGGCGTGGTGCTGGCGCTGGCGATCACCGCGCTCGCCGTTTCGACCCGGGTCGGAAGCGACTTGCTTTCGACGCTGACCGCCATGTTCAATCCGCTGCCGGCGATCGCGCTTCTGCCGATCGCTCTCCTCTGGTTCGGCCTTGGCGAGACCTCGCTCGTGTTCGTCCTGGTGCATTCCGTCCTCTGGCCGCTGGCGCTGAACACCCATTCGGGATTCACCGCGGTCTCCGATACGCTGCGCATGGCCGGGCGCAACTACGGGCTCACCGGGCTTCGCTACGTCGCCGGCATCCTGATCCCCGCTGCTTTCCCCTCGATCCTGGCCGGCCTGAAGATCGCCTGGGCCTTCGCCTGGCGGACGCTGATCGCGGCCGAGCTGGTCTTCGGCGTCTCCTCACGCTCGGGCGGGCTCGGCTGGTTCATCTTCGAGAACCGGAACGAGCTGAACATCCCCGAGGTCTTCGCCGGACTGGTCATGGTCATCCTGATCGGGCTCGCCATGGAGGGCGTGGTGTTCCGCGCCATCGAGGCCCGCACCGTGCGCCTCTGGGGCATGCAGCGATGACCGGCACCCTCAAGGTCGAGATCTGGCGCGGCGCCGAGGAGGGACATTTCGAGGCCTTCGAGGTGCCGACCCAGCCGAGCCAGACCGTGCTCGACCTCGTCACATATGTGCAGCGGAAGCTCGACCCCAGCCTCGCCTATCGTTTCGCCTGCCGGGTCGGTGTCTGCGGCAGCTGTGCGATGATGGTCAACGGCACGCCGCGCTGGACCTGCCGCACCCATGTGAACAAGGTCGCAGCGGAGGGCAAGGTGAGGATCGCGCCGCTTCGCAACCTGCCGGTGATCAAGGATCTGGCAACCGACATGGCGCCGTTCTTCGACCGCATGCAGGAGGCGAAAGGGCGCTTCGTGCCCTCGGAGGCCGCGGCGAAGGACGTCGCCGTCGTCCCGCCCGATGATCCCAAACGGAAGGAAGCGGCGGCCGGCATCGAGTGCATCGGCTGCGCCGTCTGCCATTCGGCCTGCGACGTCGTCGCCTGGCGGCCGGACTATCTCGGGCCCGCCGCGCTCAACCGCGCCTGGACGCTGGTCAACGATGTCCGCGACGGCGACCGCCAGGGTCACCTCGCCGCCGTCGCCGTGGATGCCGGCTGCCATGCCTGCCACAGTCACCAGAGCTGCGCCGAGCACTGCCCGGTCGGCCTCAACCCGTCGCGCTCCATCGCCGGTCTGAAGCAGCTGGTGCTGTGGGCCGCCGTCAGGGGCGAGCTGTGAAGCGGCTCGAGCTCTGGCTCTACATCGCCCAGCGCGGCTCGGCGCTGGTGCTGGCGCCGTTGGTGCTCTTGCATCTCGGCGTCATCCTCTACGCGGTCTCCGGCGGGCTCACGGCGGCCGAGATCCTAGGGCGCACGCGCTCCTCGGCGCTGTGGCCGGCGATGTATGCCCTCTTCGCCGTCGCCGCGGCGGTGCATGGAGCCATCGGGCTCCGCGTCGTCATCAGAGAATGGACTGCATGGCAGGGCCGCTCGCTCGATCTCTCGACTCTCGCCTTCGCGCTGCTGCTGCTTCTGCTCGGCCTTCGCGCCGTCCAGGTCATCGCCTGATGCGAAAGCACCGGTCATACCGGGCGTTCCTCGTCCATCGGATCTCGGGCGTGGCGCTGGCGCTGTTCCTGCCCGTTCACCTGGTCGTGCTCGGCCTCGCGGTCGAGGCCGCGGCGCTCGATCGCTTCCTCGTCTGGTCGGCGCAGCCCCTGGTCAAGGCGGCGGAGGCCGGCCTCGTCGTACTGCTGGCGATCCATGCATTCGGCGGCCTCCGGCTGCTGGCGATCGAGCTCCTGCCCTGGAGCGACCGCCAGAAGGACTGGATCGGCTGGGCCGCGGCGGCGGCGCTCGCCGTCGGTGCCGGCTTCATTCTGAGGTCCTTCGCATGACCGGGATCGAGCGCCACCAGACCGATCTGCTGATCCTGGGCTCCGGCGGCGCCGGCCTGCTCGCGGCGCTGCACGCCCATGACAAGGACCCGAGCCTGGACATCACCGTCGCGGTGAAAGGGCTGCTCGGCAAGAGCGGCTGCACCCGCATGGTCCAGGGTGGCTACAACGTGGCGCTTGCCCCCGGCGACTCGCTCGAGCGCCACTTCATGGACACGATCGAAGGCGGCAAGTGGCTGAACCACCAGGATCTCGCCTGGCGCCTGGTCGAGGGCGCGGTTGAGCGCATCGTCGAGCTGGAGAACCGCTGGGGCTGCTTCTTCGACCGCAACCCCGATGGCCGTCTCCACTTCAAGGCCTTCGCCGGCCAGACCGTCGACCGCACCGTGCACAAGGGCGACCTGACCGGCATCGAGATCATCAACCGGCTGGCCGAGCAGGTGTGGGCGCGCGGCATCGAGCGGATGGAGGAGCATCGGGCTCTGGCGCTGATACCGTCCCGCGACGGCCAGCGGCTGGCCGGCGTGCTGATGCTGGACATCAGGACCGGCGCCTTCCGCTTCGTCGCCGCCAAGGCGGTGCTGCTGGCGACCGGCGGCGGCCCGACCATGTACCTCTATCACACGCCTTCCGGCGACAAGTCCTGCGATGGGCTCGCCATGGCGCTCAGGGCGGGCCTGAAGCTGCGCGACATGGAGATGGTGCAGTTCCATCCGACCGGGCTGATCGCCGGCGTCGACACCCGCATCACCGGGACGATCATCGAGGAGGGCCTGCGTGGCGCCGGCGGCCATATCCTCGACGGCTCGGGCGAGCGCTTCATGCATAAATACGATCCGCGCAACGAGCGCGCGACCCGCGATGTCGTCAGCCGCGGCATGTACGATCAGATGAAGGCCGGGCGCACCGGTCCGAACGGCGGCGTCTTCATCACCATGGCGCATCTCGATCCGGAGATGGTCCGGCGCCAGTTCAAGGGCATGGTGACGCGCTGCGCCGATGTCGGCTTCGACCTGGTCTCGGGCCGGGTCGAGGTGGTGCCGACCGCTCACTACATGATGGGCGGCGTCGTCTACGGCCTCGACTGCCGGACTTCTCTCCCGGCGCTGTTCGCGGCCGGGGAGGACACCGGTGGCGTTCACGGCGCCAATCGACTCGGCGGCAACGGCGTCGCCAACTCGACGGTCTTCGGAGGCATCGCCGGCGAGGCCATGGCCGTCTTCGCCAGGGCCGAGGGCGCGATCGTCGCGCCCGATGATGCGGCGATCGAGGCCGCGGTCTCCGATGCGCTGCGTCCGTTCTCGCGAAAGCCCGGCGACCTCAACCAGCTCCGCGAGCGGCTCTACCGGTTGATGTGGGACGATGTCGGCATCATCCGCAGCGAGGAGAGCCTGGTCCGCGGCCGAAAGGCTCTGGAGGACCTGGCCGAGGAGCTGGGCGAGACCGGTCTCGCCGACACCGGGCGCGCCTTCAACCTCACCTGGGCCGACTGGCTCAGCCTCGACAGCCTGATCCTGACCAGCCGCGCCATCGCCGCCGCCGCTCTGCGCCGGGATGACTCTCGCGGCGCACACTACCGGTCCGACTTTCCGGAGACCGGTCCTCTCGACCGCTCTGAGAACACCTTCGTCACCCTCCAGGGAGGGAGCATCGCCGTGACCACAGAACCCGTCGCCTTCACCCGGGTCAGGCCCGGCGAGAGCCTCGCATGATCCCGGCATCCGTCATCGAGGATGCGGCCTACGAGATCACCCGCCAGGCCGCCATCGTCATCCCCCGGGATTATTCCGACGGCATTCGCGCGATGCTGGAGACGGAGAAGAACGAACTCTCGAAGTTCGTGCTGAAGGCCATGGTCGAGAACTGGGAGGCGGCCGAGGCCGATCGCCGGGCCATGTGCGCCGACACCGGCCTGCCGCGCTTCTACGTGAAGGCCGGCAACGAGGCCAAGGTCGAGGGCGGCTTCATCGCCTTGGAGAAATCGCTGCGCCGGGCATTGGCGCGAGCAACGAACGACGTGCCGCTCAGGCCCAACCGTGTCCACCCGCTGACCCGCGCCGACAACAACAACAACATCGGCATCCGGGCGCCCGAGGTCGAATACTCCTTCGAGCCCGACGCCGACTGGGTCGACATCACCACCGTCCACAAGGGCGGGTTGTTCGGCACCGACTACCGCATGCTGTTCCCGGCCGACGGCATCGATGGCATCAAGAAGTTCTTCCTGGACGTTCTGGTGCAGTTCGGACGCCGCGGCCTCGCCTGCCAGCCGGCGATCATCGGCATAGGACTTGGCGGATCGAAAGATACGGCGATGACCATAGGCAAGCAGGCGGCGTGTCTCCGCGTCGTCGGCGACCGCAACCCGGAGCCGAAGATCGCGGCGCTGGAGATGGAGCTGAAGACCCTCGGCAACGCGATCGGCATGGGGCCGATGGGCTTCGTTGGCTCCTCGATGGTGGTCGACTGTCACATCGAGGTAGCGCACACCCATACCGGCGGCATGCCGATGAGCGTGCACGCCTTCTGCCTCTCCTCGCGGCGAGCCGTCGCCCGCCTGCACGGCGACGGCACGATCGAGTACCGTGCCGATCCCGGCTGGTTCACCCCTTATCATCGGCGGGAGAGCGTGGAATGAAAGAGATCCGCCTCAAGATGCCGGTTACGCCGGAAGATCTGGCCAAGCTCGAGGCCGGCACGATCGTCTATCTCGACGGTCCGCTCTACACCGGACGCGAAGGCCTTTATCAGCGCATTCTCGGCGAGGGCCTGGCGCCGCCGGTCGACCTCGCCTCGGTCTCGAACGTCAACTTCCACTGCTCGCCCGCAGCCGCGGTCAGACCCGATGGCAGCTATCACGTCGGCGCGGTGACGGCGACCGCCAGCTTCCGCTTCTCCAAGTGGATGCAGCGCTGGTTCGACGTCTCCGGCTGCAAGATGATCATCGGCAAGGGCGGCATGTCGGAAGAGGACTACCGCGAGCGCTTCGTTCCGAACGGCGCGGTCTATCTCACCACCGTCGGCTACGGCACCGGCGCGCTGCTCGGCCGTGGGATCAAGCGCGTGCGCGACGTCTACTGGCTGAAGGAGCTCGGGATCGCGCAGGCGATGTGGGTGTTCGAGGTGGAGAACTTCGGGCCGTTCCTGGTCGATGGCGACCTGAAAGGAAACAGCCTGTTCGAAAGCGAGAACCGCAAGGTCAACGAGACGCTCGCCGACGTCTACAGGGGTTTGAAGGAGCCGTCGCTCAGGCGCTACGGCGAGACCACCTCGCGCAAGGACGAAGTCATCTGACACATCTTGCTCCTGGACGAACGGCAAGGCAGGCTTAGGTTCGGGAGGAGGAGTAGAGGAACACCGCTGATGAACATCGGCGCCGCCGCAGAGCGCTCGGGTATGCCGCCCAAGACCATCCGCTACTATGAGTCCGTCGGCTTGATTCAGCCGGCGGAACGACGCGGCAACGGCTATCGCGACTACTCCGACAAGGACGTTGCAACGCTACGTTTCGTGCATCGCGCCCGCGGTCTCGGATTCACCATCGAAGAGTGTCGCGAGCTGCTTGCCCTCTATCGTGATCGCGAACGGGCATCGGGCGAGGTCAAGAGGATCGCCCTCGATCGCGTCGCCACCATCGACGGTAAGATCGCCGAGCTCCAGGGCATGCGCTCGGCGCTGCTGACGCTCGCGCATCGCTGCCACGGCGACGACCGCCCGGACTGCCCGATCCTCGAGGACCTTGCCGGTGCAACCGGCCACGCGACCCACCATCACGGCAATTGATTGACCGCGCGCCTTTCGGGAACCCTCTCCCGCGCGTAGCGGGGGAGGGCAGGGTGGGGGCCGAGCGAAGCGAGGTGCTTTAGTTCAGCCGTCGCCTTTTTCCGCCCCTCGCTTCGCTCATCCCCACCCCAGCCCTCCCCCGCTGCTGTATGGACCGGGGAGATGGTGGACGGTTGTTCGGGGACATGGTGGACAGGTTGCACGATTAGTTTTGAGTGTTCGAGTGCAGATCGATTTGAGCGATGCGCTCGCAGCAGAAGACGACGTCGAAGATGCCGTCCACGATGGTTGGTCT
>CAMBVS010000077.1 GCA_945871425.1 Rhizobium sp. Q54 | reverse complement strand
AGCGCCACCGAATCCTCAGGCGTCACCGCGCCGTTGGTCTCGACCGAGAGCGAGAGCTTGTCGTAGTCGGTCATCTGGCCGACGCGGGCGTTCTCGACCTTGTAGGAGACCTTGCGGACCGGGCTGTAGAGCGCGTCGACCGGGATCAGGCCGATCGGCGCATCCTCGGCGCGGCTGGCCGAGGCCGGGATGTAGCCCTTGCCGTTCTCGACCACAAACTCCATCGACAGCTTGGCGCCGCGATCCAGGGTGCAGATCACCAGGCTCGGGTCCATGATCTCAATGTCGTGGCCGGTCTCGATCATTCCGGCGGTGATCTCGCCCGGGCCGGTGGCCTTGAGGCGCATCCGCTTCGGCCCCTCGCCGTGCATCTTCAGGCCCATGGCCTTGACGTTGAGGACGATGTCGGTGACGTCCTCGCGCACGCCGGGGATCGAGGAGAATTCGTGCAGCACGCCGTCGATCTGGATCGACGTGACGGCCGCCCCCTGAAGCGAGGAGAGCAGCACGCGGCGCAGCGCGTTGCCGAGCGTCAGGCCGAAGCCGCGCTCGAGCGGCTCCGCGACGATGGTGGCGCTACGCTTGGATTCGCCGACAGCCTCTACATTGAGCTTGTTCGGCTTGATCAGGGCTTGCCAGTTCTTCTGGATCACGGACGGACCTCTCGACGACCGGGGGCGGGACCTTTTGGGGGCCACGCCCGTCATGCGGGATACGACGTTGGAGCCTCTCGGCCCTCAGACGCGCCGGCGCTTGGGCGGCCGGCAACCATTGTGCGGGATCGGCGTTACGTCGCGGATCGAGGTGATCTGGAAGCCCACCGCCTGCAGCGCCCGAAGCGCCGACTCGCGGCCCGACCCCGGACCCTTGACCTCGACCTCGATGGTGCGGACGCCATGCTCCATCGCCTTCTTGCCGGCATCCTCGGCCGCGACCTGCGCGGCATAGGGGGTCGACTTCCGGCTGCCCTTGAATCCGAGCGAGCCGGACGACGACCAGGCGATGGTATTGCCCTGGGCGTCGGTGATGGTGATCATCGTGTTGTTGAACGACGCGTTCACATGCGCGACGCCGGAGGTGATGTTCTTCCGTTCGCGACGCCGCGGGCGCCCAGCGGTCTGCTTCACCATGGTCTCTTCCTCAAATCCTTCCAGCCGCGTCGGCGGCGCTCGAGCCTTTAAGGGGCCCTTACTTCTTCTTGCCGGCGATCGCCCGCGCCTTGCCCTTGCGGGTCCGCGCGTTGGTATGGGTGCGCTGGCCGCGGACCGGCAGGCCCTTGCGGTGGCGGAGGCCTCGGTAGCAGCCGAGATCCATCAGCCGCTTGATGTTCATCGCGGTCTCGCGGCGGAGGTCGCCCTCGACCACGAAGTCACGGTCGATGAACTCGCGGATGCGCAGCACCTCGTCGTCGGTGAGCTGATGCACCCGGCGAGTCACCGGGATGCTGAGCTTCGCGCAAATGTTCTTCGCCCGGGTCTGACCGATCCCGAAGATGTAGGTCAGCGCGACTTCCACGCGCTTTTGCGTGGGGATGTTGACGCCAGCAATACGAGCCACGCTCGGATCTCCTTAAGATCGCTACGATCGATTCAAAGCTCGGAAGGGGCGCAAGCTTGGCACGCACGGAACCGCTCGGCCGCCGAAAGCGCCAAGGCGCGCGATTATAAGCATGCGCCCTCGCCTGTCAACGGTCCGTTGTCGTCGGAAATCGATGCCGTGCCGTACTTCGCGCCCTCTCCTTGGAACTCTTCTAACTCAAGATTGCGTCGACCTGACGGCCGACCTCGTCGATTTCCGCCATCCCGTCGACCGACTTCAGGATCCCCTTCGCCCGGTAGTAGGGCAGGATCGGCTGCGTCTGCTTACGGTAGGCCTCGAGCCGGGTGCGCACGGTCTCGGCATTGTCGTCGGCCCGGCGGGTGAACTCCCGGCTGCCGCAGACGTCGCAGATACCCGCCACCTTCGGCTTCTGGAAGCTGTCGTGGTAGCCCGCGCCGCACTTGGCGCAGGTGTAGCGGCCGACGATGCGCTCGGTCAGCGCCTTCTCGTCGACGGTCATCTCGATGACGTGATCGAGCTTGAGGCCCTTGCGGGACAGCATCGCATCCAGCGCCTCGGCCTGCGCAGCCGTGCGGGGAAAGCCATCCAGGATGAAGCCCTTCGCGCAGTCCGGCTGGCCGATGCGGTCCTCGATCATCGCGATCATGATTTCGTCGGAGACCAGCTTGCCGGCGTCCATGATCGCCTTGGCCTTCTTGCCGATCTCGCTGCCGGACTTGGCCGCTGCCCTCAGCATGTCGCCGGTCGAGAGCTGGATGAGGCCGCGCTCGTCCTGGAGCTTCCGCGCCTGGGTTCCCTTGCCCGCCCCGGGTGGCCCCAAGAGGATCAGGTTCACCCCTTCCTCCCGCGCAGCTTGGCCTTCTTGATCAGCCCCTCGTACTGGTGCGCCACCAGATGGGCGTGGATCTGAGCGACCACGTCCATGGTGACTGTGACCACGATCATCAGGCTGGTGCCGCCGAAGTAGAAGGGAACCGCCCACTTGGAGATCAGGATCTCCGGCAGGATGCAGACGACCGAGAGATAGGCCGCTCCCAGGACCGTCAACCGCGACAACACGTAGTCCAGATAGTCGGCGGTGTTCTTGCCCGGGCGGATTCCCGGGATGAAGCCGCCATAGCGCTTCAGATTGTCTGCCGTCTCCTCCGGATTGAAGACGATCGCCGTGTAGAAGAAGGCGAAGAACGCAATCATCCCGACGTAGAGCAGCATGTAGAGCGGCGAGCCATGGGCGAGATACGTGGCGATCAGGCCGAGGATCTCGCTCGAGCCCTCGCCTGCGCCCGCGCCCTGGGCGGCCGAGAACCCGGCGATGGTCGTCGGCATCAGCAGCAGGGAGGAGGCGAAGATCGGCGGGATGACGCCCGAGGTGTTGAGGCGGAGCGGCAGATGCGAGCTCTCGCCGCCGAACATCCGCTGACCGACCTGGCGCTTCGGATACTGGACGATCAGCCGGCGCTGGGCGCGCTCGATGAACACCACGAAGAAGACGACGCCGACCGCCATCGCCAGCAGGATGATGATGAAGGCGGTCGAGAGCGCGCCGGTGCGGCCGAGCTCGAGGGTGGCGGCGAGCGCTTGCGGCAATCCGGCGACGATGCCGGACATGATGATAACGGAAAGGCCGTTGCCGACGCCGCGCTGGGTCATCTGCTCGCCGAGCCACATCAGGAACATGGTGCCGCCGGTCAGCGTCACCACCGTGGAAATGCGGAACAGCAGACCCGGATCGATCACCGCACCGCCGGTTGAACCCCGGGTGCCTTCGAGGCCGATGGCGATGCCATAGGCCTGGAGCGCCGCGAGGAAGACGGTGCCGTAGCGGGTGTACTGGTTGATGACCTTCTGGCCCGTCGGGCCTTCCTTCTTCAAGGCCTCGAGCTTGGGCGAGACCGCGGTCATCAGCTGGACGATGATCGAGGCCGAGACCCAGGGCATGACGTTGAGCGCGAAGATCGTCATCCGCCCGAGAGCGCCGCCCGAGAACATGTCGAACATGCCGAGGATGCCGTCCTGCTGCTGGCGGAAGATCTCGGCCAGAACCACCGGATCGATGCCGGGGATCGGGATGTAGGTGCCGAGCCGGTAGATGATCAGCGCGCCGAGCGTGAACCAGATGCGCTTCTTCAGCTCCGTCGCCTTGCCGAGGACGCCGAAGTTGAGCGTGGAGGCGAGCTGTTCGGCGGCCGATGCCATGTCGCGTTTCCTTGTCCGGACCCTTACGCCCCGGCCTTCGCCTTAGCCGGCTTCTTCGCCATCTTCCGAACCTTCTCGACCGGCTTCGGCAGCTCGATCGAGCCACCCGCCGACTCGACCGCCGCCTTGGCCTTGGCGGTGATGCCGGCGAGCTTGAGCGTCAGCTTCGCCTTGAGCTCGCCCTCGCCGAGAAGGCGGACGCCGTCGCGGGAACGACGGAGCACGCCCGAGGCGACGAGGACCGCGCCGTCGATGGGCTTGGAAGCGTCGAGGCGGCCGGAATCGACGGCCTCCTGCAGCTGCCAGAGGTTCACCTCGACCAGCTTGGTCGGGTTGATCGGCTTGAAGCCGCGCTTGGGCAGGCGGCGATAGAGCGGCATCTGGCCGCCCTCGAAGGCATGCAGCGAGACACCGGTGCGAGCCTTCTGGCCCTTGACGCCACGGCCCGAGGTCTTGCCCTTGCCCGAGCCGATGCCGCGGCCGACGCGCATGCGGCGCTTGTGGGCGCCTTCGTTGTCGCGGATCTCATGGAGCTTCATCGTCTTCTAGTCCTCTTACTCGCCGTCGACCCGGACAAGGTGCTGGACCTTGCGGATCATGCCACGGACCGAGGGCGTGTCCTCGAGCTCGCGGCTGCGGTGACGCTTATTGAGGCCGAGGCCGATCAGCGTCTCGCGCTGATCGTGCTTGCGGCCGATCGGACTGCCCAGCTGGGTGACGCGGAGCGTCTTCTTCTTCTTGGTTTCAGCCTTAGCCATGGCCCTGCTCCTTTAAGAGGCTTCCGCCTCGCGCTTAGCGCCGACGAGGTCGCTTACCTTCTTGCCGCGGCGCTGAGCCACGGCGCGGGGGCTCGTCACGGCCTTCAGCGCCGCGAAGGTCGCCTTGATCATGTTGTGCGGGTTCGACGTGCCGACCGACTTCGCCACCACATCGTGGACGCCCAGCGCCTCGAACACGGCGCGGGCCGGGCCGCCGGCGATGATGCCGGTGCCGGGCGCCGCGGCGCGCAGAACGATGCGGCCGGCACCGTAGTGGCCGAGCATGTCGTGATGGAGCGTGCGGCCCTCGCGGAGCGGCACCTTGATCAGGCTGCGCTTTGCCTGCTCGGTCGCCTTGCGGATCGCCTCGGGGACCTCGCGTGCCTTGCCGGCGCCGTGGCCGACGCGGCCGCGACCGTCACCGACCACGACCAGCGCCGCGAAACCGAAGCGACGACCGCCCTTCACCACCTTGGCGACGCGGTTGATGCTCACCAGCTTCTCGGTCAGCTCCGGCTCGTCGCCGCGACCGCCACCGTCACGGCCGCCGCGACGATCGCCGTCGCGGCCACGGCCACCACGACGATCACCGCCCGGGCCGCCGCCGGGGCCATCGGACTTGGCCCCGCGGGCGCCGCGTCCACCGCCGCCGCCGCCGCGGCCGCCACGGCCGCCGCCGGGACGACCGGCGCGATCGGGCTTCTGCGGCGCCGGGGGCGTCGCGGTCGCGTCCGCCGGCTTCTCAGGGGTCTCGGGAGTGTTGGCCATCGACTTCTAGGTCCTTCGCGGAATCGAACGTATCAGAACGAGAGGCCGGCTTCGCGGGCGGCATCCGCCAGGGCCTTGACGCGGCCATGGTAGAGGTAGCCGCCGCGGTCGAAGACGACCTGGCTCACGCCCGCCTTGATCGCGCGCTCGGCGAGACGCTTGCCGACCTCGGTCGCCGCCGACTTGTCGGCGCCGGTCTTCAGCGTGCCCTTGAGGTCCTTCTCGACCGAGGAGGCCTGCGCAAGCGTCGCCCCCTTGGCGTCGTCGATCACCTGGGCATAGATGTGCCGCTCCGAACGGAACACGGTCAGCCTGAGACGGCCTCCCGAATTCTTCCGGATACGATAGCGAACGCGCGTCTTGCGTCGCTCAAACAAACTGGCAGCTGACGTCATGGCAGCCCCTTCCCTTACTTCTTTTTGCCCTCTTTGCGGAGGATCGTCTCGGTGTCGTACTTGATCCCCTTGCCCTTGTAGGGCTCGGGACCACGGAACGAGCGGATCTCCGCCGCGACTTGGCCAACCTTCTGACGGTCGGCGCCGGAGATGGTGAGTGCGGTCGGCTTCTCGGCCTTGACCGTGATCCCCTCGGGGATCGGGTATTTGATCTCGTGGCTGTATCCGAGCTGGAGGATGAGCTCCTTGCCCTGGACCGCGGCGCGGTAGCCGACGCCGTTGATCTCGAGCGACTTGGAATACCCCGTGGCGACGCCCGTAACCATGTTGCGGACGAGGTTCCGGGTCGTGCCCCACATCATGCGGGCACGCTTGGTGGCGCCGACCGGCTGCACCGACACCTGGCCGTTCTCGACCGTGACGGTGACCTCGGACGACAGGCCCAGGGTCAGGACGCCGAGCTTGCCCTTGGCGGACAGCTTGCCGCCAGAGACCTCGACGTTGACGCCGGCCGGAATGGCGACCGGATTCTTGCCCACGCGCGACATTGGACTCTCCCTACCCGCCGGCCGCTAGAACACGCGACACAGGACTTCGCCGCCGACATTGGCAGCGCGGGCCTCGACATCGGACATCACACCCCGCGGCGTCGACAGGATCGAGATCCCGAGCCCGCCATAGATGCGCGGCAGGTCGGCGATCTTCGCATAGACGCGGCGGCCGGGCTTCGAGACGCGATCGATCTCCTTAATGACGGGAGTCCCGTCATGATACTTGAGCTCGATCGTCAGCTCGCCAATGCCCGGACGAGCTTCGCCCGCCTTGTAGTTGCGGATGTAGCCTTCGCGCTTCAAGACATCGAGCACGTTCACTCGTAGCTTGGAGGCCGGGCTCGTGATCGACGACTTGCCTGCCCGCTGTCCGTTGCGGATACGGGTCAGCATGTCGCCGAGCGGATCGGTCATCACCATAGTGGTCTACCTTCCCTACCAGCTCGACTTCGTCATGCCGGGGATCTGCCCGTTCGACGCGAGCTCGCGAATCGCGATGCGCGAGAGCCTGAACTTCCGATAGAAGGCCCGCGGCCTCCCCGTCAGCTCGCAGCGGTTGCGGATCCGCACCTTCGAAGAATTGCGCGGAAGCTCGGAAAGCTTCATCTGCGCGGCGAAGCGCTCCTCCATCGGGACCGCCTGGTCCTGCACCACGGCCTTCAGCTTCGCGCGCTTGGCGGCGAACTGCTTGACCATGCGGCGGCGCCGCTTGTTCCGCTCGATTGAGCTCGTCTTTGCCATCTCGTCCTCCGACGATCCCTTACGTCTATCGTTACGTTCAGATCGTCAAAAACGTCAGTTGTAGAACGGCAGGTCAAAGCCCTTGAGCAGGGCCTTGGCCTCCTTGTCGGTGGCCGCGGTGGTGCAGATCACGATGTCCATGCCACGGACCGCATCGATCTTGTCGTAGTCGATCTCCGGGAACACGATCTGCTCCTTGAGGCCGAGCGCGTAGTTGCCGCGACCGTCGAAGCTCTTGCCGCTGAGGCCGCGGAAGTCGCGAACCCGCGGCAGCGCGATGGTGACCAGCCGGTCCAGGAACTCGTACATGCGATCCTGGCGCAGCGTCACCTTGACGCCGATCGCCTGCCCCTCGCGGAGCTTGTAGACGGCGATCGACTTCTTCGCCTTGGTCACCACCGGCCTCTGGCCGGTGATGCGCGTCAGCTCGTCTGCCGCGGCCTGGATCTTCTTGGAATCCGCGACCGCCTCGCCGACGCCCATGTTGATGACGATCTTCTCGAGGCGCGGAACCTGCATGGGGTTCTTGTAGCCGAACTCCTTCATGAGCTCGGCGCGCACTTTCGATCGATACTGTTCTTTGAGCCGGGTGGCCATGGTTTCGCCTCTTTAGAGATCGATGACCTCGCCGGACCGCTTGGAGAAGCGGACCTTGCGACCATCATCGAGTGTGCGGAAACCGACACGGGTCGGCTCACCTGACTTGGGATCGACCAGCGCGACGTTGGAGATGTCGAGCGACAGCTCCTTGTCGACGATGCCGCCCGGGTTGCCGGGCGCCGGCCGGGTGTGCCGCTTGGCGACGTTCGCGCCGGCGACGACCACGCGGCGGTTCTCGCGGAGCACGCGGAGCACCTCGCCCCGCTTGCCCTTGTCCTTGCCGGTGGTGACGATCACCTGATCGCCCTTCTTGATCTTGAACTTCTCGGCCATGGCTTCAGAGCACCTCCGGGGCCAGGCTGACGATCTTCATGAACTTCTTCGCGCGCAGCTCGCGCGTGACCGGTCCGAAGATGCGCGTACCGATCGGCTCGCCGTCCTTGTTGATGAGCACGGCGGCATTGCGGTCGAAGCGGATGGCGCTGCCGTCGGCGCGGCGGATTTCCTTCGCCGTGCGGACGATGACGGCCTTCGTCACCTCGCCTTTCTTAACGCGGCCGCGCGGGATCGCCTCCTTGACCGAGACGACGATGATGTCGCCGACCGAGGCGAAGCGACGGCGCGAGCCGCCGAGCACCTTGATGCACTGCACGCGACGGGCGCCGGAATTGTCGGCGACCTCGAGATGTGATTCTACCTGGATCATGGCGTTGCCTCTTCCAGATCAGTCAGCCGGCCCGGAGGCCGCTAACTCGGAGATCACTTCCCAGCGCTTGGTCTTCGAGATCGGGCGACACTCCCGGATCCGGACGAGATCGCCGACCTTGCAGCGGTTCTCCTCGTCGTGCGCGTGGTACTTCTTCGAGCGGGTGATGAATTTCTTGTAGAGCGGGTGCATGACGCGACGCTCGATCAAGACGGTCACCGTCTTGTCGGTCTTGTCGCTCGTCACTCGACCCTGCAGGACTCGCCTGGGCATCTTCGGCTCCTCAACCGGCCTTCGCGGCCTTGGCGTGAATGACGGTTTTGATCCGCGCGATGTCGCGACGGACCACGCCGACACGCGCGGTGTTCTCGAGCTGGCCGCTGGCCCTCTGGAAGCGCAGGTTGAACTGCTCCTTCTTGAGGTCGGCGATCAGCTGCTTCAGCTCATCGTCGGACTTGGTCCTGAGATCGGCAGCGTCCATCGACTAAGCCTCCATCCCCAGACGAGCGACGAAACGGGTCTTGATCGGCAGCTTGGCGGCCGCCAGCTCGAAAGCCCGGTGAGCGAGGTCGCGCGGCACGCCGTCGACCTCGAAGAGAATGCGGCCCGGCTTCACCCGGCAGACCCAGAACTCGGGCGCGCCCTTGCCGGAGCCCATGCGGACCTCGGCCGGCTTCGACGAGACGGGAACGTCCGGGAACACCCGGATCCAAAGACGGCCCGAGCGCTTGAGGTGGCGCGTGATCGCGCGGCGCGCCGCCTCGATCTGGCGCGCGGTCACCCGCTCCGGCTCCATCGCCTTGAGACCGAAGGAGCCGAAGTTGAGCGCGGTGGCTCCCTTCGACGTGCCCTTGATCCGGCCCTTGTGGGCCTTGCGATACTTGGTGCGCTTCGGCGACATCATGACGCGGCATCTCCACCACGCGAGGTCGAGCGGCCCATCTGCTGCTGCTGCTCGGCCAGGCGCTTGTCCTGGGCCATAGGGTCATGGGCCAGGATTTCGCCTTTGAACACCCAGACCTTCACGCCGCAGGTGCCGTAGGTGGTCTTGGCCGTGGCCTGGCCGTAGTCGACGTCGGCGCGCAGCGTGTGCAGCGGCACCCGGCCTTCGCGGTACCACTCCATGCGCGCGATCTCGGCGCCGCCGAGGCGGCCGCCGCAGTTGATGCGGATGCCGAGCGCGCCGAGACGCATCGCCGACTGAACGGCACGCTTCATCGCACGACGGAAGGCGACCCGGCGCTCGAGCTGCTGGGCGATGCCCTCGGCGACCAGCTTGGCGTCGATCTCGGGCTTGCGGATCTCGATGATGTTGAGCGAGACCTCGCCGCCGGTCATCTTGGCGAGATCGGCGCGCAGCTTCTCGATGTCGGCGCCCTTCTTGCCGATGACGACGCCCGGGCGGGCCGAATGAATGGTCACGCGGGCCTTCTTCGCCGGCCGCTCGATCACCACCCGGCTGCAGCCGGCCTGGAGCAGCCGTTCATGCAAGTACTTGCGGAGCTTCAGGTCCTCGTGCAGCAGGTCGGCGTAGTCCTTGTTCGCGTACCAGCGCGAATCCCAGGTCCGGTTGATACCGACCCGAAGGCCGATCGGATTGACTTTCTGACCCATCAGGCCGCCTCCTCGCGCTCGCCAACCACGATCGTGAGGTGGCTGAACGGCTTTACGATCGACGAAGCGCGGCCGCGGGCGCGCGCATGGAACCGGCGCATGACGAGGCCCTTGCCGACGCTGGCCTGCTTGACGAAGAGACGATCGACGTCGAGCTGGTGGTTGTTCTCGGCGTTGGCGATCGCCGACTGCAGCGCTTTGCGGACGTGCTGGGCGACGCGACGCTTGTTGACGGCGAGCTGCGAGAGAGCCGTCGCCGCGCCGAGGCCGCGGATCGACTCCGCCACCAGGTTGAGCTTGCGCGGGCTGGTGCGGAGGTTCCGCAGCACCGCCATCGCCTCCGTCTCGGCGAGCCTGCGCTCGACCTTCTTCTTGCTCATGGCGCTTAAGCCCTCTTCGCCTTCTTGTCGGACGAGTGTCCGTGGAAGGTGCGGGTCGGCGAGAATTCGCCGAACTTGTGGCCGACCATGTTCTCGTTCACCAAGACCGGGATGAACTTGTGGCCGTTGTAGACGCCGAAGGTCAGGCCTACGAACTGCGGCAGGATGGTCGAGCGCCGCGCGTAGATCTTGATGACCTCGTTGCGGCCGGACGCGCGCGTCTTCTCGGCTTTCTTCATCAGATAGCCGTCGACGAACGGGCCCTTCCAGACGGAGCGGGTCAAGGCGACCTCCTTACTTCGCGTTCCGGCGGCGGACGATGAACTGGTCCGTCCGCTTGTTGTTGCGCGTCTTCGTTCCCTTGGTGCCCTTGCCCCAAGGCGTGACGGGGTGACGGCCGCCCGAGGTGCGGCCTTCGCCGCCGCCGTGCGGGTGGTCGATCGGGTTCATGGCGACGCCGCGGACGCTCGGCTTGACGCCGAGCCAGCGGTTGCGCCCGGCCTTGCCGATCGAGATGTTCTGCTGGTCCGGGTTGGAGACCGCACCGATGGTCGCCATGCACTCGGCCGCCACCTTCCGCGTCTCGCCCGAGGCGAGGCGGATGAGAGCGAAGCCCGAGTCGCGCCCGACGAGCTGCACGTAGGTGCCGGCCGAGCGGGCCAGCTGGCCGCCCTTGCCGGGCTTCAGCTCGACGTTGTGCACGATCGTGCCGACCGGGATGTTCTTCAGCAGGAGCGCGTTGCCCGGCTTGATGTCGGCCTTCTCGCCGGCCACCACCTGGTCGCCGACCTTGAGGCGCTGCGGGGCCAGGATATAGACCTGCTCGCCGTCGGCGTACTTGACCAGCGCGATGAACGCGGTCCGGTTGGGATCGTATTCCAGCCGCTCGACCGTCGCCGGCACGTCGAACTTGCGCCGCTTGAAGTCGATGACGCGATAGCGCTGCTTGTGGCCGCCCGACTTCCGCCAGGCGGTGATGCGGCCGTTGTTGTTGCGGCCGCCGGTCTTGCGCTTGCCTTCGGTCAGCCCCTTGACGGGCTTGCCCTTCCACAGCTCGCTGCGGTCGACCAGGACCAGCTGGCGGGTGGACGGCGTGACCGGATTGTATGACTTGAGTGCCATGGCTTGTATCCGCTCAGAGCCCGGTTGTGACGTCGATGCTGTGGCCCTCGGCGAGGGTCACGAGGGCCTTCTTCCAGTCGCTCCGCTGGCCCCGGCGGCCGCGGAAGAGCTTGATCTTGCCGCCGACGACCGCGGTGTTCACGGCCTTGACCTTGACCTTGAACAGGGTCTCGATCGCGACCTTGATCTCCGGCTTGGACGCCGTGAGCGGCACCTCGAAGACGACGACATTGTGCTCGCTCTGGCGGGTCGCCTTCTCGGTGATTACCGGGCGGCGGACAATGTCGTACATCGCCTCCCGCGACAGCTTCACCTGCTTGGCGTTGTAAGGACGCATGCTCATTTCAGGCGCGCCTCCAGGCGCTCGACGGCGGCCTTGGTCAGCACCAGCGTGTCCCGCCTGAGGATGTCGTAGACGTTGGCGCCCATCTCGGGCAGCACGTCGACATGCGGCAGGTTACGGGCGGCGCGGGCGAAGAGATCGTTGACCTTCTCGCCGTCGATGAAGAGGACGGAGGAAAGCCCGAGCTTGCCGAGACGCTGGGCCAGCTGCTTGGTCTTGCCGTCCTTCACCTCGGCCGAGTCGAGAATGACCAGCTTGCCGTCGGCGGCCTTGGACGAGAGCGCGATCTTGAGGCCGAGCTTCCGCACCTTCTTCGGCAGGTCGAACTCGTGGCTGCGGACCACCGGTCCGAAGATCCGGGCGCCGCCGCGGAACTGCGGCGAGCGCAGCGAGCCCTGACGCGCGCGACCGCCACCCTTCTGGGCGAACGGCTTCTTGGTGGTGCCCTGGATGTCGCTGATGCCCTTGGTCTTGTGGTTGCCGGAGCGGCGCTTGGAGAGCTGCCAGTTGACCACGCGAGCGAGCAGATCGGCGCGAGCCGGCACGCCGAAGACCTCGTCGGCGAGATCGATCTCACCGACTTCGTTGGCGTCGAGGTTCTTGATCTTGACCTTCATGTCCTCACTCCTTCGCCGCAGCGGCTTCGGCCGGAGCCTTGGCCGCCGTGGGGTAGGGGAGCTTGACGTCCTTGGGCTGCTTCCTCTTGGCGGCGTCCTTGACCAGGACATAGGCGCCTTCGGCGCCCGGCACGGCGCCGCGGATCAGCAGTATCCCGCGCGCGGCATCTGCGGACACCACCTTCAGGCTCTGCACGGTGATCCGCTTGTCGCCGAGATGGCCCGCCATCTTCTTGCCCTTGAAGGTCTTGCCCGGGTCCTGGCGGTTGCCGGTCGAGCCGTGCGAGCGGTGAGAGATCGACACGCCGTGGCTCGCCTCGAGGCCGGCAAAATTCCAGCGCTTCATAGCGCCGGCGAAGCCCTTGCCGATCGAGGTGCCGACGACGTCGACGAACTGGCCGGGGACGAAATGCTCGACCGAGACCTCCGACCCCACCTCGAGCAGCGCATCGGCGGAGACGCGGAACTCGACGAGCTTCTTCTTCGGCTCGACCTTGGCCTTGGCGAAGTGACCGCGCTCGGGCTTGGTCACGTTCTTCACCTTGGCCTTGCCGACGCCGAGCTGGACCGCCGAATAGCCGTCCTTCTCGGCGGTGCGAACGGCAACCACCTGGCACTGGTCGATCTTGAGCACGGTGACGGGGATGTGCTCGCCGTCATCGTTGAGCACCCGGGTCATCCCGACCTTCTGGGCCAGGAGACCGGAGCGCTGGCGCTTGGAGTCCGCCATGTCGATCCCCGCCCCTTACAGCTTGATCTCGACGTCGACGCCGGCGGCGAGGTCGAGCTTCATCAGCGCGTCCACGGTCTGGGGCGTCGGGTCGACGATGTCGAGGAGCCGCTTGTGCGTCCGGATCTCGAACTGCTCGCGGCTCTTCTTGTCGATGTGCGGCGAGCGGTTGACCGTGAACTTCTCGATCAGGGTCGGAAGCGGGATGGGCCCGCGCACGCGCGCACCCGTCCGCCTCGCCGTGTTCACGATCTCGCCCGTCGACTGGTCCAGCACCCGATGGTCGAAGGCCTTCAGTCGGATGCGGATATTCTGGCTGTCCATGGCTGTCCTCGCGCGAAAGACGCGCTGTGGTCCTTACTCGATGATGGATGCGACGACACCGGCGCCGACGGTACGTCCGCCCTCGCGGATGGCGAAGCGCAGCCCCTCGTCCATGGCGATCGGGGCGATCAGCTTGACTTCCATGGCGATGTTGTCGCCCGGCATCACCATCTCGGTGCCTTCCGG
>CAMBVS010000076.1 GCA_945871425.1 Rhizobium sp. Q54 | reverse complement strand
GCGAGCAAGATGAAGGGGGTTCTTGAAAGCCTCGTGATCGATACCGAAAGCGACCACAATACCCACGACACCGCCCGCCGCGTTGCCAAGATGTATTTGAATGAGGTGTTTCGCGGGCGGTATGCGCCAGTGCCGCCGATTACCGAGTTTCCGAACGCCGAGTGCCTCAACGAGTTGATGATCGTCGGCCCGATTACGGTGCGCAGCGCTTGCAGTCACCATTTCTGTCCGATCATGGGACGGCTTTGGATCGGCGTCATGCCCAACGAGCACTCCAATCTGATCGGGTTGTCGAAGTACTCGCGCCTTGCAGAATGGGTCATGAGCCGGCCCCAGATTCAGGAGGAAGCGATTACGCAGATCGCCGAGTTGCTCATGGACAAGGTAACCCCCGATGGGCTGGCGGTGGTCATGGAAGCGGATCACTTCTGCATGCACTGGCGCGGAGTCAAGGATTCCGCCACCAAGATGGTCAATAGCGTTATGCGCGGTTCCTTCCTCAAGGATTCGGCGCTGCGCCGCGAGTTCCTGTCATTAATCAATCTGAAGAGCTGAGGCCAAGATGCTCGTCCGCTGTCTCTACGCCAGCCGCGCCGCGGTACCGCTCGTCGCGCCGGTGATCGACTCCATTCTGGAGAAGTCTCGCATGAACAACCCCCGGCAGGGCATCACCGGCATTCTCTGTTTCTTCGACGACATATTTATCCAGTTACTCGAAGGCGGTCGCGACGAAGTCTGCGAACTGTTCAACGCGATCATCCGTGACGACCGGCACCTTAACGTGCGGATGTTGAGTTACGAGGAGATCTCCGAGCGGCGATTTGGCAGCTGGACCATGGGGCAAGTGAACATTGCAAAGGTCAATCCCACTCTGCTCCTCAAATACTCCGAGAAAGCCGTGCTGAATCCCTTCGGCTGTTCCGGTCGTGCCACCATGGCCCTGCTCGAGGAGTTGGTCGCCACAGCGTCCATCGTGAGCCATGGCAACTGAGGCGCAGGCGTCGGAACGCTAGTTCTCGTCCAGTGCCGGAGAGGTCGGCGCAGCCGCACGAATCGCGGACCTGATGGAAGCGTTAAAATGCCACAGTCGGTCGGTGCGCCGGCCGATCATGGCGAGCGCGCACGTCGCCCAAATTCCGCCTCGAAGATTTAATGCGGGCGTCTTGATCCGTCGCCGACGGGTGCCCGTAAGAGCCAATAGTCGGTGATGCGCAACGTCGTTGCGACGCGCGCGACTTCTAACAACACTTCGCTTTCCCCTGCATGTCGCCTACGGGAAGCGAGGCTCATTATCCGAAGGACATCAAGCATGATCCGCAAGACCATCGTCGGCATTGCCCTCGGCGCCACGCTCTCGCTCGGCCCAGTTGCCGTACAGGCCGCCGACATCGTCGACACCGCCGTCAAGGCTGGCCAGTTCAACACGCTCGCGACCGCGCTGAAGGCCGCCGGTCTCGTCGACACGTTGAAGGGCCCCGGTCCGTTCACCGTGTTCGCGCCGACCGACGAGGCGTTCAAGAAACTGCCGCCCGGTACCGTCGAGAACCTGCTGAAGCCGGAGAACAAGGCTCAGCTGACGAAGGTGCTGACCTATCACGTCGTTCCCGGCAAGGTGATGAGCGCGTCGCTCGCCGGCAAGACTACTGATGCAAAGACGGTCGAGGGCCAGTCGGTGAAGATCGTTGCCAACATGGCAGGCGTCATGGTCGACAACGCCAAGGTAACCTCGGCGGACGTCGCGGCCGACAATGGCGTGATCCACGTCATCGACACCGTCATCATGCCGAAGTAACCGGCAGGTCATACCGCAGAGAGGCCGCCGGCTGCCGCTGGCGGCCTCTTGCCGCCGATCGGATTGAGGCGGCGGTTTCCAAGGCATCGGGTCGCCACGATGACCGATGAAGCCCAGGGTCCGAGCCCGCGCCATCCGGCGGCGGGTCCAGTACACGTTTGATTTGGACAGCCTCGGCCCCTCTCTGGATGAGAGTCGCGGTTCTCAAGTCGCAATCATTGTTGGCGTTGCTCGCCTGCCGACCCCGTCGACGCTAAAGCGGCAGCTTGCCCTGCGGTCTCGGCGCCATCACCTCGGCGATCAGCGCCTCGGCCGCCTCTTCCCAGAGATCGTCGATGCCGGCGCCGTCGACCCGCTCGCGGCCGATGTCGAGCATGGCCGGCACCGCCAGCGGCGACACCTGGTCGAGACTTCGATGGCGGATGCGGCCTTCGATCCTGACCAGGAAATCGGCGAGGCGGCGGACGTCGAGGAGGCCGGTCGCCGCATCCGCCCGGGTCGCGCGCAGCAGGATGTGGTTGGGGTCGTGCCGGCGCAGCACGTCGTAGATCAGGTCGGTGTTCACCGTCACCTGGCGGCCCGACTTCTCCTTGCCCGGATAGCGCCGCTCGACCAGGCCCGCGATCACCGCGACATTGCGGAAGGTGCGCTTCATCAGGCTCGACTCGGCGAGCCAGGACTCGAGGTCGTCGCCCAGCATGTCCTTGTCGAGGAGCGTGTCCATGTCCTTGACCGCCTTCAGGCTCCAGACGGCGAGCACATAGTCGGTGGCGACGAAGCCCAGCGGCTTCAGACCCAGGCGCTCCATCCGCCGGGTCAGCAGCATGCCCAGGGTCTGATGCGCGTTCCGTCCCTCGAAGGCATAGGCCACGAAGAATTCCTTGTCGCCGCGCGGGAAGGCCTCGACCAGCAGCTCGCCCCGCCTCGGCAGCACCGAGCGCCAGCGCTGCAGGTCGAGCCAGTCCTCGACCGCCTTCGGCAGGGTCGGCCAGCGACCTGAATCCTCGAGGAGCGCGCGGACGCGATCGGCGAGATGGGTGGTGAGCGGCAGCCGCCCGCCTTCATAGGCCGGGATCATCGGCTCGCCGCCGCTGGCCGGCGTCGCCTCGGCCCAGGTCTCGCGCAGGCCCTCGAAGCAGAGCAGCCGGCCGCCGAAGATGAAGGTGTCGCCGGGGGTGAGCGTGTTGATGAAGTATTCCTCGACCTCGCCCAGCACGGGGCCGCGCTTCAGCTTCACCTTGATCGTCATCGCCTCGACGATGGTGCCGATGTTCATGCGGTGGCGCCTGGCCAGCGTCGGGTTGGCGATGCGCCAGCGACCTTCCGGGTTAAGGCGCAGCCGCTTGTAGCGCTCATAGGCCTTCAGCGCGTAGCCGCCGGTCGCGACGTAGTCGAGCACGCCGTCGAAGTCCTCGCGGCTGAGATCCGCATAGGGCGCGGCACCGGTGACCTCGGCATAGACGTCGTCCGCGGCGAAGGGAGCCGAGCAGGCGAGGCCGACCAGATGCTGCGCCAGCACGTCGAGGCCGCCGGTCTTCGGCGGGTCGCCGTCGAGCTCGCCGGCCGCCACCGCCTCGATCGCCGCCTGGCACTCCAGCGCCTCGAAGCGGTTACCGGGCACCAGCAGCGCGCGGCTCGGCTCGTCCAGGCGATGATTGGCGCGGCCGATGCGCTGGATCAGGCGCGACGCGCCCTTGGGCGCGCCCATCTGGATCACCAGGTCGACGCCGCCCCAGTCGATGCCGAGATCGAGCGAGGACGTGGCGACCACGGCCTTCAACGCGCCGCGTGCCATCGCCGCCTCGACCTTGCGCCGCTGCTCGGGCACCAGGCTGCCGTGATGGATGCCGATGGCGAGCTTGTCCTCGTTCAGCCGCCAGAGCCCCTGGAAGGCGATCTCCGCCTGGGCGCGGGTGTTGACGAAGACGATGGTGGTGGTGTGCGCCTTGATCGCGGCATAGACCTCCGGCAGCGCGTGAGCGGCCATGTGCCCGGCCCAGGGCGTCTCCGCCTTGGTCTTGAGGATGCGGACCTGGGCCTTCGCTCCGCCCTTGGCGATGACGCGACGGACGCGGGGATCGTCGGGTCTCGCTTCGGTCGAGAGGTATGAGGCGAGCGCGTCCGGATAGGCCACGGTCGCCGACAGGCCGATCCGCCGCGCCGTCGGCGCCAGCTTCGCCACGCGCGCGAGGCCGAGCGCGAGCAGGTCGCCGCGCTTGCTGCCGGCCAGCGCATGCAGCTCGTCGACGATGACGCATTTCAGCCGCCGGAAGATCTCTGGCGCATCCGCATAGGAGAGCAGCAACGCCAGCGACTCGGGCGTGGTCAGCAGGAGATGCGGCGGCGTCTTCCGCTGGCGCTGGCGCTTGGAATGCGGCGTGTCGCCGGTGCGGGTCTCGGCGGTGACCGGCAGCGCCATCTCGGCGATCGGGTCCAGCACGTTCCGGTGCACGTCGACCGCCAGCGCCTTCAGCGGGCTGATGTAGAGCGTGTCGAGGCGCGGCGCCGGATCCTCGGCGAGCCGGATCAGGCTCGGCAGGAATCCGGCCAGCGTCTTGCCAGCGCCGGTCGGCGCGATCAGCAGCACCGAGTCGCCGCTGCGGTCGGCCTCGATGAGCGCCAGCTGATGGTCGCGCACGGTCCAGCCGCGCGTGGCGAACCACCCGGCGAACGGCTCCGGCAGCGCCATCAGAAGCGGCGCGCGTTCCGCGCGGCGGCGGGCGGAAATGCGGGGAGGCTCATGACTCGCAGTCTACCATGCGTGTCGAGCCATCCTCGCGCGTAGTGTCTCACTTCGAAACCGCGCGATCAGCTAGGGCGACCTAGCATCTCAATCAGATTCCTCGGCCATACGGTTTCGGTCGTCAGCGAAAGCTCATCTGCGGACCACCAACGATGAGCCGTCATGACTTCCGCTTCCTCAGCCGTCCATCCGTCACGGGACAAGGCCGCTTCCTTGACGTCTACTCGAAAGAACCGCTCATCCGCGGTGACGCGCTCGCCATCCGTCAGTTGGAGCACAAATTCCCTTCGCCCGATCTGAGGACCGACGGACTCAACCCGGATGCCCGTCTCTTCGTGCAGCTCACGGATAGCGGCTTGCTCGAATGTCTCACCGTCTTCGACGGCTCCGCCCGGCGTAGCCCAGTAATCCTGACCCGCAAGCGCGCCGTCCTCGTGAACGAAACGAAACAGGAGGACCCTTCCGGCGGGGTCGACTATCAACAGTCTGGCGGATGGTCTTCTGCGCATCGAGTCCGCCCTTACATCGCCGGCGGGAGCGCCTTGGTCCCCACGCCGTCGACCAGCTTCTTCGCCGCCGCCATGTCCATCTGGGTGCCGGCCGGCTGGCAGACGATCAGGGTCACTCGCTCGGAGAGCGTAGAGCCGGAGCGAGCGTATTGGCCGACCACGCAGGGGCGATCGACGGTCTGCGGGCGATAGGTGAAGGTTCGGAAGCGTCCCTCGGCATTGCCGCGGAAATAGGGGTGCTCCCTTGGGCTCATGACCAGGGTCTTGTCGGCGATCCAGTCGAGCGCCTCGACGGCCGCGCGCAGGCCGTCATCCCGCCATGCCGCCGGACCGCTCAGGTACTCGTACCAGAAGACCCCGAGGGTTCCGGACGCGGCATAGCCGGCCTTGTCCGTGGTCGCCGGCTTCGATTCGGAGCCTTCGGCACGATCGAAATAGGTCGGCTTCGCTCCATTCAGCGCGGGGATCGCCACGATCAGCGCCGAGTCTACAGGCTCGATCTTCTTCCACTCCTGGGCGAAGGCAGGCCCGGCTAGGCCGAGCAGAATCGTCAGGACCGGCAGCAGCACGGGAGACGGCACCTCAAGCGGTGACCGGACGGGAGCGCTTCACCGCTCGGTAGCCGGCGTACACGAAGAAGATCAGCACGAGGCCCTGCACGATCGCGAAGGGCGGTTCGTTGCCGCTCGGCGCCAACTCTCTCAGCTGCGGGAACTTGAGGAAGGACTGCACCACCAGCACGAAGGTGTTGAGGTAGAGCGAGATCACGGCGCCGATCACATAGGTCCGCTGCCAACGGCCCTCGAGATCGAAACGATAGAAGGCGAGCAGCGTCGGGATCAGCACGAGTGTCGCGACGACGCCGGTGCCGATCCCTGGCGTGAATCCGTTGAACGGAAACAGGAAGCCGGTGACGCTGGTCGCCGCCGTCGTGACCAGGAAGGCATGGGTCCAGCCATCCGGCCGATCGCCGCGGAGAAGACCGGCGAGCACGGCGAAGCCCGCGGCGATGCCGACGAAGCTCAAGGCGACGTGAAACAGCCCGAAGGCTGCGGAACCGAAGATCATCGAAGCCCCCTTACTTGGCTACCGCAGTCAGTCATAGTTTCGGCGGAGCGTCCATCGCGGGCGGATATTTCTCTGCCTAGGCTCGCCTGCTTGTGTAGGAGGACACCGCCATGGCCTTCACCGTCTTTTCCGCCTCGGTGATGCACGAGACCCATACCTTCAGCATCACCCCGACGACGCTGGCCAGCTTCGAGGCCTGCGAGTATCTGAAAGGCGACGAGATCCCGAAGGCGATGCGCGGCACGCGCGCGGAATGGGGCGCGGTGTTCGATCTCGCCGACGAGTTCAAATGGAAGATGGTCCATCCGCTGGCGGCGGTCGCCCAGCCTTCAGGGAAGGTGACGGCCGACGCCTTCGAGCACATGCTGGGGATCATCGTCGGCGCGCTGACGGCAGCGCTTCCCGTCGACGGCGTACTGCTGCCTTTGCACGGCGCCATGGTCGCCGACGGCCATGACGACGCCGAGGGCGAGATCCTGAAGCGCGTCCGCGCGCTGGTCGGGCCCAAGGTGCCGATCGCCGTAAGCCTCGACCTGCATGCCAACGCGACCGAGGAGATGGCGTCGCTTGCCGACATCGTCACGACATACCGGACGACGCCGCACACCGATATGTACGAGGCGGCCGAGCGCGCCGGCCGCCTGCTCCAGCGCGCGATGAAGGGCGAGATCCGGCCGACGGTCAGCCTCGCCAACCGGCCGGTGATTTCGGGCCTCGACCGCGGGCGGACAATCTCGGGTTATGGCCCGATGGTAGAGATGCTGGCCTTCGTGAAGGCGGCCGAGGCCGAGGAACCGGGCGTGCTCGATATCGGCGTCAATGCCGGCTACGCCTGGAGCGACGTTCCCTTCACCGGGCCCAGCGTGCTGGTCACCGGCGACGGCCGCCGGCCCGCATACAAGGCCCTCGCCGAGCGGCTGGCCGAGCACATCTGGACGACACGCGCGCGCAACACCATCGGGCTTCTGCCGATGGAGGAGACCATCGCCATCGCCCGCGAGCGAGCGCCGGCCGGAGCCGGGCCGCTGCTGATCGGCGACTACACCGACAACCCCGGCGGCGGCGGCCATGGCGACGGCACCAACCTGATCAGGGCCTTGATCGAGGCCGGCATCGAGGATGTGGTGGTCGGAACCATCGCCGATCCGGAATCGGCGGCCATCGGCTTGAGGGCCGGGGTCGGCGCCACGGTCTCCATCGACCTCGGCGGCAAGATCGACCCGCGTTTCGGCGGCACGCCGATCCGGCTGACCGGCAAGGTCGTCGCGGTTTCGGACGGCATCTATCTGAGGAAAGGCAAGTACGCGACCGGGACCACCGGCACCATGGGGCCGAGCTTCCTTCTGGATCTGGGGTCGATCCGCATCATCGTCGCGACGTATCGGACGCAGATCGACGACCGCGAGCAGTTCCGCATCTACGGCGTCGAGCCGGAGAAAGCGAACATCCTCGCCTGCAAGGCGATGAACCACTTCCGCGCCGACTTCGAGCCGATGGCGCGGAAGCTGATCTATGTCGATTCCGGTGGCATCTGCTCGCTCGACTACGCCAAGTTCCCATGGACCAGGCTGCGCCGGCCGATCTGGCCGCTGGATCTGCCCTAATCCGCCTCTTCGGCGATCGAGCGCGGCAAGAGGACGGTGATGACCGTGCCGACGCCGGGCTGCGTGACGATCTCGATCTGGCCGCCCAGCCGCTCGACCAGCGCGCGGGTCAGAGGCAAGCCGAGACCGGCGCCCTGCGGCCGGCCGAGGATCGACCTGCCTACCTGTCCGAACGGCCGCATGGCGAGCGAGATATCCTCCGGGCTCATGCCGATGCCGCTGTCGCGGATGACCAGGACCATGGCGCCGCGAAGCCAGTCCAGGCGCGCCTTCAGCTTCACCGTGCCGCCCGATGGCGTGAACTTGATGGCATTGGTGGTGAGGTTGAGGACGACCTGCAGCAGCTTCGAGCCGTCGGTATCGAGCACCGGGAAGCCCTGCTCGACATCGATCTTGAGGCGGACGCCGCTCTGCTCGGCGAGATCCCGCACCATCGAGACCGCGCGGTCGAAGACGTCGGCGATCTTGATCTTCTCGACCTTCAGCCGGTCGCGGCCGGATTCGACCTTGGCGAAGCTGAGCGCATCGTCGCAGATCCGCGCCAGATGCGTCGCCGAGCGGTGGATGTCGGTCGCATAGCCGGCATAGCGCGTGTTGCCGAGCGGGCCGAAGCGCTGGTCCTTGAGGACCTCGGAGAAGCCGAGGATGGCGGTGAGCGGCGTGCGGATCTCGTGGGCGAGATATGCCGCGACCTCGCCGTCGTTCTTGCCTTCGGTCTGGTTCCGCGCCTCGAGCCGGGTCAGCCGGTCCTCGGTCTCGCGGAGCAGCGCGCGGGCCTCGTTGAGCTTGCGGGTCGCGACGACGGCGCGGCGCCAGGAGGCGTGCCGGCGCGCGAGGCCGATCACCCGGTCCTTGAATTCGAGCGGATCGCAGGGGACGCGGATCGCGTCGCCGACCGAAAGCGCGAGCGGCCGGTGCGCCGCATCGACGTAAAGCGACAGGACCGCCGGACGCTCGTCCTCGGGCAGCTGCTGCCAGAAGGCGAGCCGGTCGAGCGCGGCCTGTCCGCCGGCGGGCAGGTCGAGAACGATCATGTCGGTCGCCCGCACCGCCCCCGGCCCCGGAAGCTTGACGACTGGGTAGAGCCCCTCGCCGGCCAGCAGCTGCTCGAGCTCGCGGACCAGCGACGACGCACCCAGCACCAGCACACGCGGCTCAGAGGACGCAAGGAGGGGGGCCATCGCGCTCACCATCACGGGCAATAAGATCGCCCGCCAACCCTTAAGTCGTGGTTAACGACCGCCGGGCGCCCCGAGATGCGCCTCGACATAGGCGGAGAGCTGGGCAAGGCAGGCCTCGAGTCGGTGGGCGGCCGTGTCGACGACCAGTTCGGGGGCTTCCGGCGGCTCATAAGGCGCCGAAATCCCGGTGAACTCCTGGATCTTGCCGGCCCTGGCCTTGCGGTAGAGCCCCTTCGGGTCGCGCTGCTCGCATGTCGCGAGGTCGGCCGCGACATGGATCTCGTGGAAGAGGTCGGGGGCGATCCGCCGCACCCGGTCGCGATCCTCCCGGTAGGGCGAGATGAAGGCGGTGATGACGATGAGGCCGGCGCGGGCGAAGAGGGCGGCGACCTCGCCGACCCGGCGGATGTTCTCGGCCCGGTCCTCCGGCGAGAACCCCAGATCGGCCGAGAGCCCATGGCGTATGTTGTCGCCGTCGAGCACGGCGACATGCCAGCCCTTACGGAACAGGTGGTGCTCGAGCTCGACCGCCAGCGTCGACTTGCCGGCGCCGGAGAGCCCGGTGAACCAGAGGATGCCGCTCCTGTGTCCGTTCGCCTGCCAGCGCTCGGCGAGGCTGACCTGGCCTTCGACCCGCTTGACGTTGGTCGAGCGGATGGAGTCGCGGCGCGCGCGTGCATGGCCGTCCAGCGAGATGGTGCCGCCGCCAGCGACGTCATAGCCGTCGACCAGGACGAAGCGGCCGGTCCGGGGCAGGAGGCGGGCGTCGTCGACGGCGAGCGTCGAGCGCGCCCTCAAGACCACTTCGGCGATCTCGCCGGCCAGCACCGCGTCGGCGGAGCGGCTGGCGAGATCGGCGGTGTCGATCACCCGCTCGATCGTCTGCACCTCGACCTGGTGCTCGGCGGTGGCGAGCTTCAGCTTGTAGCGCTTGCCCCTGACCAGCGGCTGGCGGCCGAGCCAGACCAGGCGGGCGCGAAGGCTGTTGGTCTCGACCGGCCCCGCATCCTCGAGGTGGCCGATCTGGCCGCGCTCGACGAAGATCTGGTCGTCGAGGGTGATGCCGATGGAGCGGCCGGCTTCGGCCTCGCTGGGACGTCTGTCCTCGGGCCAGGCCTCGATCGCGGCGACCCTGGCTCTCCGACCGCCCGGCGAGAACACCAGCGTATCGCCGACCTCGAGCCGCCCGCTCTCGATGCGGCCGGCGATGATGCGGCGCTCGTCGAACTTGTAGACGTCCTGGATCGGAAAGCGGAGCGGCTGGTCGACCGCAGGCGGCGGCGGCTGGAAGCCGTCGATCGCCTCGACCAGGGTCGGCCCGCGATACCAGGGCATGGCGGCGGAGCGCGAGGCGACGTTGTCGCCTTCGCGGCCCGACACCGGGATGACCGCCTTCGGCGCGACGCCGAGCGAGTCGAGATAGGCGCCGATGGCATGCGCGACCTCGGTGAAGCGCGCCTGGTCGTAGCCCACCAGGTCCATCTTGTTGACGGCGACGACGACCTGCGTGAGGCCGAGCAGGCTGAGCAGATAGCCGTGGCGGCGCGACTGCTCGCGCACGCCCTCCTTGGCATCGACCACCAGCAGCGCGCCCTCGGCCGCGGCCGCGCCCGTCACCATGTTGCGCAGGAACTCCTTGTGGCCGGGCGCATCGACCAGCGTGTAGGCCCGCTTCGCCGTCTTCAACCACACCTGGGTGGTGTCGATGGTGATGCCCTGGTCGCGCTCGGCCTGGAACGCATCCAGCAGGAACGCCCACTCGAACGGCATGCCGCGCTTGGCCGAGGAGGCGCGGATCGCCTCAAGCTTGCCGTCCGGCAGCGATCCGGTGTCATGGACGAGGCGGCCGACCAGCGTCGACTTGCCGTGGTCGACGTGGCCGGCGAGCGCGATCCTGAGGGGGGCGATCGGCTCCGGCACTACATGTATCCGGCGACGCGCAGGCGCTCGAAGGAATCCTCGGCCTCGTGGTCCATGGCGCGGCCGGCCCGCTCGGGCGCCCGCGTCGCCTCGAGCTCGGCGATGATTTCGTCCAGGGTCGCCGCAACGCTCGCCATCGGGTTGGTGATGTCCTGGTCGCCGAGCGAGCGATAGCGCTTGCCGCCCTTGGCGAAGTAGAGGTCGACCACCGGGATCTCCTCGCGGCGGATGTAGCGCCAGACGTCGACCTCCGTCCAATGCAGCAGCGGATGCACGCGGATATGGGTCCCCGGGGCGAAGTCGGTCTTGAACTGGTCCCACAGCTCCGGCGGCTGCTCGCGCACGTCCCACTCCGCGTTCTCGCCTCGCGGGCTGAAATAGCGCTCCTTCGCCCGGGTCGCATCCTCATCCCGGCGGATGCCGGCGATCACCGCCTTGAGGCCGAGGCGCTGCACCAGCGACTTCAGCGCGTAGGTCTTGCGGGCCGACGAGCGCGCCGCCGGCGGCAGGGTGGGATCCATCTCCTCGACCGGTGGGCAGGGCTCCTGCATCAGGTCGAGGCCCCATTCCCGCGCATATCGGTCACGGAACGCGTACATCTCGGGGAATTTCTTACCGGTATCGCAGAACAGCGCCGGGAACGGAACGCGGCCGAAAAAGGCCTTCCGGCAGAGCCAGACCATCACGTTCGAATCCTTCCCCAGCGACCACAGGAGGCCGAGGGGATCGAGCTTGTTGAAGGCTTCTCGGAGGATGTAGACGCTCTGGCTTTCGAGCGCGTCGAGATGATCCATGGGGCGCTTCCTTAAGCCAGGCCCGAGCCCGTGTCGAGCCCCACGCAGCCCCGCTTTCGCTCCACCAAGCCCTTGAAAGCGCTGTCTTGATCTAGATCAACCGGCACCCCAGATAAAGCTCTGGCGGTGCCTCGCTAAGGGCCGCCGGTTCGGGGAGCGCCACCCAGGCGCTCCAAGGGTACTCGCTCAAAGGAGGAGGCCGTGAGCCGCATGCCAGTGTTCAACAGTCCGTTCCTGCTGGGTTTCGATCATTTCGAGCGTGCGGTCGACCGCATCGCCAAGATGTCGGCCGAAGGCTACCCCCCGTACAACATCGAGCAGATCGGCGACGGGCGTATCCGCATCACCCTCGCGGTGGCCGGCTTCGGCGAGCGCGACCTGCAGATCCAGGTCGAGAACAACCAGTTGACCATCCGCGGCCGGCAGGAAGAGGCCGGAGACCGCGTCTATCTGCACCGCGGCATCGCCGCTCGTCAGTTCCAGCGGAGCTTTGTGCTGGCCGAGGGCATTGAGGTGGTAGGAGCCGAGCTCGACAACGGGCTTCTCCACGTCGACCTGGTCCGCCCCGAGCAGGAGAGCCGCGTCAAGACCATCGAGATCAAGCCGGCCCGGCAGAGCGGCCGCAGCATCGATACCAGGACTGTGAAGTCCTGAGGCCGGGGGCCTCGCAAGGACCCGGAGGAAGGAGCGTAAGATGAATACGAGTGAGAACTACAACCCGATGAGCCCGACCGACCTGGCGCGGCTCGGCGTCAACTTCGTCGCTTATGTGAAGCCGATCCGGGTCGAGGACGAGACCCGCTTCGCCATCTGTGCCGCCGACGGCACGCAGATGGGCCTCGCTCCCAACCGCGAGGTTGCCTTCGCCGCCATCCGCCAGCACGAGCTGGAGCCGGTCAGCGTGCACTGAGCCTCTGATGAGGCGGCTTCCGCCGCCGCTTCAAGGCCGCGAGACGATGCGGGAGGCCGGGACCGTCACGGTCGCGGTTGTTCCCTCGCCGACATGGCTGTCGAGATTCAGCGTTCCCCCCTGCAGCTCGATCAGGGACCGGCTGAGCCAGAGCCCGAGCCCGGCGCCGCGCCCGCCGCGGGAACGCTCGGCCGAGCCGTGCTGGAACGGCTCGAAGATCGTCGCCAGCCGCTCCGGCGGAATGCCCCAGCCGGTGTCGGCGACGGTGATGGCGAGGCCGCCGTCGCGGTTGCCCTCGATCCGGACCCAGACCCGGTGGCCGGCCGGCGTGAACTTGGCCGCATTGGAGAGCAGGTTCAGCAGGATCTGGCGGATCGACCGGCGGTCGATATGGAGGACCCAGGCGGAATCGACGAGCGCCGCCTCGATCGTCGGACCGGCACCGTGGGCGAAGCCCCGGGCCATGCGGACGGCCTCGTCGACGACCTCGGCCAGCACCACGTTCTCGGGCGACTGCGGGAACTCGCCGAGCTCGATCATGGACATGTCGAGGAGGTCGTTGATGATGCCGAGCAGGTGGCGGCCGCTGGCCGCGATGTCGTAGGCGTATTCCCGATAGCTGTCGCCGCCGAGCGGGCCGAACAGCTCGTTCTGCATGATCTCGGCGAAGCCCAGGATGGCGTTCAGCGGCGTCCGGAGCTCGTGGCTCATATGCGCGAGGAAGCGGGTCTTGGCGAGGTCGGCCGCGGCGGCGATGTCGCGCGCCTGGCGCCAGCGCTGGGAATCGGCCTCGGCGTCGTATTGCGGCGTCACGTCGCGGGTCGAGCCGCGGTGGCCGAGGAAGCTGCCGCTCTCGCCGTAGAACGGCCGCCCGCTGATGCGGAGATGGCGGATGCGCCCGTCGGCGGCGGTCTGGATCACCGGCACGTCCAGGAACGGCTCGCGCTTGTCGAGGACCTCGAGGAACTGCCGCTTGGCCGCCGGATCCATGCCCTGGCCGGCATGGGTGTCGAACAGGCGAAGGCCGACATAGGCGTCCGGCGGCAGCCCGGTCATGGCGCGGACGCCGTCGGAGACGAAGGTGTAGCGCATCTCCCGGTCCAGCTCCCACAGCCAGTGGGAGGAGGACTCGGCGAAGTCGC
>CAMBVS010000075.1 GCA_945871425.1 Rhizobium sp. Q54 | reverse complement strand
CATCGGCTCGGTCGAGACCTATGGCCGGATGATCGTCGCCTTGAAGCAGGGCCAGAGGATCGAGCGGCAGAAGCTGCTGAAGAGCCTGGTCGAGCTCCAGTACAAACGGAACGACGCGGCCTTCTCGCGCGGCACCTTCCGGGTCCGGGGTGATTCGGTCGAGATCTTCCCGGCGCATTACGAGGACCGGGCCTGGCGGCTGTCGATGTTCGGCGACGAGGTCGAGGCGATCTACGAGATCGACGCGCTGACCGGCGAGAAGTCGGCGGAGCTGGAATCGATCCGGGTCTATGCCTCCAGCCACTACGTGACGCCGGGTCCGACGATGGGCCAGGCGGTGAAGCAGATCAAAGTCGACCTCGCCCAGCGCCTGGAAGAGCTGACGGCCAAGGGCAAGCTGCTGGAGGTGCAGCGGCTCGAGCAGCGCACCCGCTTCGACATCGAGATGATGGAGGCGACGGGAAGCTGCGCGGGCATCGAGAACTATTCGCGCTACCTCACCGGACGCGCGCCCGGCCAGCCGCCGCCGACCCTGTTCGAGTACCTGCCGCCGGATTCGCTGCTGATCGTCGACGAGAGCCACGTCACCGTGCCGCAGATCGGCGGCATGTACCGGGGCGACTTCAACCGGAAGTCCGTGCTGGCCGAGTTCGGCTTCCGGCTGCCGTCCTGCATCGACAACCGTCCGCTCAAGTTCGAGGAGTGGGAGGCGATGCGCCCGCAGACGATCTTCGTCTCGGCGACCCCCGGCCCCTGGGAGCTGGATCGGACCGGCGGCGTCTTCACCGAGCAGGTGGTGCGCCCGACCGGCCTGATCGACCCGGTGGTCGAGGTGCGGCCGACCGAGCACCAGGTCGACGACGTCATCGCCGAGTGCAAGGCCTGCGCGGCCAAGGGCCAGCGCGTGCTGGTGACGACGCTCACCAAGAAGATGGCGGAAGCGCTGACCGAGTACATGCACGAGGCCGGCGTGCGGGTCCGATACGTGCATTCGGACGTCGAGACCCTGGAGCGGATCGAGATCATCCGCGATCTCCGGCTCGGCGCCTTCGACGTGCTGATCGGCATCAACCTGCTGCGCGAGGGCCTGGACATCCCGGAATGTGCGCTGGTCGCCATCCTGGATGCCGACAAGGAAGGCTATCTCCGCTCCAGGACCGCGCTGATCCAGACCATCGGCCGCGCCGCCCGCAACATCGACGGCCGCGCCATCCTCTATGCCGACCACGTCACCGCCTCGATGGAGTATGCGATCGGCGAGACCAACCGTCGGCGCGAGCGCCAGCAGATCTACAACGTCGCCAACGGCATCACGCCGGAGAGCGTCAGGCGCGGCATCGCCGACATCCTGGACTCGGTCTACGAGAAGGGCGACCGGGTGGTGGTGCAGGCCGCCGCCGAGGAAGGCGACGAGTTCGTCGGCAAGGACGTGCGCCAGGTGATCAACGAGCTGGAGAAGCGGATGCGCGAAGCCGCCGCCGATCTGGAGTTCGAGACCGCCGGCCAGCTCCGCGACGAGATCCGCCGGCTGGAGGCGGTCGAGCTCGGCCTGTCGCCGTCCGAAGCCGGCCGCTCGCTGATGGCCGCGGCGCCGAAGGGCGCTCCGCCGCAGAAGTCGAAGGCGAACTACAAGATGCGGGCGAAGATCAACGCCCCGATCCAGCCGCGCCCGGGCCGGCCGAAGCGCGGGCGGTAGTCTCTTCGATCCTCACGAGAAGATGCGGTTGACCTCGTCGAGGCTCATTGCCAAGCCAAGCCACTCCGATCCCGTCACCTTGCGCACGAAGACGAGGTCGGCCGTCATCAACGGCGCGTTCAGATGTTCCGCTAACGCCAAGTATACGCAGTCGTAGAGGCTATGGTGCAGGACTCTGGACATGTGCGCACTTCGACTCACGAGATGGCTGGTTGACTCGACGACGAGATCCTGGGCGACGATGCGCTCGAGACGTGACAGCGACAGATCGAGTTGTTCGCCAGTGATCTGCCGTCCGCGATGCCGCTTCGTCAAAGACGCAGCTACTTCGATCGCAAAGAGGTCGGGGGCGAGGAACGTCTCGCCGAGAGTCAGGATCTGTTCGGCGAGATGACTATCCGGCTCCTCTATGAGCCACTTCGCCCCGATGCTCGCATCGAGCACACAGCTCATCGGCTGCGTAGCCGTCGAAGGATCGCAACGGAGTCTACCTTGCGTGCCTCGGGTGGCGTCATCGCCCGCAGCCGCCGCAGATCCTCGATCAACGCGGTTCGGTCCGGTGCGATGGCGCGCGTCACGATCCGGCGCAGTTCCTGCTCGACCGAGACGCCCTTGCGCTTGGCCTGGGCCTTCAGGCCCTTCACGACTTCAGGATCGAGATTGCGGATCTTCAATTCTGTCATGATGCCGCTCCGTGTCCCCATCCTGGGGACAGATCGTGACGGTGTCAACGTTCGGGGCCGCCTGGCACCAGCGCCGCCAGACGGCGCGATAGATACGTTCGAATTGTCGTGCCCGGCGTGCGCCGTCGCAAAGGGGCGAACGCGCCAGGCGATCGCGAAGGCCGTGGCGGAGAACGGCCAACCGGGCCGGGTCGCGCGCGAGATCGCAGGCGATGCGCACATAGTCGTCCGGATCGCGGGCGACCAGCTCATGTAGCCCGATCGGCTCGAGGAGAGAGGCGCTGAGCCGGCCGACGAGATTTTCGCCGAGCAGAGTGACGACGGGAACACCCATGGTCAGCGCCTCCCAAGTCGTGGTCGAGCCGGTGAAGGGGGTGGCGTCGAGGGCGATGTCGACATCCGCATAGAGCGCAAGATGATCGGCAAGGCTGCTCGATCCGGCGAGGAAGGCGACGCGGCCGGGATCGATGCCGATCCGGTCGAGGACGCGGCGCTGCAGGTCCCGATCGGCGTAGCGGCCCATGTATTTGAGGGTCAGGGTCGAGCCTGGAGTCCCCGACAGGACGCGGCCCCACAGGCTCAGCGTGAGGTCGTCGATCTTCATCGGATTGTTGAAGCATGCGAATGCGACATGTCCCTTTGCCAGGCAGGGAGGCTCACCCATCGGCATCGTCCGATCCGGCGGCGCGTACAGGTACACGGATGGCAGTCGCAGCACGCGCTCGGTGAACCGCTCGGCTCGCCGGGAGGAGGGCGGCACCAGGATGCGGTCGGCGATCAGATAGTCCATCTCCGCAAGGCCGCTGGTGCCGCCGTCGAACAGGCTGATCTGGACCGGCGCCGCCCGATGGCTCGCCACCAGCGGGCGGTTCTGGTCGAAGCGCCCTCCGACGATCACCAGGATGTCGACCCCGTCTTCGCGGACCCGGGCTGCGATGCCGCCGTCGGAGAGGCCGGCGACCGACCGCCAGCCGTCGGTCATGCGACGCAGCCGGTCGGTCGTCGCGTCCTCGTGTGTGCCTGCGGCGTAACCGATGATCCGAAAGCCACTTCGGTCGTGCGCCGAGAGAAGAGGCCCGAGACTGCGCATGATCGCGTGCTCGTAGAGGTCGGAGGAAAGATAGCCGACGGTCAGCCGGCGTTCCGGATCCCGCGTCGCGGCAAATGGCCGGCGATCGGGAGTGGCGGCATGGCGGGCTTCGAACGCGCGCGCCGCCGCCCAGCGCGCCTCCTCGCCGACGTCGGAGGAGTAGGTCAATGCCGCAAGAAGGTTCCGGAACGGCTCGGGGCCGGCGTCGGCACGATAGGCGGCGCGCCCGAGGCGGGCGAGCGCCTCGGCGGTTCGTCCCAGGATAAAGAGGGAGGCGGAGATGTTGATCTCGGCCTGAATCGACTCCGGCTCGACGACGAGGGCACGACGCGAGCTGGCGAGCGAGGCGCTGTGCTGGTCGAGCTGGAACAGGGCAAGGCCGAGGTCGAAGAGGGCCGGCGCCCGGCTCGGAGCGAGGGACAGCGCGCGTCGTTCCAGCGTCGCCGCTTCCTTGCTCCGGCGCATTCGCACCAGCGCGTTTGCGAGCCTGACCAGGGTCTCGACGCGGTCCGGCTGCAGATCGATGGCGCGGCGGAGATGCGAAACGGCCCGATCCCGCGCTCCGTTCTCGACTTCGACGACGCCGAAGCCATGGAGTGCGTCCGGATCGTCGGGCGCGAGGACGAGCGTGCGGCGGAAGGCGGCACCCGCTTCCGCAAGCCGCTGGAGCGCGACGAGGGCGATCCCGAGATTGAGATGGGCATGGGGCGCGAGCGGCGTGAGCCACGAGACGCGCCGGAGCGGCCGGACGGCATCGGCGAGGACGATGGCGGCGGCGGCGAGACCGAGCTGCTGCTGCACCTCCGCGCGATCGGGGGCGAGCGCCGCGTACTGCCGCGCGATCGTCGCTTCGCCGCCAGCGTTGGATGCCGCGGGCATCACCGCTGGCCGATCAGCGTCGCGTCACGGGTCTCCAGGAAGAGGGTGCCGGCGGGCGGATCGACCAGGTGCTGCACCAGGGCGACCGGTTTGAAGTCGATGTCCGCCAACGTCTCGATCGGATGCCAGACATAGCGGAACCTGGCTTCGCGGCTCTTGATCGCGGTTGCCGGCGAGACGCCGGGGTCGAGCGCGCGAACGCGGAAATAGAAGCCGTACTCACGCATGACGTCGCCGCCGAGCGGAAAGAAGTTCTCGTTTACGACCAGCATCTCCGTGCAAGCGACTGCGAGCCCCATCTCCTCCTGGAACTCGCGCCGGACCGCAAGCTGGAGCGTCTCGGCGTCCTCCAGGCGGCCGCCCGGCAGGTTCCAGAGGTCGGTGCCGATCGCGTTCTCGAGGATGACCGCGCTGTCGACGACGAGGATGCCGGCGACGCGGATCTGGGTCCTCACGCCGCCTCTGCCTCGAGGAACCGCTCGGTCAGGCGGACGAGGAAGCTGACGCCGGTCGGGATCGCCTCGTTGTTGAAATCGTAATGCGGGTTGTGCAGCAGGCAGTTGCCCTCGCCGGGCCCGTTGCCGAGCCACAGCATGGCGCCAGGCACCTTGCGCAGCATGAAGGAGAAGTCCTCGCCGCCCATCACCGGGGGGATGTCGCGCTTGACGTTGGCGGCGCCGCAGATCTCCTCGGCGACTTTTGCGGCGAACTCGGTCTCGTCCGGGTGGTTGATGGTCGGCGGGTAGCGCCGGATGTACTGGTAGTCGACGGTGGCGCCATAGGCCGAGGCGACGCCGTGGGCGATTTCGCCCAGCCGCTTCTCGATCATGTCCTGGACATGCGGCAGCAGGGCTCGCGCGGTGCCGCCGATCATCACCTCGTCGGGAATGACGTTGAAGGTGTCGCCGCCCTTGATGAATCCGACGCTGACGACGACCGAGTCCAGCGGATCGACATTGCGGCTGGCGATGGTCTGGATCGCCAGCACGATCTGACAGGCGATGACGAACGGGTCGTTGCCCTGGTGCGGCATGGCGCCGTGGCTGCCCTTGGCCTTGACCTTGACCGTCCAGGAATCGGCCGACGCCAGCAGCGTCCCGGGCTTCACCGACATATGGCCGACCGGCAGGCCCGGCACGTTGTGCATGGCGAAGACGGCATCGCAGGGGAATTTCTCGAACAGGCCCTCCTCGACCATCACCCGGCCGCCGCCGAGTCCTTCCTCGGCCGGCTGGAAGATGAAATGGACCGTGCCGTTGAAGTTCTTGGTCTCGGCCAGATACCGCGCCGCCCCCAGCAGCATCGTCGTATGCCCGTCATGTCCGCAGGCGTGCATCTTGTTCTTGTTGACCGAGGCGTGACCGAAGGTGTTGCGCTCCTGGATCGGCAGCGCGTCCATGTCGGCGCGAAGTCCGATCGCGCGCGTGGCGTTGCCGCGGCGGAGGGTGCCGACGACTCCGGTCTTGGCGAGCCCGCGGTGCACCTCGCAGCCGAATTCCTCGAGCTTCCGCGCGACGATGTCGGAGGTCCGCTGCTCCTCGAAGGCGATCTCCGGATGCATGTGGATGTCGTGCCGGATCGAGGAGAGCTCGGCCTGGTAGTCGAGCACGCGCGGGACGATGGACATAGAGGAGCTCCGGGCGGGGAAGGAAGGGCGAATTGAGGCGTAAGCGGGGGGCGGCTGTCAAACGACAAGCCGAGCAGAAGGCTGGCGGGGGACGACAACTTTGTTAAAATGCTGCCCGCCTCGCGTCGGAAGGGAAGGCAGGCGTCCTGCATGTCCGTCGACTACAAGAGCCTGTCCGCCCTGGTTGTTGAGGATAACGACTTTATCCGGGGCATGATCGTGAAGATGCTCCGCGTCCGGGAGTTGAAGTCCATCCAGGAAGCCACGGATGGAAAGGCGGCGATTCGCGTCCTGAAGGATGGATTCGTTCCCGACTTCATCGTCTGCGACATCAAAATGACGCCGGTCAGCGGCCTGGAATTCGTCGAGTTCATCCGCACCGACCTCGCCCTCATGCGCCACAACTTCCCGGTCATCATCCTGACCGGCAGCGGCCATCGCGATCACGTGGTGAAGGCGAAGGAATACAAGGTCGACGCCTTCCTGCTGAAGCCGGTGTCGCGCGAGGGGCTCTTCGGCCGCATCGAGCAGGTCCTGGCGGACCGGCGCGTACCGGTCGGCTGAGACTCATCCGTGACGGGCAAGATGCCACGGGCCGCCCTGGTCACCGGGGCCGCGAAGCGGATCGGCCGGGCGATCGCCCTGGACCTCGCAGCCGATGGCTGGGATGTCGCGATTCACTATCATTCCAGCGAAGCGGATGCGCTCGAGGTCGTCCGTGCCATCGAAGCTCTGGGGCGCCGGGCGACGGCACTTCGGGCGGACCTCGCTCGCGAAGCCGAGACCTCGCCGTTGGTCGGGCGAGCGGTCGCGGAGGTCGGTCCGCTGACGCTCCTGGTCAACAATGCCTCGACCTTCGAGGCGGACGGATGGAACACCGTTGACCGCGCGTCCTGGGACCTGCATCTCGAAACCAACCTCCGCGCCCCCTTCGTGCTGACCCAGGGCTTCGCCCGCCAGCTTCCGGAGGTCCCGGAGGGCAACGTCGTCAATCTTCTCGACCAGCGGGTGTGGAACCCGACGCCGGCCTTCATGAGCTACACCGTCAGCAAGCTCGGCCTCTGGGGCCTGACCCAGACCATGGCGCTGGCGCTGGCGCCGCGGATCCGGGTCAACGGCATCGGGCCGGGGCCGGCCCTTCCCAACATCCGCCAGACCCAGGCGCATTTCGACGAGCAATGCGCCAGCGTGCCACTCCAGCGCGGCACCAGCCCGGAAGAGATCTGCCGCACGTTGAGGTTCATTCTGGCGGCACCCTCCATGACTGGACAGATGATCGCCCTCGACGGCGGCCAGCACATGGGGTGGGCGCCGCCGGCAAAGGGATGGGTGGTGCCGGAATAGCGGCGGTCGGGGTTACCAGGCTCGATCAAGCCTCACGGGGGCGTGAATGAATGGCTGAGTTCCGCCGTTTTCTGCGATGGTTCAACCTACCTTCAGCAGGAAAGTTGTACACAGCCGGAACGGGTGAAACCTCAGCGGACCTCCGAGTCAAGAGAAACATCGGTTCAACAATTGCTTATCGAACTGTCATCATCTTTTTTGAATGAAATCAGACAGTTCCCACGAGTGCTCATTTTTTGCGCAGAATGGTGAACGTTAGGATTCCTGCGGGTTCAGGACCGGCGGCAGGAAGCTGCCAACAGGGTTTTCCACAGGGTCCGTGGATATCCCGCCCGAAGCGCAGCAATCGGCGCTTTTCCAGGTATTCGTCCTAGCCGAGCGGGAATGCGGAATTGAAAACAGCGAGACGCGATCTGCGTCCCGCCGTCTCGTTCGTCTGGACTTGGTCTCGGACGGCTCAGCGCCAGGCCGGCCGTCCGAGATTCGGCGTCTGCGGGTCGGTCTGGGCGCCCACCGCGGCGCCGCCGAGGCCGCCGCCGATGGCACCGGTGCCCGCGTTGCCGCTGAGGCTGCCGACGACCGCGCCGGTCCCGGCACCGATCGCCGCGCCCGACAAGGCCCGGTCGCCCGGGTTGTATCCACACGTTCCAAGGCTCACCTCCGCGAGGGCCAGAACAGCCGGCAAGGTGATGCGCTTCATTTCGTCTCCTCATCGATGATCGTGACTTGCCCGAGCCACGGATCGCGAACTCGCCCTGGTCTCGCGTCATCCGCGGGACCCATGGCCCCTGGGTCTTTTCGCCGCGCTTCCGCTATCCTTCAAGGGATCCGGAGACGGTGGCGACCGACGGCTTCGGCCAGGGCGCGGTCTGTTGACCCGCATGGACGCCACGTACCCTTTCCCAACGCCCGCGGCACTGTCAGGTTCTAGGAATGAGCGACCGCCCGGCCGGTGATCTTTTGGAGAACGAGCTGTTGCCGGAGACGGGATTCGCGCATGGCGCGTCCGTCATCTCCGATCAGCTCAGGCACCTGCCGGCCGGCCCCGGCGTCTATCGCATGCTCGACCGCCACGGCAACGCGCTCTATGTCGGCAAGGCGCGCAGCGTCAGAAAGCGCGTCGCCTCATATGTGCAGATGCCGCGGCTTTCCACGCGCATTCGACGCATGGTGGCGGAGACCGCCCAGCTCGAAGTGGTACAGACCCACACCGAGGTCGAGGCGTTGCTGCTCGAATGCAACCTGATCAAGAAGCTGAAGCCGCGCTACAACGTGCTGCTTCGCGACGACAAGAGCTTCCCCTACATCCTGGCGACCGGCGACCACGACTTCCCGCGGCTGGTGAAGTACCGCGGCGCGCGCACGCGGGCCGGTGATTATTTTGGGCCCTTCGCCTCGGCCGGCGCCGTCGGCCGCACGCTGACGGCGCTGCAGCGCGCCTTTCTGCTTCGCAACTGCTCCGACGCGATTTTCGCGCAGCGGACGCGTCCCTGCCTGCAGTACCAGATCAAGCGCTGCACCGCGCCCTGCGTCGCCCGTATCTCGAAGGAGGCCTATGCCGAGTCGGTCCGGCAGGCCCGCGACTTCCTCACCGGCAAGAGCCGTCAGGTGCAGCAGGAGCTCGCCGAGACCATGCAGCGCGCGGCGGAGGCGCTCGACTTCGAGACAGCGGCCCGCACCCGCGACCGGCTGAAGGCGCTGGCGCAGATCCAGTCGCATCAGGACATCAACATCGAAGGCATGGAGGACGCCGACGTCGTGGCGCTCGCCCAGGATTCCGGCCAGACCTGCGTGCAGGTGTTCTTCTTCCGCTCCGGCAGCAACTTCGGCAACCGCGCCTACTTCCCGAGCCACGACCGGGCGCTGCCGGTCGAGGAGGTCATGGCCGCCTTCCTCGGCCAGTTCTACGCCGGTCGGCCGCCGCCGAAGCTGATCCTCACCAGCCATGCGCCAGCCGAGCTCGAGCTGCTCGAGGAGGCGCTCAGCCTCAAGGCCGAGCGCAAGGTCGAGATCGCCACGCCGCAGCGCGGGCCCAAGACCAACCTGATCGAACACGCGCAGCTCAACGCGCGGGAAGCGCTGGCGCGGCGGATCGCCGAAGGCGCCTCGCAGCGCCGCCTGCTGGAGGGCCTCGGCACCGCCTTCCGCCTGCCGGCCCCGCCGAAGCGGGTGGAGGTCTACGACAACAGCCACATCATGGGCACGGCGGCGATCGGCGCGATGATCGTGGCCGGCCCCGAGGGCTTCCAGAAGGGCGCCTATCGCAAGTTCAATATCCGCGAGGCCAAGGCCGGCGACGATTTCGGGATGATGCGCGAGGTGCTAACCCGCCGCTTCGCCCGCGCGCTGAAGGACGATCCTGAGCGGACGGAGGGCACCTGGCCGGACCTCGTGCTGATCGACGGCGGCAAGGGCCAGCTCTCGGCCGCGCTCGGCGTGCTGGCTGAGCTCGGGATCGCCAACGTGCCGATGGTCGGCATCGCCAAGGGCGAGGATCGGGACGCCGGCCGCGAGCGGTTCTTCCTGCCGGACGGCGGCGAGGTGACCCTCGGCCCCGAAGACCCGCTCCGCTACTTCCTCCAGCGCCTTCGCGACGAGGCCCACCGCTTCGCCATCGAGACCCACCGGGCCAAGCGGGCGAAGCCGCTCGGCGGCTCGGAGCTGGACGAGATCGCCGGAATCGGCGCGAAACGGCGAAAAGCGCTGCTACTGCACTTCGGGTCGGTCCGGGAAATCGCCCGGGCCGGCCTCGCCGACCTGGAGAAGGTCGATGGAATCTCCGGCGCGGTCGCCCAGCGCATATATTCCCACTTCCATGAGGCCGGCTGACGACCCACCTCTGGTCTTGGTAGACTAGGCGACTTTCGGACAGCCTTATGAACTTCAACCTACCCAATATCCTGACCTTCTCGCGGATCGTGGCGATCCCGATCCTGCTCGTCCTGTTCATGATTCCGGGCGATGCCGGGCGCTGGATGGCCTGCGCCGTCTTCACCATTGCCGCGGTCACCGATTATTTCGACGGCTACATAGCGCGCACCTGGAACCAGCTGTCCGAGCTCGGCCGCTGCCTCGACCCGATCGCCGACAAGCTGCTGGTGGCCTCGGTGCTGCTGCTGCTCGCCTTCTTCAACAGCCCCGGCCTGTTCTTCCTGCTGCCGGCAATGGTCATCCTCTGCCGCGAGGTTCTGGTTTCGGGCCTGAGGGAGTATCTGGCGGGGGTGAAAGTGCGGCTGCCGGTCAGCCGGCTCGCCAAGTGGAAGACCGCCATCCAGATGGTGGCGATCGGCTTCCTCATCGTCGCCGATTCCGGGCCGTCCTGGCTTCCGGTCACCGAGATCGGCCTCGCCGGCATCTGGATCGCCGCGATCCTCACCCTGGTCACCGGCTACGACTATCTGGCCGCCAGCCTGAAGCACATGGACAAGCCGAAGGCCAAGGCCTCGCGGGCGCCGACCGCGGCCAAAACCGCGACGCCGCTCGGCTGATCGGCAATCCCCCGTGCGCATCTTCGGCCTCGCCGGCTGGAGCGGCAGCGGCAAGACGACGCTGATGTCGAAACTCTTGCCGGAGCTGATCCAGGCGGGCCTCCGCGTCTCGACGCTCAAGCACGCGCACCACGCCTTCGACATAGATCGCCCAGGCAAGGACAGCTGGCAGCACCGCATGGCCGGGGCGACCGAGGTGATGGTGGCCGGCGCCAACCGCTGGGCCCTGATGCACGAATTGAGAGGCGCCCCCGAACCCGATCTGGATGCGCTGGTCGGGCGGATGACGCCGGTCGATCTCTTGCTGGTTGAAGGCTTCAAGCGTCACGCCCACGACAAGCTCGAAGTCTTCCGCCGCGCCAATGGCAAGCCGCTGCTTCATCTGGAAGACCCGCGCATCATCGCCGTCGCCAGCGTCGACCCGCTGCCCGAGGCCTTGGTCCCCGTGCTCGACCTCGACGATGCGGCGACGATCGCACGCTTCGTCCGGCGCCATACCGGGCTCGACTGACCGTGGCCCAGCTCAGCGACGACTGCTTCGCCTTCGGCGGCCAGCTGCTCCCGCTCGACGAGGCGCTCGGGCGGCTTCGCGACGTGTTTCCGCCGGTCCCGGAGACCGAGGCGGTGGCGCTCGACCAGGCGATCGGGCGTGTCCTTTCTGCCGACCTGATCGCGCCCATCGACGTGCCCGGACACGACAATTCCGCGGTCGACGGCTACGCGTTTCGTCATGCTGATCTCACCCCGGCCGCGCCGACCCGCTTTCACGTCCTCGGCCGCGCCGCCGCGGGCCATCCGGTCGACGGCGAACGCGGCAAGGGGACGGCGGTCCGCATCTTCACCGGCGCGCCGATGCCGGCCGGATTCGACTCGGTCGCCATGCAGGAGGATTGCCTAGTCGAGGAGCCCTACGTCGTCGTTCCGCCCGGCCTCAAGCCTGGGGCGAACCGCCGCTTCGCCGGCGAGGATGCGCACCGGGGGACGAGCGCGCTCGCCGCCGGAACGCGCCTCAGGGCACAGGAGATCGGTCTTGCGGCTGCCTTCGGACTGACGGCGCTCACGGTCCGGCGCCGCCTGAAGGTGGCGGTGCTCTCGACCGGCGACGAGATCGCCGAGCCCGGGGCAACGCTTTCGCCGGGCCAGGTCTACGACTCCAACCGGCGGACGCTGGTGGCGCTTCTGACCGGCCTCGGGGCCGAGGTGACCGACCTCGGCATCCTGCCCGACCAGCCCGATGCGATCCGCCTGCATCTGGCGGACGCGGCCGCCGGCCATGACGCCATCGTCACCTCAGGCGGCGTATCGGAAGGCGAGGAGGATCATGTCCGCGACGGTGTCGCCTCGCTCGGGCGGCTGCACTGGTGGCGCATTGCGATCAAGCCCGGCCGGCCGGTCTCGGTCGGGCAGATCGGCGCGACCGCCTTTCTCGGCCTTCCCGGCAATCCGGCGGCGACGATGACCACCTTCTTTCTGGTCGCCCGCCCGATCCTGCTGCAGATGGCGGGGGCCCGGGCGCGTCCGCTGGCCCGGTTGAACGTGCGCGCCGGCTTCTCCCAGAGGAAGAAGCCCGGACGGGTCGAATATGTGCGGGTGCGGGTAGAGGCGGGGCCGGACGGGCCGGTCGCGCGCCGATTCCCCCGCGAGGGGGCAGGGCTGCTGTCCTCCATGGTATGGTCGGACGGCTTGGCCGAGCTGCCCTTGGACCTCGAACGCCTCGAGGAAGGCGCTTGGCTCGCCTATCTGCCGTTCGCGGAGATGACCTGACGTGAAGCTGCTCTATTTCGCCTGGGTACGCCAACGGATCGGCCTCGCCGAAGAGGACGTGACACCGCCGGCGAACGTGCTGACGGTCGGCGAGCTGGTCGAGTGGCTGAAGAGTCGCGGCGGCGGCTATGCGGCCGCCTTCGCCAACCCGGCGGTGGTCAAGGCGGCGGTGAACCAGGAATTCGCCCGCCCCGACCGGCGGCTCGCGCCCGGCGACGAGGTGGCCTTGTTCCCGCCGATGACCGGGGGCTGAGCCACGTGATCCGCGTCCAGGCCGAGGATTTCGACATCGGCGACGAGATCGGCCGGCTGACCTCGGGCCGTCGCCACATCGGCGGGGTCGCGACATTCCTCGGCCTCGTCCGCGACATGGCCAAGGGCAAGCCGGTGAGCGCCATGACGCTCGAGCACTTCCCTGGCATGACCGAGAAGGAGCTGGCCCGCATCGAAGCCGAAGCCCAGGCGCGCTGGCCGCTGGACGCCAGCCTGATCATCCACCGCTACGGCAGGCTCGAACCCGGCGACCGCATCGTCTTCGTCGCCACGGCGTCGGCCCATCGCGAGGCCGCCTTCGAGAGCTGCATGTTCCTGGTCGACTACCTCAAGACCCAGGCGCCGTTCTGGAAACTGGAGGAGGGAGAGGCCGGCGGCAGCTGGGTCGAGGCCCGCGAGACCGACGGTTTGGCCCGCGCCCGCTGGGAGACCGACAGCGGCCTTGCCAAACGGACCGGTCCGGCCTAGGTTCCCGCGCCGTTCGGGACCCAAAGGTCCCCAGGGCGGGCTGTTAGCTCAGTTGGTAGAGCAGCTGACTCTTAATCAGCGGGTCGCAGGTTCGAATCCTGCACAGCCCACCAAATCTTCTAATAAAATCAGTGGCTTGAGACCTCGGCAGATGCGCCGAGTGTCTCCCGAAAAAGTTATAAACAGGTATAAACACTTTTGGGTCGACGCCAGCCGCGAGACCCCATTTTCCTCCTCGTTTTCGCACTCCAGAACCCGTGGTTTACCTGCACCATGGCGAGAATATAACTACCTCTATTGCAACCTATGGAGGTGTATCAATGTCCTTCCTAAAATCGCTCGTTCTCGCAGCCGTGCCGAAGAACGAGACCAACCCGACCATCCGTCGCCGCGACGAACTCGTCCGTCGATTGGAAGAGCAAAAGTCACTCCTCGCAGACTCCAACTACGTCCGTGTCTCAACAAGGTTCGAGAAGCGCGACGGGAAGCGGACAGCTGTCGAGAAGACGACGAAGGTGAGACCGTGGTGGCGGTCCGACGAACGAGGGCGTCTCGTTTTCTTCGTCAAAGTTGGGTCGAAGATGATCGAGTTTGAGCGGGGTAAGTCGGGCATCGTCTCGGAGTCGAAGGATCAGCTTCCGAA
>CAMBVS010000074.1 GCA_945871425.1 Rhizobium sp. Q54 | reverse complement strand
GCGCAAACACGTCCCGCGCTTCCATCGCCCCCCCCCATGCCCCATCCAGGGCAGCATGAAAGGCTTGAATGCGGCTTTCAACCGGCGCTCAATTCCACTTGGAACGTCGAGGAACCAAATCCTATTACGCCCTGCCGTTCTTCCAGATGTCGCCGCACATCCACTACTGGAACGACCTGCTCGAGCAGGCGGGCTTCAAGGCCTCGGACATTCCCAACTCCTGGGAGCCCTTCTTCGACTTCTGGTGCAGCAAGGTGCAGCCGGCGCTCCGCGCCAAGGGCAACCGCATCTACGGCCTCGGCCAGGGCTCGTCGACCGCCTCGAACGACCCGTTCTTCAACGTCCACCTCTACCTCAATGCCTATGGCGCCGAGGTGGTGGCTCCCGACGGCAAGCTCCGCATCAACGAGCCGGACATCAAGAAGCGCGTCGTCCAGGCGATCGACAGCTACGTCAAGCCGATCAAGGGCCAGTGCTCGCCCCCCGACGCCACCAACTGGGGCGGCGCGGACGACAACGTCTCGTTCCTGAACAAGAAGAACCTGGTGGCGATGAACCCGACGCTGTCGATCCCGATGTCGCAGCTCGCCAGCAACCCCGACAACTACTACAAGAACATGCACACCGTGCCGTGGCCGAACGGGCCGGACGGCAAGCCGACGCCGACGATGATCTCGGTCAAGCAGATCCTGATCTTCAAGCAGTCGAAGAACATCGACAACGCCAAGTCGTTCATGAAGCTCTTCCTCACTCCGGCCAACATGGGGCCGATGCTGAAGGCGATGAACGGCCGCTTCTGGCCGGTCATGCCGGCCCTGATCAACGACCCGTTCTACTCCGACCCCAAGGACCCGCACCGCTCGGCTGCGTTCAAGCAGTTCACCCAGGCGACCAACAAGCCCTTCCCGCAGACCTACAACCGCCACTACGCGAAGGTCATGGCGGAGCAGCTCTGGGGCAAGATGCTGGGCCGCATCGTGCTCGACGGCTGGGCCACCGAGAAGGCGGTCGACGAACTGGCCGAGCGCATGACCAAGGTCATGAGCTGACGCGATCGGGCGGCGGAGCCCTCTCCGCCGCCCCTTCTCTTCTCCCGATCCGATGACCGACAATGCCGCCGCAGCGCCCAAGCCGCCGCTGATCTCCAGCGACTCCGCCTGGGGCCTCTTCTTCCTCTTCCCCTACGTCGTCGTCTTCGCGATGTTCGTCGCATACCCGATCGGCTACGCGGCGTATCTCGCGACCAATCTCAAGGCTTATGTCCGGATCTTCGACGATCCGATCTACTGGCGGACGGCCTGGAACACGCTGCTGTTCCTGCTGATCGGCGTGAACCTGAAGATGATCCTGGCGCTGTTCCTGTCGGGATTCTTCGCCCTTCCCCATTTCTGGGTGCGGGTGCTGGGTGCGCTCTTCCTGCTGCCCTGGGCGGTGCCGCACATCCCCTCGATCATGTCGATCCGCTGGATGCTGAATTCCGAATGGGGGATGGTGAACACGCTGCTGTTCGATCTCTTCCGCATCGACGGGCCGAATTGGCTGACCAATCCCAGCTATGGCCTGGGTTCGATCATCGCCGTCCATATCTGGAAGTACCTGCCCTTCTGGACGATGATCCTGGTCGCCGGCCGCATGGCGATCCCGAAGGATCTCTACGACGCCGCCGCGGTCGACGGCGCCACCGCCTTCCAGCGCTTCCGCCATGTGACCTGGCCGCAGCTGAAGACGCTGTTCCTGACCTCGACCATGCTGACCACCATCTGGTCCTTGGGCGACTTCAACAGCGTCTACCTGCTCACCGGCGGCGGTCCCGCCGACCGCACCAACACGCTGGCGACCATGGGCATCCGCTATGCCTTCCGCGGGGCCGATTTCGAGGCCGGCATCGTCACCATGGTCAGCGCCATCCCGATCCTGGTGCCGCTGGTGATCCTGCTCACCCGCCGGCTCGGCAAGGCCGGAGGGCGGCAAGCGTGAGCCGCATCCTCCGCGCGATCGGCCTGGGGGTGCTGGGCGTCGTCGTCCTCTTCTGGACCCTGGCGCCGCTCTACAACATGGCGATCATGTCGATCACGCCGATCAACGCCATCTTCGCCGGCAAGCTCTGGCCGGACAATCCGACCTTGGCGAACTACGGCATCGTCTTCCGCCAGGAGAACCACTACCTCACCCATTTCTGGCGGCAGCTCTGGAACAGCGTGCTGATCGCCGGCGGCAGCCTGGTCATCGTCCTGGCGATCGCGACTCTGGCCAGCTTCGCCGTCGGCCGGCTCAGGCTCCGCTTCGGTCCCTTCGTCAACAACCTGGCGCTGGCGACCTACCTGATCCCGTCGGCCTTCCTCGCCATCCCCTTCTACCAGGTGCTGGGCGCCTACAACCTGCTCGACAGCCAGTGGGGCCTGATCTTCGCCGTCGTCACCTTCACCACGCCCTATGCCATCTGGGTCTTGCGCAACTATGCCGACAGCGTACCGTTTGAGCTTGACGAGGCGGCGATGGTCGACGGCGCCAGCCGCTGGCAGATCTTCTATCTCGTCTATGTGCCGCTGATCCGCCCGGCCATGATCGCGGTCGGCACCTTCGCGCTGCTCCATGCCTGGAACGAGTATCTCTACGCCTTCCTGATCCTCAGCCACGAGACGCGCGTCACGCTCACCGTCACCCTCGGCCTCTTCCGCTCCGACGACGCTGCCCCCTGGCCGCTATTGATGGCCGTCGGCATCCTCTACTCGATCCCGCCGGCGGCGCTCTACTTCGCGGTCAGGAAATACATGGTGACCGGCCTCACCTCCGGCGGCGTGAAGGACTGAACGGGTGAGCCTCTATGCCCCGCCGCGGGACCTGCCGACCTCGCTCTTCGTCAGCGTCGTCGACGCGCTCGGCCTGAAGGCGGGCGCCGACACGCCGCATTCCTTCCTCGAGGGCCCGTCCTTCGACCGCGACGGCAACCTCTACGTCGTCAATGCCCCCGCCGGGCAGATCCTGCGCATCCGTCCGGACAAGCGCATCGACATCGCCGCCCACTATGACGGCATCCCCAACGGGCTCAAGATCCACAAGTCGGGCGAGATCTTCATCGCCGACCGCCAGAACGGCATCATGCGGATGGACCCGGTGTCGGGGAAGGTCGCGACCTTCCTCGGCCGCGACAAGCTGATGCCCGACTACAAGGGCGTGAACGATCTCTTCTTCCGCTCCAACGGCGATCTCTACTTCACCGACCAGGGCTCGACCGATCTCCGCAACCCCACTGGCCGCGTCTTTCGCTATACGGCCTCAGGGCAACTCGACCTGCTGCTGAACAACCTGCCGAGCCCGAACGGCATCGTGATGAACCCGGCGGAGACGCATCTCTTCATCGCCGTCACCTTCGGCCCGCAGGTCTGGCGCTGCGGCATCCTCGCCGACGGCAGCGTCGACCGCCTGGGCGCCTTCCAGACCTTCTCCGGCGGCTACAGCGGCCCCGACGGCCTCGCCATGGACAGCGAAGGCGGCCTTGCCGTCGCCGTCAACCGCTTAGGCTCCGTGTTCCTGTTCGACAGGCAGGGCGAGCCCACCTACCGAGTGCGCTCATGCGCCGGACTGATGACCACCAACCTGGCATTCGGCGGCCCCGACATGAGGCGCCTCTACATCACCGAGTCCGAGACCGGCTCGATCCTCGTCGCCGACGTTCCCATTAAGGGGCAAGCGATGTACGGGGCGATGTAGCTCCCCTCGGCTACTCCTTGTACCCCGGCTCGCTCTCGTCCAGCGTCGCCAGCAGCGATGGCCACGCCATGGCAGAGTGCTTCAGCGTCGAGTTCCGCATGAACTCGCCGAAGAAGGCGCAGGTCTCGTCGCTCATCCGGCGCACCCTGGCGCCGCCGGACTGCGCGGCGATCTGGGCGGCGCAGGCGCGCTCGAGCTTGTGCATCACCAGGAAGGCTTCGGCGACCGTGCGCCCGGTGGTCAAGAGGCCGTGGTTGCGCATGATCAGCGCCCGGTGCGGGCCGAGATCGCCCGCCAGGATCTCGCGGCCCTCGACCCCGGCTTCCATGTGCTCGATGTCGTGGTATCCGAGGTTGCCGAAGAAGAAGGCCGAGTGCTGGCTCGCCATCAAAAGGCCCTCCTCCTGCATCGACACGCCCATGCCGGCGATGGTGTGGGTGTGGAAGACGCAGATCGCCTCCTCGTTCCGCATGTGGATCGCCGAATGGATGACGAAGCCCGCCGGGTTCACCGGATAGGGGCCCTCCTGGATCTTGCGGCCGTCCTGGTCGATCTTGACCAGGCTGGACGCCGTCACCTGCTGAAACAGGAGGCCGTGCGGGTTGATCAGGAAATGATGCTGCCCCGGCGGCGCCGCGACGCGCGCGGAGATGTGCGTGCCGATCAGGTCGACCCAGCCGTAACGCGCCGCCAGCCGATAGCAGGCGGCGAGATCTACCCGCATCTGCCATTCCTCGGCGGAGACATGGGCTTTCATCGAACGGACCTGCGGCAGCATGGTGTCGGGCATGGGAGAATCTCCTGGCGGCGGATGCGGCGATGATAGAGCGGATTTTCCGATAGGGAAATCTTGGGCACTCATCCCAGCCAGCATCAGTAGCAGGTGACATTCCAATCGCCATATTTGTTCTTGCTTTGTTCGAGCAATTCGAATAGTGATGAGATGCAAAGTTGCAGTGTGTCGGCCGGCGCCCGCGTGTACGGTTGGTTGTGAGGAACGAGCGGATATCGACATATTGAGATGACGAATCAGCGGGATAGGCTGCTGCAACTGTATGACCTTTTTCCCTTCCACGATCATCCTCTATGGATGGCGGTGAAGAGTCGCGAGCTAACCTATGATCAGATCATTCACGCCGAAGCACAGCATTGGCTCAGAACGCGCGCTGGTCAGCGTCTACGTCGCGATGCTCTCGATCTAGCGCAGAAAATGAGTCCCAGAATCTTCGAGCGTTTGCTCGAAACCTATCTAGAGGAATGCACCCACGACGCTTCAGGCCCTAGCCATCTGGACCTCATCGAACGCCTAGTCACCGAGGGAGGGTACGCGAAGTCGGATTTGGAAAACGAGATTCCTACCCCTGCCAATGCCGCTGCGATTGCGCTCTATCGAGACATCGGAATACGCGGCGCTGGATGTCACATGCTCGGGGCTGGAGCAGTTGAATTTTTTTATGGCAAGCTGTCCCCGCAAGTTTACGAGGCATACGTAAGTGGATATGGAATGTCTCAAGCCCAGGCCGAAACATATCGCATACATGGGTCGATGGATGCTGAGCACGCGGAGCGAGCTTTCGCGGTCCTTGACGAAGCGGTGGCCTTGCATGGATGGGCGATGATCGAGTCATCGGTGCGCGACGCGTTTGTCGCAACGAGCTTGCACTACGACGGCATGCTTCAGGCTGCCACTGGCCGTATGGCTTATTGGGATGGAGTACGCAAATGAACGGCTACATTTACACTCTGTATGCTGGCGCAGACCCCGGCCATGGATGGGAGATGAATGACCCCATTTTTGGTGCCAAGTCGACCCTTGGCGCTTGTGTTCCCAATATCCGCCGCAGTGTGCGTGAGGGAGATTGGGTCTTCGTCGTTAGTGGCCGCGTTCGTGGTGAGCGTCAGTTCGTGGTCGGCGGTTTTAAGGTGAACGAGAAAATTGACCAACTTACCGCCTATAATCGATTCCCGGAAAATCGACTGCACCGAGCGGCGAACGGCCAACTGCTGGGCAATGTCATCATCACTGCCGATGGCAAGCAGCATCCAGAAGATACCCATCAAAACTTTGAACGACGCATCGAGAACTATATCGTCGGCGGCGAGCCCGTTGCCCTTGCGAGTCCCGCTGAGATGGATCGCGGACGCGCAGAAACGTTAGCCGTCCTGGGGCGTATCTTTGGACGCGATGGTAATCGCGTATTCGACATCATCGGACGCAGCCGAAAGATGGAGCAGCAGCAGGTAGAGGAACTTCGAGCTTGGCTCGAAGCGCTTAAGCGTTGACGAAAAATGATCAAATTAAGCGACCATCTGCGGTCCGAGAGCGTCAACGTTGACAAGTTGAGCGCGAAAGCTGGCGTCGCGCCGGAACGAATGCGCGCACTTGCAGCAGACGCAGAGCCAACTCTAGGCGAACTCCGGCGTATCGCGAGCGCACTTGGGATTCCGATGCTCGATTTCGCCGGAGCCCCCAGCGCGACTGATCAGCAAGCGGACTTGCTGTTTCGAAAGGCCATAGTTGCCGGCAAACCGGTGTCCCCAGCGGCGGTCAGCAGCTTATCCCGAAGGATGTCTCGCTCGTTTGAGTTGTTGCGATCGAGCCGTCAGGGAGGTGCGCCCTGGTGGCTATCAGAATTCGAGCACGGCGACGAAACTCTTCAAAGCGCGGAACGCAACGCATCTATATTTCGCAAGCTATTCTGTAATGACGACCAGCTTAGCCCACTCTTGTCTCTTCCTAAGATAGTGATTGATCGCATGGAAGCGATGCTCTTTGTCGTCCGCAGCCAGGACTTCGATGGAGCCTCTGCTTTTTTTGATGGAGTGCCATTTGCTTTCGTATCAGCACGCTTTCGTGGCCGGATGCTTTTCACTCTCGCTCACGAATGCGGCCACCTAGTTTCTCATCACAATCCAGAAGACAGCTTCGCTATCATCGATGAGGCCATAGAAGACGCTCCAGTCGCGGACCCCAAACGCGCTAGCAGTGAGCGGTATGCGGATGCCTTTGCGTCAGCTCTGCTGATGCCTAGCATGAGCACCGGGCTAACTTTGAAAAAGGTCCGTGAGATCGCGAAGATTACGGATAACGAAATAGGCGATCTTGAGATCGGATATCTCGCAAGAATATTCGGTGTAAGTTTTTGGGCTGCGGCGAGACGATGCGAGGATCTGAGCTTGCTTCCGAGAGGCGGGGCCGCTGCGCTTAACGATAGAATTGCGAAAGAGTACGGCAGTGCAGAGAAGCGCGGCGACGAAGCTGGTCTTCCTCCTCGACCGGAAATTGATTTCCCACGTGTGCCCTGGCCGCTGATGGCTTCCGCTGTCGAACGTGTTCGTGCCGGTGAGCTTTCTGTCGGACGCGCTGCGGCAATAGTGGGCCTTTCTATCAGCGACCTTATGGCTGCAAACGCTCCGACTGAGCATTGAACGTCATCTTTGATGCAAGCTCATTGCTCAACCTCGCCAACGGCGGGGTGCTTGATACAGTTCTTGCAATCCCCAATCTCCACGCACGAGTTGGCTCTATCGTACTCGACGAATGTGCCAGCATTGCTCAACAATTACGCACCATCGCAGCAGCGGGGAGACTCACTCTCGTTGATGATGACAGCATGCCAGCGACATCATTCATCACCATCCTCGATCGTTATGAGCTAGGTGAGGGCGAGACGGAGTGCGTGGTGCTTGCCGCTCAAGGAGATGACGTAGTTTGCTGCGATGATCGACGAGCGCGCAATATGATCGCCGAAGAACTTGGACGAGACCGAGTTACCGGCACGCTAGGTCTTTTGGCTCGGGCTACCTTCTTTGAATTGCTAACGAAGGACGCTGCTCTCGGCGCGTACGAACAGATGCGGCGACGAGGCGGATTTCTGCCAGAATTGTCGGCTCACGACTTCGACCTAGCGCTGAAGAAGCAAAGCGCGTCATAGGAGCCTCCCCTTACTCGACATCCCCGTCCGAATCTCCCACGCTCGCCGGACCCATGAGCGCCTCGACCGAGCCGGCCTCACCCACCCGAGCGATCCCCTCCCCTCGCATCCCCCTCCTCGTCTGGGTGCTGGGCTGGGTCTCGCTGCTCACCGACATCTCGTCGGAGATGATCCTCGCCGTACTGCCGGTCTATCTCGGCACCGTCATGGGCGTGTCGGCGGCGACCATCGGCCTCATCGAGGGGCTGGCCGAGGCGACGGCGGCGGTCGTCCGCGTCTTCTCCGGCGCCATCGGCGACCGGCTCGGGCGCTACAAGGCGCTGGTGGTGCTGGGCTACGGGCTTTCGGCGGTGAGCAAGATCGTCTTCCCGCTGGCGGGAACGCCGCTGCCGGTCTTCGCCGCCCGCATCGTCGACCGCGTCGGCAAGGGGCTCCGCACCTCGCCCCGCGACGCGATGATCGCACGGGCGACGCCGCCGGAAATCCGCGGCCAGGCCTTCGGCCTCAGGCAGTCGCTGGACACGCTGGGCGCCGTCATCGGCCCGCTGCTGGCAATCCTGATCCTCGGGCTCAGCCACAACGACTTCCAGCTCCTGTTCTGGATCGCCTTCGTGCCAGGCGTGCTCGCCATCATCGTGCTGGTGCGGGCGGCGGAGGAGCCGATGGGCGGGGCCCAGCCGCTTTCGCGCGTGCCGCTGACGCGGGCCGACCTCGCCGCCCTCGGCCGCGCCTTCTGGTGGATCGCCTTCGGCGCGGCGCTGCTCACCTTTGGGCGCGGCGCCAAGGCCTTCCTCGTCTTGCGGACGGAGAACCTGGGCACGCCGATCTGGCTGGTGCCGATCGCCTTCGTCGTCATGAACTCCGTCTATGCGGCGGCGGCCTATCCGGTCGGCTGGCTGTCGGACCGCATGGACCGCCGCCGGATCCTGGCGCTCGGCATCGTCGTGCTGATCGCCAGCGACCTCCTACTGGCGCTGGCCGAAGGGCCATGGGTCGGCCTCGCCGGCGTGCTGTTCTGGGGCCTGCATTTCGGCCTGACCCAGGGCGTGCTGGCGACCCTCGTGGTCGACTCCGTGCCCGAGCCGCTGCGCGGCACCGCCTTCGGCGTCTTCAGCCTGCTCTCCGGATTGGCGCTGGTCGCCTCCGGTGCGCTCGGCGGCCTGGTCTGGGACATCTGGGGACCGTCGACGCTGTTCTGGCTGGCGACCGCTGCGGCGGTGCTGTCGCTGGGGACGGCATGGAAGCCGGGGACCGCCTGACGGCAGATCGCACAATTGCGGTAGAGTCGCCTGAATGAGTCCCCCCAAGATCATCCTCGTCGTCTTCGACGGCCTTCGCCCGGACATGGTGGTGCCGGAACTGGCGCCGAACCTGGTCCGCTTCGCCGACGGCGGCAGCCGCTTTCCGTTGAGCCGGGCGGTCTTCCCGACCGAGACGCGGGTCAACGTGGCGGCGCTGGTCACCGGCTGCCGGCCGGCACGGCACGGCATCGTCGCCAACCAGTTCCATGCGCCCGACGCGGTCGCCGGCCGGCCGCTCAACACCGGCCTGGCTGATGACCTGCTGGCGCTCGATGCCGCATCCGGCGGGCAGCTCGTCGGCATGCCCTCGCTCGGCGAGCGGCTGGCGGCGGCGGGGAAGACGCTTGCCGTGGTCTCCACCGGCACGACCGGCGCCGGCCTCCTGCTGCATCACCGGGCCGAGCCGCAGGGACAATTCCGCTGGTCCTCGCATGGCCCCGGATACTCGACGCCGGCGGCGGCCTCCGCCTTCACGCGCTTCGGCGAGGTACCGAAGGCCGGCCTCCCCAACACCGCCCGCATCGACCACGCCATGACCGTGTTCCTGGAGCAGGTGCTGGGAGAGATCGGGCCGGACGTCGCGCTGTTCTGGTCGTCGGACCCGGACTCCACATACCACTATCGCGGCATCGGTTCGCCCGAGGCCAAGGCCTCGATCCGCGGCGCCGACTCAGCCTTCGGCCGGCTGCTGGCCTGGTGGGAGGAGACCGGCGCGGACGCCGGCACGCAAATCCTCTGCCTCTCCGACCACGGCCACATCACCGGCCGCGAGAAGCTGGAGACCGGCGACCTGCTGCGCGGCGCCGGCTTCAAGGCCGGCCCGGCGATCGACACCGACACCGACGTCGCGATCACGCCCGGCGCCCCGGTCGGCCTCACCTGCCGCGACCCGGCGGCGCTCGCCCGCATCGCCGCCTGGATCGCCGAGCAGCCCTGGTGCGGGCTGCTGTTCTCGGCGCCCAGGAACGAGATCGAGGGCGAGGTCGCCGGCTCCTTCGCCCTGTCGCTCGCCGCCGTCGACCATGCCCGCGCGCCGCATCTGTTCTTCACCTTCGCCGACGACGACGAGACCGATGCCAACGGCATCGCCGGTACCGGGATCTACGACAACAAGCTGCCGCTTTTTGGCGGCATCCATGGCGGGCTGCATCCGCGCGAGCTCAGCAACGTGCTGATCGCCGGCGGCGATGCCTTCCGCGAAGGCTACGGCTCGCCGTTTGCCGCCGGCATCGTCGACGTGCTGCCGACCGTGCTCCACCTGCTGGGTATTCCGGCGAAGGGCGTCGACGGCCGCGTGCTGATCGAGGCGATGAGCCGCGGCGCCACGCCGGGAGACGCCCGCAAGGTCAGCCACGAGGTCGCAAGCGGCAGCTTCGCCCGCCGGCTCGATCGTCACCTGACCGGCTCCACCCTCTACCTGGACGGCGGCCATGCCGCGTGACCTTCCCTGGCTGCCGCAGATCTCCTCCCATCGCGGCGGGGCCCTGATCTGGCCGGAGAACTCGCCGACCGCCCTCCGCCGCTCGGCCCGCCTTCCCGTCGCCTCGATCGAAACCGATGTGCATCTCTCCCGCGACGGCCGCCTCGTCATCCACCATGACGCCACCCTGCAGCGCACCACCACCGGCCGCGGCCCGGTGCGCGCGCATGCCTTCGCCGCGCTCCGCAAGCGTACGCTGAAGCGCACCCGCGGCGAACGCATCCCGACGCTTCGCGAGGTGATCCAGCTGATCCGCCGGAGCCGGCGCGACCTTCGCCTCGAGATCAAGACCGACGGCCGGAAGCGCCGCTATCCGGGGATCGAGCGCAAGGTGGCGGCCGAGCTTCGCCGTGCCCATTTCCTCAAGCGTACGGTGGTGACCTCCTTCGACTGGACCCAGCTCCACCTCTTCCGCCGGCACGGCCGGCCGAAGGGCTTCGTCGCCCTCGTGCGCGATACCTGGTTCAAGGAGGCCGGCCTGAACGGCTTGCTGCGGGCGATGGCCAAAGGCGGCTTCGCCGAGGCCTCCATCCCGTCCGCCTTCGTCACGCCCCAGATGGTGAAGGACGCCCACGCGCAGGGCCTTCGCCTCGGCGCCTACCGGGTTAGGACCGAGGCCGATCATCTCCGCGTGCTGGCTGCCCAGGTCACGACATTCACCACCGACCGCCCCGACATCGCCATCCGCCGGCGGCGGGAGATGTACGGGAGCTAGGTCGATCCCAGAGAAGGCCTACCCGCCGGCCGACGCCCGCACGGCCAGCGCCCGGGCGGGATCGTTGACGATCACGCCATCGGCGCCGTCGGCATAGAGGCGGCCGAGAGCCCCTGCGCCGATATCGCCGGTCCCGCCACCACCCCGGCCGCCCACGGCGACCCAGACCTTGCGGTCGCCGCCCTTGGCCATCTCGATGCCGGCCCGCGTCGCCTCGGCTTCCCACAACCGGCCGATGGCGCCGCCGGCGGCGTAGAAGGCGGGCAGGTCGGAGGGCTGGCGCAGCAGGCCGAGCAGCGTCGCCGCCGGACAGAGGCGCTGCACGATGGGCGCGAGAGCGAGGGCGCGCACGCCGGCGAAGACGTGCCCGCCCATGCCGAGGTCTTCGACGACGGCGAAGGCGGGGGCGAGCTCGGCTTCCGACGCCAGCTTGAGATCGAGCACGACCCGGATACGCCCGCGCGCCGCCTCGAGCACGGTCGCCAGCCGTTCGACGCCCTGGCGTTCCAACTCCGCCGCATCGACTTCGGCGATGATCTCGGGGCGGCCGCGCAAGCGCTTGAGGTCGGGATCGTGGCTGCAAACGGGAACCCCGTCGCGCGAGAGCCGTATGTCGGTCTCGATCGCATCCGCACCGGCCGCGACCGCCGCCTCAAAGGCTTCCAGCGAGTTCTCGGGGTGAGCGGCCGAGAAGCCGCGATGAGCGATGACGAAGGCGGTCATGCCCGGCCGCGGGGACCGGTGGTGGCGCCGAACGCCGCGCTGCCGCCGCCTGCGATCAAAGGTCGCCCATCCATCACATCGCTCCTCCCCCGGTCCCGCAAGCTTCTAGAGTAAACTAAGATTGTGCCAAAGGCCCCCACAAGCCGGGGTTGAATTTCACGGACACATCTTGTGATCCTGGCAATTCCGTCGGCGCCCGCTTCCCAGCGATCGGATCTGCCGCTACTGTTTCCCATCGGAAACGCCTCGGAGGGTCTCGTGCCGCGCCTGCGCTCCCCGTTCCTTGCCGTGGCCCTGACGGCCACTCTCGCCCTGCCCGCGGCCGCCCAGAGCGTGATCCGGATGGTGCCGCAGGCCGACCTCAAGAACCTAGATCCCGTCTGGACCACGGCGACCGAGACCTCGTCCCACGGCTACATGATCTACGACGTGCTGTTCGCCCTCGACAAAGGGCTGATGCCGAAACCGCAGATGGTCGAATCCTGGTCGAAGGCCGCCGACGGGATGACCTGGAAATTCAAGCTCCGCTCCGGCCTCGTCTTCCATGACGGCTCGGCGGTCGAGGCCAAGGACGCCGTCCAGTCGCTGAAGCGCTGGGCCGTCCGCATGGTCAGCGGCATGACCCTGATGCAGCACGTCGCCGAGGTCGCCGTCACCGGCCCGCTCGACTTCGAGATCAGGCTGAAGAGCACCTTCGCGCCGGTGCTGGAGCAGCTTTCCAATCCGGCGGTGCCGCTCTTCGTCATGCGCGAGGAAGAGGCGAAGACCGATCCCTTCAAGCAGATCGAGAAATACGTCGGCTCCGGCCCCTTCACCTTCGACAAGGCCGACTGGGTTCCCGGCAGCAAGGTCGTCTACAAGAAGAATGCCACCTACAAGCCCAGGGCCGAGCCCGCCGACGGCCTCGCCGGCGGCAAGATCGCCAAGGTCGACCGGGTCGAATGGGTGTGGATCCCCGACTCCAGCATCGCTGCCTCGGCCCTGATCGCGGGCGAGGTCGATGCGATCGCCGTGCCGGCGAACGACCTGCTGCCGAAGCTGAAGGCGGCGAAGAACGTCACGGTTAAGACGCTGGATCACCTGGGCGCCCACGCCATCGTCCGTGTCAACCACCTGATCCCGCCCTTCAACAATCCGAAGGTCCGTGAAGCGATGCTCTGGAGCGTCGACCAGAAGGAATATCTGGCGGCGATGGTCGGCAGTCCCGAGAACGTGCGGCAATGCTGGGCGATCTTCGTCTGCGGGACGCCGCTCGAGTCGACCGCGGGCCTCGGCGCCTGGTCGAAGGGTCCGGACATCGCCAAGGGCAAGGCGCTCCTGGCCGAGGCCGGATACAAGGGCGAGCGCGTCGTGCTGATGGATCCGACCGACCAGCCGCTGATCCACGCCGCCACCCTGGTGACGGCGCAGAACCTGAAGGCGATCGGCATGAACGTCGAGCTCCAGGGCACCGACTGGAGCACGCTGGCGGCGCGCCGGCCGATCAAGGACCATCCCGATCAGAACCGCGGCGGCTGGCACATTTTCCACACCACCGGCCCCGGCATCGCCCAGGCCAATCCGCTCGGCAACTCGGTGGTGCCGACCCCTTGCGACGGCAAGAACTACGCCGGCTGGCCCTGCGACGACGCGCTGGAGAAGGCCCGCCTCGAGTTCATCACCGCCGACACGCCGGAGAAGCAGAAGGCCGTGGTCGACCAGGTGCAGACCCATTTCTACCGGGTCCTGCCCTACATCATCCTCGGCCAGTTCATGGCGCCGGTCGCCTACCGCAACGACCTGGTCGGCGTGCTCGAGGCGCCCAGGCTGGTGCTTTGGAACGTCGAGAAAAAATCGTGACCATGGCCAGGCCGAGGCGGAGCGTCATCTACCGCCTCGGCGACGACCCAAGCTCCTATGCGACCGCCAAGGATCTCCAGGTCGACGTGCTGCTGTTCGACCTGGAGGACTCGGTCTCCCCCGCCGACAAATCCGCTGCCCGGACCCGGCTGGCCGAGGCCCTCGCCGCCGGGAACTTTAACGGTCAAGAACGCCTGATCCGCATCAATGGCTTGGATACCCCCTGGGGGGCGGAGGACATTGCCTTCGCGTCCAAGGCGAATGTCGACGGGATCATGCTGACCAA
>CAMBVS010000073.1 GCA_945871425.1 Rhizobium sp. Q54 | reverse complement strand
CGGCATCTTCGACGTCGTCTTCTGCTGCGAGCGCATCGCTCAAATCGATCTGCACTCGAACACTCAAAACTAATCGTGCAACCTGTCCACCATGTCCCCGAACAACCGTCCACCATCTCCCCGGTCCATACACGCAGCCGGGGGAGAGGTGTAAGCCCGCATTCGCCGGATGACACGGTATTTTGCTGCAGTCTCATAGCGATTCAGATAGGATAATCAATAACTTAGTCTAGATCGCACGAGACCGTTTTTGCAGAACCCAACGGGTGAATCGGTCGATGATCCGCTCCGGCTCGATTTCGACCGCCGCGTGAAGCTGGAGTTCCAAGGCTCCCGGATCACCTCCGATGCCGGATTGCTCGCCTATCGCGAACTCGATGACGCCTTCGGTCTCAGCACAATGGCCGCGAACGCGCTCGCCGATGCGCGGACCGGCAGGAATGGCCGCCATGCTCTGGTCGGATTACTGCGGCAATCGGTGTTCGGTCGGCTTGCCGGATATGATGACGTGAACGATACCGAGCGCTTGCGCCATGATCCGGCGATGCGCTGGATCGTCGGTGGCAAGGCGGCTCAGGGTTCAGCGGCCTCGCCGAGCCAGATGGGCCGCTTCGAGACGAAGTGGCTCGCGGCGTCCAACAACCTACCGGCACTCGCCGACCTCTCCGGCCAATAGATCGACGGCGTTCATGGCCGCCGCCCAACCAACGTCGTGGTGCTCGACATGGACTCAAGCGTCAGCCCCACCCATGGCGAGCAGGAGATGAGCGTCTGGAACGGTCACTTCGCCTGCACCTGCTACCAACCGCTGTTCGTGTTCAACCAGTTCGGCGATCTGGAACGATGCACTCTTCGTCCCGGCAATGTCCACAGCGCCGACGGCTGGCGCGACGTGCTGGCCCCGGTCGTGGCCCGCTATCGGGGCAAGGTCTTGCGCCTCTATTTCCGGGCCGACGCGGCCTTCGCGATGCCGGGGGTCTACGAGTACCTGGAAGCCGAGGGAATCAAGTATGCGATCCGCATTCCCACCAACCAGGTCCTTCAGGCGAGGATCGGCTACTTGTTGACGCGCCCGGTCGGGCGTCCCCCGAACCATGTGCGTCGGTTCCACGCCAGCTTCACCTATCAAGCCGGAAGCTGGACGAAGCCGCGCCGGGTGGTCGCCAAGGTGAAATGGCATCCGGGCGAGCTTGTTCCGCGGGTCGGCTTCATCGTCACCAACCTGTCGCGCCCAGCCGAGCGGGTGGTCGCCTTTTACAATCAGCGCGGCACATGTGAGCAGTGGATCAAAGAGGGCAAGGGCGCGATCAAGTGGACGCGGTTGTCATGCCGGACGTTCGCGGCCAACGCCGTCCGGCTTCAGCTTCATGCGCTCGCCTACGATCTCGGCAACTTCCTGCGCACGCTGGCGACGCCGGAGCCGATCAAAGACTGGTCGATGACCAGCCTGAGGGAGAAGCTGATCAAGGTCGGCGCCAAGCTCGTCAGCCACGGCCGCTATGTCGCCTTCCAGATGGCCGAGGTCGCCGTCTCACGCCATCTGTTCGCCGAGATCCTGCGGTTGATCGCCGAACTGCGGCCGCAGCCACCTCCAGCGCCGGCGTGAGCGGTCCGGTAGTCATGCCTACCAGCGAAAACCACGGGAGAGGTGCGCCTTGGCGGGGGCAATATCGGAGCTTCCGGCACGCGCCGTGCCGATTTTGCCGGTCTCGGGGACATCCGGCCGCTCACGGCGAGGCTCCGGCTTGCCAATGCCCGCTCCTGGCGTTAATCTTGCCCCGAAGAGCCGGTCATCCGACGGATGTCGATTAACATAGAACTAACGTGGATACGGTAGCATTTTGACGGGTTAGGCCGATTTCGCCCGTCACATGGGTGCCAATCGTCCGTGCCTACGGACAACTCAGGAGACAGGAACCAAGCCTATGAGCACCCACGTATCGAAACACCATCATATCCACACTGGCGATTGCGGCTGCGCGGCCAAGGCCATGATCGGGCTGCTGTCGCGCCGGCGGCTGCTGGTCCTGGGCGCCGGCGCGGCGCTGGCCGGGTTGATGCCGGTCCCGAGCATGGCCGCCACGGGCAATTACGAGGCCATGCTGGTGAGCTGCATCGATCCCCGCTTCGTCGCCGACGTGCACACCTATATGGGCGGGCGCGGCATGAAGGGGCAGTATAGCCAGTTCGTCATCGCGGGCGGCCCGGCGGCGGTCGTCGCGCCGGCCTTCACCGATTGGCACAAGGCGTTCTGGGACAATCTGGCCGCCACCATCCAGCTTCACAACATCAAGAAGGTCGTCGCCCTGACCCATCGCGATTGCGGCGCGGTCAAGATCGCCTATGGCGAGGCGGCCGTCTCCGATCCCACCAAGGAAACCGCCAAACACCGCGAAATCCACGCCGCGTTCCGCGAGCAAGTCGCCAAGAACCAGCCCAAACTCGCGGTCGAATCCGGCATCATGGCGCTGGGCGGCGCGGTCGAAACGGTGAGCTGAGGCACGCATTCGCTACATTTTGTCGCAGAGGGCGCCTTTCGGGCGCCCTCTTTTTTTGTGCCCGAAGGAGATTGACCACCGAGACACAGAGGCACAGAGAAAGCGGATTCAGTGTAAGAACGCGAAGGCGGCCGCTCCCTTCTAAACCTCGCCCTTCGTCCCTTATTCACCCCGCCCCCGTCTGCGGGGGGAGAGGGCACGGTGAGGGGGGCTGGCTCGCGACGCTCCGCATTCCGGCATCTGCGGGAGGACGACCGATGACTGTTCGCGACATGCTGGCGAAGGCCCGGGTCATCCCGGTGATGACCGTCTCCGATGTCGCCAAGGGCGTCGACCTGGCGAAGGCGCTGGTCGCCGGCGGGCTCTCGATGCTGGAGGTGACCCTCCGCACCAAGGAGGCGCTGGCGGCGGTCGAGGCGATCGCCAAGGCGGTGCCCGAGGCGACGGTCGGCGTCGGCACGCTGACCAGGCCGGAGGAGTTCAAGTCGTCGCGCGACGCGGGCGCGGTCTTCGCCGTCAGCCCCGGCCTGACTCAGCGCCTCGCCGAAGCGGGGAAGGCGAGCGGCATCGCCTATCTGCCGAGCGCGATCACGCCGTCGGAGGTGATGGCGGCAAGGGAATGGGGCTACACCACGCTCAAGTTCTTCCCCTGCAAGGCGGCCGGCGGCATCGGCGCGCTCAGGAATTTCGAGCCGGTGTTCCCCGATGTCGCCTTCTGCCCGACCGGCGGCCTCGGCATGGAGGATTTCCGCGATTTCCTCGCGCTCGCCAACGTGGTCGCCGCCGGCGGCACCTGGATGATGCCGGCGACGCTGATCAAGGCCGGCGACTGGGCCGGCATCACCGCGCTCGCGCGCCAGGCGGCGCACTGAGGCGATCATCGCGTCTCACGGCCTACCCCCCACCCTAACCCTCCCCCACAAGGGGGGTAGGGTGGGGGGGACGTCGCAGATCTCCGCGTAGCCGTCGGATGCGCACTCTCGTCATCCGACTCGGGGCGCTCGGCGACGCGGTGCTGACGCTGCCGGCGCTGACGCATCTGCTTGCACAGGGCGACAAGGTGACGGTGCTGGGCGTGCCCGCCTCCTGGTCGTTTCTTCCCGCCGGCGGCCGCCTCCGCATCGAGGATGCCGATGCCGGCCGATGGCGCGGCCTGTTCGCGGGCGAGAGCGTCGAGGCGGCGCGGGCGTTCGACCGCGCGATCGTCATGCTGCGCGTGATGCCAGCGCTGGGTATGCCGATGGTTCATGTCCCGCCGGTACGTCCGGGCGGGCGCGGCGAGCATGCGGCAAGGCGGCTGCTGCACGGCGTCGGCGGTTCGGCGATCGACCCGGACGCGATCCGAGCACTGATCGCGCCGGACGCGGGTGGTGATCTCCACGATCTCGTGCTTCATCCGGGCAGCGGCGGAACGGGCAAACGCTGGCCGGCCGGGTGCTTCGCCGAGCTCGCTCGTCGCGCTCGCTCGCCATTGGTGCTTCTCGGGCCTGCCGACGACGATCTGGTCGCCGACTTCGCCGGTCTGCCGGTCGTCCGCAACCAGCCGCTCCGCCGGGTCGTGGCGGCACTCGCCGCGGCGCGCGCGTTCGTCGGCAACGACTCCGGCGTCACCCATCTCGCGAGCTGGCTCTGCCCGACGCTGGCGTTGTTCGGCCCGACCGACCCTGGCGTCTGGTCGCCGGCCGGCCCAGGGTCCCGCGTGCTCGCCGCGCCTGACGGCGATCTCACGCGGCTCGCGGCCGACGACGTCGCCCGCGCACTCGCTCGACTCTAGAACGCCGGCGGCGCCATCGCAGGGAAGCGCGGCGCCGACGGCTTCAGCGGCGGCCCCAGCGTCGCGTGCACGTCGATGCCGGCCTTCAGCACCAGGCGATGATTGGCGCGATCTGAGACGGCGCGGATGTCCTCTGCCGGGTTGCCCCGCACCAGCACCAGATCGGCCCAGCAGCCGTCGGCGATACGGCCGCGATCGGTGAATCCCACCAGGTCGGCGGCGTTCCCGGTCGCCGAACGCAGCGCGTCCAGGGGCGAGATGCCGAGATCGGCCATGAGCTTGAGCTCCTGGACGTTCTCGCCGTGGAAATTGAACGGCGTGCCGGCATCGGTGCCCATGGCCAGCCGTCCGCCGGCGCGGTAGTAGCGGATCACCGAATCCCGGTGCATGTCGTAGAAGCGCCGACCCTTCTCGGCGATGTAGTCGGGGATCGCATCCGGCCTCGAAAGGGTGCGGTCGAGCGCGGCCAGTGTCGCCACCAGGTAGACGCCGCGCGTCTTCATGTCGGCGATCAGCTCGTCGGTCAGCTGGAAGCCGTGCTCGATCGAGGCGACGCCGGCGTCGATGGCGTTGCGGATGCCGGGGGCGCCCTGGGCATGGGCGGTGCTCTTTCGCCCGAAGCGTTTGGCCTCGGCGACGCCGGCGGCGAGCTCCTCGAGCGTGAGCTGCGCCAGCAGCGGGTCGACGTTGGGGGTGGCGACGCCGCCGGTGGCGATGAACTTGATCAGGTCGGCGCCGGCCTTGATGTTCTCGCGGACTGCCTTGACCACGTCGATCGGCCCGTCGGTCTCGCGGCCCATGTACCAGCCGTGGCCGCCGGTCATGCAGATGAGCTTTCCGGCGCAGCGGATGGTGGGGCCGAGCTGGTAGCCGGCGTTGATGGTGTCGCGCACGGCGATCTCGAGGTAGTCGCGCCCGGCGAGATCGCGCACCGCGGTCACGCCGCCCCGCAATGTCGCCTGCGCCAGCTCGAGCGCGCGCATGACCGCGTCCTGCGGCGTCAGCATGCGGAAGCTCGAAAGCACGTTCGGTTCGCCGGCCAGCGTGAAGTGGACGTGGCAGTCGATCATGCCCGGCATCAGCGTGTGCCCGGCGGTGTCGATGCGGGTGCCTGAAAAGCCGGTGAACTCGTCCGCCGGCGCGATCCTGAGGATGCGGCCGGTCTCGACCAGCACGCCCCGGCCCCCGACCGGCGGCGCGGTACCGTCGAAGACGAGGCCGCCGATGTAGAGCTGTTTCACCCGTCCCCCCTGCCGCTGCGTGCACGCGACGGAAGTCTAGCGTGTCCGGGGAGGGTTGAGACCGACATTGCCCGTCAGGCGAAAGCTCGGGCGTCTAGCCTTCGAGCGAGGCGATGCCCTTGAGCCGGAGGTCGTTGGCGACGTCGGGACCGGCCAGGAGCTCGACCAGGCGGACCGAGGCGAAGAGGTGGGATTCCACCGATCCCCGCTGCTTGGCCGACATGTAGCGGCCGTGGAGCGACTCGATCATGCCGCCGGTCAAGCCGGTCAGCTGCTCCTGCAGGCTCGACAGCTTCTCCTCGGCCTCGCCGCCGAGGCCGAGCTCCTCGGCGTAGCGCACGCAGAGCCGGAGCGCGATCGCACGCTGCTCGGCTTCCTTCAGCTTGGCCTCGTCCGGCGGCTGGTCCCAGCCGCCGAGCCCGGTGGCGCCGGTGACGAAGGAGCCGCCGGCCATCACGCTCGCCAGGATCGACTTGTCGGCGCCGTTCAGGACGTTGATGTGCACCATGTCGCGGAGCGAGCGCCGCGCGCGGTCGAGCTGGCGGTCGAAGCCCTTGCCCTGGCCGCTCGACCGCACCGCCGTCTTGGCGCCGATCATGGTCCTGGCGAGGTCGGCGATCTGGCGGGTCAGCGTCTCCGAATCCGGCCTGTAGTCGCCGCCGTCGAGGTCGAGGCGCATGGTCTCGAGCCGCTGCTCGGCGCCGGTCACCAGCGCGCGGACGGCGAGCGCCGACAGCGCCGGATCGACGATCTTCTTCTGCTCGAGGGCGAGCTTCTCCAGCGCCTCCATGATCTCCCACGGCCGCTCCAGGCAGCCCATGGCGACCAGCAGCAGGGTCTCGGCCTTGCGCGGGGCGAACTTTGTCGCCTTGTCCATGTGCTCGCCGATGACCTTGATGACGCCGGTCGACACCGTCTGGATCGGCCGCGGCGGCAGCTGCCGGCGCATCGACTGGACGATGTCGGCGATCTCCAGGATCTCGACGACGTCGCTGAGCGCCTTGTAGATATGCTCGCCCTTCAGCTTCTCGATCAGGTCGCGCTTTGAAACGGTGTCGCGCTGCGAGCGCACCATCAGGCTCCGGAGGTTGACCGCACCCTGGGCCCAGATCTTGGTCGCGATCGCATCGCAGCGTGGATCGTCCGCCTGCAGGGTCGCAAGCTCCTGCTCGACGGTCGCGATCTGCGCCTTGTCGCCTTCTTCCTCGAAGAGATTGTAGATCGGCTCGATGGCGGTGCGCGGGATGCGCCCGTCGACCGGCACCAGGCTCTTGGTATTGTAAAGCAGCTCCTCGAACGGCCGGCAGAGCTGGCGCTTGACCGTGTTGCGCCGGGGCGGGCGCACCTGGACGATGCGCGGCCGCATCTTCGAGAGCAGCAGGCGAAGCGGCGTGGTGTCGCCGCCGCGCTCGAGGTTCTTCTCCAGGAACTGGACGAGCTGGACGAACTTGGCTTCGGGAATCTCGAAGAGCTTGCCCTCGAGTTCAGCCAGGTTTTCCTCGGCCCCCGTCACAGCGGCGCTCCCTTGAGCTTCTCCAGGCGCAGCATGTGGTCGAAGTCGATGCCGATGGTGAGCGCGCCCTCGCCGTTGAGCGGCCTGATCTGCTTGCGCAGGCTGTTGACCATGCCCGTCCACACGTCCCGGCTGGTGGCAGGCAGCTCGTCTCGCGGGACCACCGGCAGGTGACGGACGACGTCGCGCAGCATCGAGCGTTGCTCTTCCCTCGGCCGATGGGCAGCCTGATCCCAGAGCTTCACCACCTGCTCCCAGCCGTCAAGTATCCACAACAGCTTGTGAACCGTCCGCTCGGTGGTGCGCAGCGTCCCGTCCCAGTTGCGGAGGGACTCGGCCGGCTGCTTGACGGTGACGTCGATGTCGGTCGCGCATTCGGTGGCGAGCCGCCAGGTCTCGCGCGAGATGTCGGAGGCGAGCTGGGCGTCCGCGGCGCCGTCGATCTGATCCTCGGTCTCGCCCTTGCCCCATTCCAGGAACTGGTCGCCGAGCGGCTTCAGCCGGTTGATCAGCTTGCGCGCCATCGCTTCCGCCGGCATCTCCGTCAGGCCGACCTGCGAGACGGTCTTCGACCAGATGTCGATGCGCTCATGCAGGTCGTCGTAGGTCCAGCCGAGTGAGCCGGCGATGCCCCCGAGGATCCGTCCTGCCTTCTTCTGCCCAGGTGTCGTGCCAAGCTCGGCAAGGGTGAGGGATTCCGTCGCCATCCGCTCGACGATCCTGAGCGTCAGGAAGAAGCGGGCGACGAGCTCGAGATTTTCCTCGCGCTGCAGATGGGCGCGAGCCGCGCCCGAGGCATCCCGGCCGGCGAGCCCAAGCTGCGCCACCCTGAGCGCCGCCATGCGGATCTGGCGCGGCGTGAAGTCGGGCGACTCGCAGATCGCCTCGTGCAGGGCCCGGTCGTGGACGGTCAGCTTGAACATCTCCGGCACGGACTTCCACGGAATGACGTAGGTACCCCTGCCGCCCGCGAGCCCCGGCAAGAGGATCTCTGCGGTCTTGAGGTCGGTACCGCGGATGCGACCGGCCGCAAGCAAAGGCGTCGTAAACGGCACCAGCACGCCGCGCTCACTGAAGGTCAGCGGCCAGAATTTCTCTGCCGTGGCAAAAGACGTCGTCATGCGACCTGGACTGACCCACCCTTGTTGCTTATTGGTTCTTTTTTATTTGTTACCATGGGTGGGCTCGCCAAGCCAGCCATCAACTTGGTTAGCGCCATCAGCCCCTTGCCCGGACGGCTTGGGCTTTGCCATGAGCCGCGGTTTCGCCGCGCCTCGGGCCAACACGCAACAATATTGCGCGCGGCCCTTCACCAATCATCGTCCCTTATCCCCTTGGCAGCATGGAGAACATTCCGATGGCCACAGCACGATGATTAATTTCGAGGGAGGCGGCGTTAACCGGAAAGCAGGAGTTGGCACATAGGATGCAATACCGGAGGGCACGCCGCCAGTCGAAGGAGAGTTTCATGCTCACCAAGACGCACCTGATCGCCGCCGCCTTGATCGCCGCCACCTCGGCCACGGCCGCTGCCGAGACGCTCTGCGGGAGCCGCGAAACCGTGATGAAGCAGCTCGCCTCGGAATACCAGGAAGCCCCGGTCGGCATCGGGCTCGCCAGCAATGGCGCCGTCGTCGAGCTCCTGACCTCGTCCAACGGCACCTGGACCCTGCTGGTGACCATGCCCCGCGGTCCCACCTGCCTCATGGGCACGGGCGAGGCCTGGCAGCCGGTCGCGCGCAAGGTGGCGATGAAGGAAAGCGAGAGCTAGGAAAGTCTCGCCGGGCAGCCTGGGTAGCTAATGCAGCCTGGGCGCCTTCAGGAAGTCCGTCCGGTTCGCTGACCGGACCTTCGTCTCCATCGTCCGGCCGTCGCGGGATAGCGTGATCGGCACCTCGACCCCGGCCGGGCCCAGCGACCAGATCCGCCGGAACAGGGGGGCCAGGGTCTTCACCGGCTCGCCCGCCACCGCCAGGACCAGATCGCCGATCTTGATGCCGGCCCGTGCCGCCGGCCCGCCGCCGGCAAGCCCGGCGACCACCAGATGCCCCTCCGCCTCCATCGCATACATGCCGAGCCACGGACGCGCCGGGTCGCGCGGACGGCCCTGGGCCAGGATGTCGTCGAGGATCGGCTTCAGCAGATCGATCGGCACCGACATGTTGACGTCGACCTGGCTCTTGCCCTGGCGCTCCTGCACATGCAGCGAGCCGATCCCGATCAGGCGGCCATTGGGGCCGATCACCGCCGTTCCGCCCCAGTTCGGATGGGCGGGGGCGGTGAACAGCGCCTCGTCCAGCACGTATTCCCAGTATCCGGCGAACTCGCGCTTGGCGGTGACCCGGGCCGCCAGCGACCGCCGCCGGCCGCCATGGCCGCCGACGACCACGTCGTCGCCGATCCTCACATCCGCGATGCTGCCGAGCGGCAGCGCCGGCAGCTTCACCCGGCCCAGCGCCTGGACCAGGCCGAAGCCGGTCGTCTGGTCGTAGCCGATGGGATAGGCCTGCAGCGCCTGCCCGCCGGCCGTCGTCAGCCAGACGCTCTCGGCCTCGGTGATCAGGTAGCCGATGGTGAGGACCAGGCCGTCCTCGCGGATGATCACGCCGTTGCCGGCGCGCTCGGTGCCGAGGATCGAGGCGGTGAAGGCGTCGTCGGGGATCCGCGCTCTCAGCGCGACCACGCTCGACAGCGCCTGGTCGAGGTCGAACTCGTAGTCCGCCGGTTGCGGACGAGCCTCTTCGGGGATCTCCCAGTCGGTGTTGTCGCTCATGATCCTAAGATAGGCGCGCGGGTCGCGTTCGCGAAGGGGGTGAACGTCAGCCCGTCATCCAGCGGGGTCCATTGCCGCAAACTTGGCACCTGCGCCGGGCGCGTGCTAGCTCGACCATCGGACTCTGCCGGAGGCCCCTGATGCCGAGCCCCAATTTCGAGCTCTACGCCAAGCACAATCCCGAACATTCCGAAGCCTATCGTGCGCTGGCCCGGGAATCGCTCCGGGCTGGCATGCTCGATGCAATCACCAAGGAACTGATCTACCTCGTCCTACTGGGAGCAGAAGGCTACCTGCCGGGCATGCGCACTCACATCGACAATCTGCTAGGCAAGGGCGTCGCGCCCGACGCGATCCGGGAAGCGGTCCGCGTCGTGCTCCCGGCCCTGGGCTCGGCCCGGTTCCTCGCTCTCTACGCCGAGGTCGAAGCGGCCATCGCCGCGAGGCCCGGGGGGTGAGCGAGCCTGCGGCCAGCTGGCCGGCAATGGACCTGTTTGCCGAGGCGCTTTCGGGCTTCCTCTGGCATACGGATTCCGAAGGACGGCTAACCGCCGCGACGTCGGGGTTCGGGCGGACCGCGGGACTGCCGATCGGCGAGGCCCTTGGCCGGCCTTTTGCCGATCTCGTCGAGGGCGCGGCCGATCGTCGGCGCCTGGAACAGGGGTTCGCCGCCGGCACGCCGTTCCGGGACATGGCGCTCCGCTTCTGGCCGGCCCGGCGCTGGACCCGCATCGGCGCCGTGCCGGCGGCCGACGGCCATCTCGGCATCGCCCGCGGCCAGTACCCCGAGCAGCCGGGCGACATCGAGGCGTTGATCGCCGAGCGGGTGGCCCAGCACAAGCGCGGCGAGGGGACGTTCAAGCGCCTTCGGCCGGGCGGCGACTGGGCGCTCTATCGCTACTTCCCGCTGCCCGACGGCGGCTCGGCGACCCTGATCACCGACATCACCGAGAGCGAGCGCCAGCAGGCAGAGCTGACCCGGCTCGCGACCACCGACCCGCTGACCGGCATCGCCAATCGCCGCAGCTTCTTCGATCACGCCCAGCGCGAGGTCGAGCGGGCGAGGCGCTACGGCCCGCCGCTCGGCGTCTTCGTCCTCGACCTCGACTTCTTCAAGCGGGTGAACGACACCTACGGCCACGCGGTCGGCGATATGGTGCTGCAGAGCGTCGCCCGCCATGCGCTCGCGCAGATACGTGTCACCGACATCGTCGCGCGTACCGGCGGCGAGGAGTTCGGCGCTCTGCTGCCGGAGACGCCGGCCGAGGATGTGTCGTGCGCCGCCGAGCGCCTTCGCCGCGGCGTCGCCGAGCTCGACGTGCCGACGCCGGTCGGCCCGATCCGGGTGACGGCCAGCATCGGCTTCTCCAGCCTGGCCCCCGGCGAGGACCGGATCGAGCCGGCCCTGGCCCGCGCCGATGCTGCGCTCTATCGCGCCAAGCAGAACGGCCGCAACCGGGTCGAGGCGGGCTAGTAACGGCTATGTCCGAGGTTCCGAGCACCGTCGCCGAGACGGTCCGCCGCCATGACCGCGAGCGCTACCTGACGGCGCTGTTCGCGCCGGCCGGTCGGCGCGACGACCTCTTGGCGCTCTATGCCTTTAACCTGGAGATCGCGCGGACCCGGGAAGCCGTGCGCGAGCCGATGCTGGGCCATATCCGCCTGCAATGGTGGCGGGATGCGCTGGACGAGATCGACGCCGGCAAGCCGCCGCGCCGGCACGAGGTGGTGGCGCCGCTGGCGGACGCGATCCGCCGCCACAACCTCGCCCGCGACGCCTTCGAGCGCCTCTTGCTGGCGCGCGAGCGTGACCTCGACGATGCGCCGTTCCGGACGCTGGCCGACCTCGAAGCCTATGCCGACGGCACCTCGGGCGCGCTGGTGGCATTGGCGCTCGCTGTCCTCGGCGTCGCCGATGCGGCGATGCTGGCGAGGAGCCGGCAGGTCGGCCGCGGCTACGCCTTGACCGGCCTGTTGCGTGCCGCCGGCTTCCATGCGCGACAGAACCGCTGCCTGCTGCCGGAAGACCTGCTGGCGGTCCATGGCACGGGTCGCGACGCCGTTCTGGCGATGAAGCCGTCGCCGGGGCTCGCCGCCGCCGTCGCCGAGATCGCGTCGGCCGCCGAGGCGGCGCTGGCGCCGGTTCGTGTCGACGCAGCCGCCTGGCCGGCGCTGGCGCCGGCGGTCCTGGCGCGACGACACCTCAAGGCGCTCCGCCGTGCCGGCCATGACGTGTTCGCTCCCGCGCTTGCGGTCGAGCCGGGTGCGGGCGCGGTCCTGGCATTGATCACGGCGTCGCTGGTTCGCAGAGCTTGATCGGGAAGGCGCGCCGCCTCATCTCTGGGAGAGCCTCCAGGAGCCGATACATGGATATCCGCGACAATCCGGACCGCAATCGCTACGAGATGGACGTCGAGGGCGGCGTCGCCTTCGCCACGTACCGCGCCGACGACGAGACGGTGGCGATCAACCACACCGAAGTGCCGCCCGACCTGCGCGGTCGCGGCATCGGCGACCAGCTGGTGCGTGGCGTCCTCGACGTCGTTCGCGCGAGCGGCCGCAAGGTCGTGCCGCGCTGCGGCTTCGTTGCCACCTATATCCGCCGCCACCCGGAGTATCACGACCTGCTTGCGTAAGGGCCTCGGTCTGCGGTCTGCTGCCGACGTTTGCCGCCGACCCAGGAGGCTCGATGTCTGACGATCTCCACGAACCCTTGAGCACATGGAGGGCGTTGCCCGAGGGGGAGATGCTGGCCAATGCGCGGGCGTTCTACGAGACGATGAAGCGGCGGCGGACCGTTCGAGACTTCACCGACCGCCCGGTGCCGCGCGCGCTCATCGAAAGCGCGCTGCTCGCCGCAGGCACCGCGCCTTCAGGCGCCAACCAGCAGCCCTGGTATTTCGTCGTCATCACCGACCCCGCGATCAAGCGGCAGATCCGCGAGGCGGCGGAGGCGGAGGAGCGCGCCTTCTATGCGGGGCGCGCCGGCGAGGAATGGCTGGATGTGCTGAAGCCGCTCGGCACCGACGCCGAGAAGCCGTTCCTCGAGATCGCGCCGGTCCTCATTGCCATCTTCGCGCAGCGCTACGGCCTCGATGCGCAGGGAAAGAGGGCGAAGAATTACTATGTGCCGGAGTCGGTCGGTATCGCGACGGGGCTGCTGATCGCGGCCCTGCATCACGCCGGTGTGGCGACGTTGACGCATACGCCGTCGCCGATGGGCTTTCTCAACCGCATCTGCGAGCGGCCGGCGCACGAGAAGCCCTATGTGCTGCTGGTGGCCGGTTATCCGGCTCCCGGCTGCCGCGTGCCGCGAAAGGCCGGCATCAAGAAACCGCTCGGGGAGATCGCGACCTTCCGCTAGGCAGCCGCCGCCGGTGCCTTCCCGAGCCAGCGGTCGAGGTCGGCGAGCGCACGCGCGCTCAGCACGCGCTTTTTCTCGCGGCCGCGGGCGTTGGTCTGGACCGGCGGGAACAGGCCGAAGTTGACGTTCATCGGCTGGAAGGTCTCGGCCTTGGCGCCGCCGGTGATGTGGGCGAGAAGGGCGCCGATCGCCGTGGTCGGCGGCGGCGGGACCAGGGCCCGGCCCTGGCGTTCGGCCGCGGCGTAGCGGCCGACGATCAGTCCGACGGCCGCGCTCTCGACATAGCCCTCGCAGCCGGTGACCTGGCCGGCGAAGCGGAGCCTGGGCATCGCCCTCAGCCTGAGCGTTCCGTCGAGCAGGCGCGGTGAGTTGAGGAAGGTGTTGCGGTGGAGCCCGCCGAGCCTCGCGAACTCCGCCTGCTCGAGCCCGGGGATCATGCGGAAGATGCGGGCCTGCTCGCCATGCTTCAGCTTGGTCTGGAATCCGACCATGTTGTAGAGCGTGCCCAGCGCATTGTCTTGGCGGAGCTGCATCACCGCATAGGGGCGGCGGCCGGTATTGGGGTCGGTCAGGCCGACCGGCTTCATCGGACCGTAGCGCAGCGTGTCGACGCCGCGGGACGCCATCACCTCGATCGGCAGGCAGCCCTCGAAATAGGGCGTTGAAGCCTCCCATTCCTTGAACTCGGTCTTGTCGCCGGCGAGCAGCGCGTCGAGGAAGGCCAGATACTGCGTCTGATCGAAGGGGCAGTTGATGTAGTCGGAGCCGTCGCCCGACGGGCCGACCTTGTCGTAGCGCGACTGGAACCACGCCTTGGAAAGGTCGATCGACTCCTTGTGCACGATCGGCGCGATCGCATCGAAGAAGGCCAGCGACGCCTCGCCGGTGAGGTCGCGGATCGCCTCGGCCAGCGGCGGCGAGGTGAGCGGGCCGGTGGCGACGATGACGGAGTCCCAGTCGGCCGGCGGCAGTCCGGCGATCTCGCCGCGCTCGATCCGGATCAGCGGCTCGGCCTCGATGGCGGCATGGACGGCGTTGGAAAATCCGTCGCGGTCGACCGCCAGCGCGCCGCCGGCCGGCACGGTGTGCCTGTCGGCCGAAGCGAGGATCAGCGAGCCCATCCGCCGCATCTCGGCGTGCAGCAGGCCGACGGCGTTGTACTCGGCGTCGTCGGAGCGGAAGGAGTTGGAGCAGACCAGCTCGGCCAGCCGGTCGGTCTTGTGCGCGTCGGTGCCGCGCACCGGGCGCATCTCGTGCAGCACCACGGCCACGCCGGCCCGCGCCAGCTGCCAGGCGGCCTCCGAGCCGGCGAGGCCGCCGCCGATCACATGAACGGGTTTCGAAACGTCGCTCATAAATTTAAGTCTATCACGCAAGCATCGCCTCGACCTCGTCCCGCCGGGGCGCGGTCGAGCGGCTGCCAAAGGCCCGGCATTTGAGCGCGGCGGCGATGCAGGCGAAGCGGCCGGCCTCGGCGACCGACTTGCCCTCGGTCAGCGCCAGGCCGTAGGCGCCGTGGAAGACGTCGCCGGCCGCCAGCGTGTCGACCGCGTCGACCTTCGGCGACGGCACGTGGCGGAGATCGTCGCCGTCGAGCCAGTAGAAGCCGTCGGGTCCGGCGGTGACGCCGACGAGAGCTGCGCCGCTGCGCCGCCGCGCGTTCAGAAGTGCGGTGCGCCGATCCTCGACCTCGCCGTAGTGAAGTAGCCCCGGCTGCGAGAAGACGATGTGCCGGGCCCAGCGGGCGAGGCGCTCGACCACGCCCGGCGGCGCCACCTCGCCGTCG
>CAMBVS010000072.1 GCA_945871425.1 Rhizobium sp. Q54 | reverse complement strand
GGGGAACATCGCGCCCCGGTCCGCGACCACCTCCAAGTGCAGTTCGTGCGGCCGCTTCTCGATGTCCAGCCGCTGGCCGGAAAGCTTCCAAGGTTCACTCAAGCCAAGCCCGAGCGCAAACACGTCCCGCGCTTCCATCGCCCCCCCCCATGCCCCATCCAGGGCAGCATGAAAGGCTTGAATGCGGCTTTCAACCGGCGCTCAATTCCACTTGGAACGTCGAGGAACCGAATATCGTCGATCACTTCCGAGCCAGCCAGCTCTTGTCTGCCGCTTAGCAATCCTTGGATTGGTATCTGCTCTCTGCCAACGCGCTCTCTTAGGTGCGTCGCCTGCGCGTCCGCCCACCGGCCGAGATCACCGAAATTTGGCGAAGCAAACAACGCGCGAAGATCCAAGTGTCTGCGTTCGCTATCTTCGCCACGCTCATCGATATGACCATCGGGATGAAACACGAGTTTAATTTGACGGCCGTTGCGGACCATATGAACAACATTTGACAAACCGTGTGACGCCGAGCGCGGGGCATCAGTCCCAAGGTCGGCGAAGAGGGAAAGGTCAGGAAGGGCGAGTGAGGCAAATTCGGTCATTGCTGAACCACTACATTATCTAGGTTGAAAAATGCTCCCCCTGTCCGACTTCTAACCAGAAGGACGCGCCCCTGATTTCTGCCGCGGATCGCTTCTGCTGCATAGATTGGGGGGATGAGATCGTCGTCATCCCCAAGAACAACGATCCATCGATCTGGTTCGCGATGAGCAAGGTCGACCATGTCGGTAGCGATTGCGGTGTCTACCATTTTCTCCTCTACCTCATCTGGCCCTGCACTTGCCCTCGTGCTGCGTCTCAACGTATTCGGCAAATGAATTCCCAGCCTAGGATGGAGCCTCGTGTCGAGAGCCGAAAGAAGTCGATTGCCAAATGAGATTTCAGGCCTAACCACGACGTTAGCCCTTGTAGAAAGGGCAGAAAAATCCGCGCCTGCTGCTGCGGTCGTTAGAGCTTTCCGATTTTCTGTCGGCTCAAAGCCTCGGTGCCAACCGTGATAGAGTCTCAGCGACACATCAAAGCGGGCTGTATGGTTGATGCTCGTGAGTGCCCGCCCAATTGCGCGCCCTACATATTCAAGGGTCGCCTGTGCAATTGCCATGGGATCAGACCGAGGGCGACGCGCCCTATGAATTTGAGAGTTCCAGTCAACAAATGCCGTGACTGCTGTGACTGACACTCGGTTCAACTCGGGCATGGTGACCTGAAAAATCAAGCATCAAACTCGGCGATGTTGCACAGTCCTTTCTATAATCGCCACCTAAAATTGACGCCCGCCGTCCGTGGATATCGGACGTCCCCTCCCTTCACGCAAACCTCGCCGTGATCCCTCCATCCACCACCAGCTCGGCCGCGGTCACGTATTTCGCCTCATCGGATGCCAGGAACAGTGCGGCGTGGGCCACGTCCCAGGCGTCGCCCATATGGCCCATCGGGCATTGGGCGTCGCGGCGGCGGACCATCTCGTCGGTGTCGGCGGTCGCCGAATAGGCGGCCTGCATTCCGGCATGGACCATCGGCGTGTTCATCAGGCCGGGCAGCACGCAGTTCGCCCTGATGCCCTTCTTCGCGTATTGAAGCGCGATGGTGCGGGTGAATGCCAGGATCGCGCCCTTGCTGGTCGAGTAGGTGATGTAGGGCACGCCTGAATCGCGGATGCCGGCGATCGAGGCGATGTTGACGATGGCGCCTTTGCCGTGACGCACCATCTCCGGCAGCACGCGCCGGCAGGTCAGCATCACGCTCTTCAGGTTGATCGCCATCACCCGGTCCCACTCGGCCTCGGTGATCTCCTCGATCGGCACCAGCTTGGCGATGCCGACATTGTTGTGCAGCACGTCGATGCGGCCCCAGCGCTTGACCGCCTCGGAGACGACACGGTCGACGTCCTTAGCCGATGCCACGTCGCATTTCATCGCCACCGCCTCGCCGCCCTCGGCCTGGACGATGCCGGCGGTCTCCTCCGCCGCCTCCAGGTTCAAGTCGGCGCAGATCACCTTGGCGCCCTCGCGCGCGAACAGCACCGAGGTCGCCTTGCCGTTGCCCCAGCCCGGGCCGATCGAGCCGGCGCCGGTGACCAGCGCCACCTTATCCTTGAGCCTGTCCGCCATCGCCCCCTCCCGTCTCTTCGATGAACTCGTCGAACGCCCGCCAGAAGCGGTCCCGGATCTCGTCCCGCTCCTGCAGGATCTCGTGCAGCGCCTCCTCGATCAGGAGGAAGCGCCCGCGAGGCAGCCGGCGCGTCAGCGCCTTGGCCGCCTCCGTCTCCACCAGCGCGTCGCGGCCGGCGCCGACGATGAGCGTCGGCGCGAACACGCCCTCGACATAGCCCGCCTGGCGGATCTCGTCGATCGAGCGGAACGCCGCACGGCCCCAGCCGATGGTCGGCGCGCCGATGCCGAGCCGCCGGTCGGCGCGCACCTGGGCCACGGTGCGATCGAAGCGCACGCGGTCGGACGTCAGGATGTTGCCCTCGAAGGTCTCGCGCCAGAGCCCGTAGTCCTGGCCGCCGGGGGCGTAGTGGTCGTCGAAGCCGAACCAGGAGAGGCCGAGGGTGGCGAGCTGGGCGAGCCCATGGGTCCCCATCGGCAGCACCAGGTCGATCATCGGCGCGATCAGCACCAGACGCGCGATCCGGGCCGGCCGGTCGTGGGCGAGGCGCAGCGCCAGGTGGCCGCCCATCGAATGGCCGACCAGCGTGATCGGCGCATGCGGCACCACATCGGCCAGCATCAGGTCGAGATCGGCGAGGAAGCGGTCGAAATCCGCGACATGGCCCTTGTCGCGGTTCTCCAGCGGGCGGTCGGAGAGCCCCTGCCCGCGCCAGTCCATGGTCCAGACGGCGAAGCCCCGCCGCTGCCAGTCGCCGATCGCCTCCAGGTGCTTCTCGATGAACTCGCTGAAGCCGGTGAGGAACAGCAGCCGGCCCTGATTGGCCCCTTTCTTCTTGGGGCCTTGCGCCGGAAAGGCGGCGGTCCTGAGCTTGGTGCCGTCGTCGGCCTCGAGCCAGCGGACGGTGCCGCCTTGGGCTTCGATGGTCGGCAGGGTCATCGACTGAGTTCCTGTCTGCGGCCGAGCAGCCAGACGGCCGACAGCACGGCGAGCGCGCCGATGCCGACCATCAGGGTGGCGAGCGCATTGATCTGCGGGTTGAGGCCGAGGCGGGCCGAGGAGAAGACCACCATCGGCAAGGTGGTGGCGCCGGGGCCGGAGACGAAGCTGGCCAGCACCACGTCGTCGAGCGAGAGCATGAAGGCGATCAGCCAGCCGCCGCCGAGCGCCGGCAGGATCAGCGGCAGGGTGACGGTGAGGAACACCGTCGCCGGCGTGGCGCCGAGGTCGAGCGCGGCCTCCTCCAACGAGCGGTCGAAGTCGGAAAGGCGCGCCTGCACCACCAGCGCGACATAGGCCATGCCGAGCGTCGCATGCGCGGCGACGATGGTGGCGGCGCCGCGCCCGGGCCAGCCCGGCAGGTCGTCGAGGGCGACGAAGGCGAGAAGCTGCGCCAGTCCCAAGATCACCTCCGGCAGGGTCAGCACCGCGCCGAGCGCGCCGGCGAAGAGAAGCCGGCCGCGAAAACGCCCGAGCCGTGCCAGCGCGAAGCCCGACAGCGATCCGAGGATGGTCGCCAGCGTGGCGGAGATCGCGGCGATGACCAGGCTCAGGCCCGCGGCGTCCATCAGGCGCTGGTTGCGGAGAAGCTCGCCGTACCATCTGGTCGAGAAGCCCGACCACAGCGTCACCAGCCGGCCTTCGTTGAAGGAGAAGACGACGATCCAGAGGATCGGCCCGTAGAGGAAGGCGAAGACCAGGCCCAGGATCAGCAGGCGCAGGCTCACGAGAGCCCCCGCGCCGTCGCGGTCTCGGCGCGCTGCGCGCGCGCGATCGGCCAGGCCAGCAGCGCCAGCAGCACGACGGCCAGCGCCGAGGCGAGCGGCCAGTCGCGGTTGTTGAAGAACTCCTGCCAGATGACTTTGCCGATCATCGGCGTGCCCGGACCGCCCAGCAGCTCCGGGACCACGAACTCGCCGACCGAGGGAACGAAGACGAAGAGCGATCCGGCCAGCACGCCCGGAAGCGACAGCGGCAGCGTGATCGACCAGAAGACGCGGCCCGGCCGGGCGCCGAGATCGGCGGCGGCGAAAGCGAGGACCGGGTCGATCTTCTCCAGGCTGGCGTAGATCGGCAGCACCATGAACGGCAGGTAGGTGTAGGTCATGCCGAGCGCGACCGCGACGTCGCTCGGCATCAGCGCCAGCGGCCCGTCGATCAGGCCCAGCGACTGCAGCGTCTCGCTCAGGAATCCGGTCGGGCGCAAGAGCCCGATCCAGGCATAGACCCGGATCAGGAAAGAGGTGACGAAGGGCAGCGCCACCAGGGCCAGCAAGGGCGCCCGCCAGCGTCTCTTGGTGCCGGCGATGGCCCAGGCCATCGGATAGCCCAGAGCCAGGCAGGCGACCGTCGCCGTGGCGGCGAGGCGGAGCGAGGCCAGGATGGCGTCGAGATAGAGGTCGTCCTCGGCCAGCAGGGCGAAGTTGGCGAGGCTGCCCTGGAAGCGGCCATCGGCGAACAGCGGCGTGAACGGCGGCTGCGCCACCACGGCCTGAGACAGCGCCACCTTGAGGATGAAGGCGAAGGGCAAGCCGAAAAACAGCAGCAGCCACGTTGCGGGCACGCCGACCAGGAGGCGCCGGAGCAGACCGCTCATTTCGGGAACACCAGGGCGGCACCCTCCGGCCAGGAGACCCCGACGCTCTCTCCGACCTCCGCCTGCTCTCCCGTGCGGTTCGGCCGGCTCGCCCGGATCTCGACGCCGCCCGCCAGCGCCAGCCGATAGACCGAGCGATCGCCGTGATAGGCCACATCGGTAACCGTTGCCGGCCATCCGACGGCGCCGATGTCGATCTTCTCCGGGCGGATGCCGACGAAGACCTCGCTGCCGATCGGCAGCCTTGCCGGCACGCGGATCGATCCGAGCCCGGGGATCTCGACGGTGCCGCCGTCGCTGGTGCGGCCTCCGATCAGGTTGATCTCGCCGACGAAGCGGGCGACCGCGAGCGAGGCCGGGCGCTCGTAGAGATCCTCGGGCGTGCCCTCCTGGGCGAGGTGGCCGCGATCGAGCAGCGCCACCCGGTCGGCCAGCGCCAACGCCTCCTCCTGGTCGTGCGTCACCAGAACGAAGGTGGTGCCGAGCTCGCGGTGCAGGCGCTTGAGCTCGCTCCGCGTGTGCTCGCGCAAGCCCCGGTCGAGGGCGGCCATCGGCTCGTCCAGCAGCAGCAGCTTCGGGCGCTTGGCCAGCGCACGCGCCAGCGCGACCCGCTGGGCCTGGCCGCCGGAGAGCTGACGGGGCTTCCGGTCTTCCAGGCCGTCGAGACGCACCAGCGCCAGCATCTCTGAGACCCGCCGGCGCACCTCGCCGGCCGCGAGCCCCTCGCGCCGGAGGCCATAGCCGATGTTGTCGGCGACGCTCATATGCGGAAAGAGCGCATAGGACTGGAAAACCAGGTTGACGGGCCGCTCGTAGGGCGGGATGCCGTCCATGTCGGCGCCGTCCAGGAGGATGCGGCCGGCATCGGGCGCCTCGAAGCCGGCAACGAGGCGGAGCAGCGTGGTCTTGCCGGAGCCCGACGCGCCCAGCAGCGCCGTGAAGCTGCCGCCGGCGATTCTGAGGCTGAGGCCGTCGAGGACGGCGGCGGCCCCGAAGCGCTTGGCGACGCCCTCGACCGACAGCGCCCCCAGCGCCACTCCTACTTCCCGGCCTTGACGCGGGTGAAGGCGCGGGTGAAGGCGCGGTCGATATCCGAGGTCAGGGTCTTGTCTGCGAACAGCCGCTGCTTCACCTGGGCGTTCGGATAAACGGAAGAGTCCGCCTTCAGCTCCTCGTCGACGAACTCGAGAGCTTTGACGTTCGGGCTGGCGTAGGAGACGGCGTTTGAGATGGCGCCTGCGACCTCGGGCGTCAGGATGTAGTTGATGAAGGCGTGCGCGTTCTGGGGATGCGGCGCGTCGGCCGGGATCGCCATCATGTCGAACCACACCATCGCCCCTTCCTTTGGAATGACGTAGCCGACCTCGACCTTCTTGCCGGCATCGGATGCGCGGTTGCGGGCCTGGACGATGTCGCCTGAATAGCCCAGCACCAGGCAGATGTCGCCGCCGGCGAGATCGTTGATGTACTTGGACGAGTGGAAGTAGGTGATGAAGGGCCGGATCTTCAGGAGATGGGTCTCCGCCGCCTTCACGTCCTCGGGCTTGGTGGTGTTGGGATCGCGGCCGAGGAAGCGCAGCGTCGACTTGATCACGTCCGACGGCGTGTCGAGCATGGCGACGCCGCAGTCCTTGAACTTCGCCACCACGGCCGGATCGAAGATCAGCCGCCAGGAATCCACCGGCGCGTTCGGCATCCGCTCCTTGATCTTGTCGATGTTGTAGCCGATGCCGGTGGTGCCCCAGAGATAGGGCACGCCATAGGCGTTGCCGGGGTCGTGGTTGGCGACGATCCGCATCAGGGACTTGTCGAGGTTGGCGAGGTTCGGGATCTTCGCCTTGTCGACCTTGCGGAACAGGCCGGCGCCGATCTGGCGCTGCATGAACGAGGCGGTCGGCACTACGATATCGTAGCCGCTCTTGCCGGCCATCAGCTTGGCTTCGAGCACCTCGTTCGAGTCGAAGGTGTCGTAGACGACCTTGATGCCGGTCGCCTTCTCGAAGTCCTCGATCGCGTCGTCGGAGATGTAGTCCGACCAGTTGAAGACGTGGAGGATCTTCTGCTCCTGGGCCAGGGCCGGCGAAGCCAGGAGCAGCAGGGCAAACGTCCAGCGTCCGATCACGGTCATAGTCCGAGCGCCTCCTCGGCGGGCGTGTGTCTCAGGCGAAAGACGTCGGCGACCGCCTTGTAGGTAATGCGGCCGCCCATGATGTTGAGTCCGGCACGGAGATGCGGGTCGTCGGCCAGCGCCTTGCGATAGCCCTTGTCGGCCAGCGCCAGCACGAAGGGCAGCGTCGCGTTGTTGAGCGCATGGGTCGAGGTGCGGGCGACGGCGCCCGGCATGTTGGCGACGCAGTAGTGGACGACGCCGTCGACGACATAGGTCGGATCGGCATGGGTGGTGGCGTGCGAGGTCTCGAAGCAGCCGCCCTGGTCGATCGAGATGTCGACCAGCACCAAGCCCGTTTTCATCCGGCGAACCATGTCGCGGGTCACCAGCTTCGGCGCCGCCGCCCCCGGCACCAGCACGGCGCCGATGACCAGGTCGGCGGAGAGCACATGGCTCTCGATCGCGTCGATGGTGGCGAAGGCGGTGTGGAGCCGGCTGCCGAACTGCAGATCGAGGGCGTAGAGCCGCTCGATCGCCTTGTCGATCACCACCACATGGGCTTCGAGGCCCATCGCCATGCGGGCGGCGTTGGTGCCGGCGACGCCGCCGCCGAGGATCACCACCTTGGCCGCGGGCACGCCGGGGACGCCGCCGAGAAGCACGCCGATGCCTCCCTGCTCCTTCTCCAGGCAATGGGCGCCGACCTGGATCGCCATACGGCCGGCGACCTCGCTCATCGGCGCCAGCAGCGGCAGGCCGCCGCGCGCGCCGGTCACGGTCTCGTAGGCGATCGAGACCGTGCCCGCCTTCATCAGCCCCTTGGTCTGGGCCGGGTCGGCGGCGAGGTGCAGATAGGTGAACAGCGTCTGGCCCTGCCGCAGCATCTTGATCTCGGCCGGCTGCGGTTCCTTCACCTTCACGATCATCTCAGCCTTGGCGAAGATGTCCTTGGCGGTGGCGGCGATCTGCGCCCCGGCCGCCTTGTAGGCGTCGTCGTCGAAGCCGATGCCGAGGCCGGCGCCTTTCTGGACCAGCACCTTGTGGCCGCGATGGACCAGCTCGCGCACGCTGGCCGGCACCAGGCCGACCCGGTACTCGTGGACCTTGATCTCCTTGGGAACGCCGACGAGCATGTCATTCACCCCTTCTTAAGATGGCCAAGCAGCGCCGCGGCGGCAGCATCGACGATCGCCTCCGCGTCGATGCCATGGACCCGGAACAGATCGGGGATGTCGGCCGACTGGCCGAAGCGGTCGACGCCGAGCGGGTAGATTGCCCGCGCGCCAGCGCCGCCGAGCCAGGACAGCGTCGCCGGATGGCCGTCGATGACGGTCACCAGCGGCGCATCCGGGGCGAGGCCGGAGAACAGCCGGTCGAGGTGGGACGGCTTGCCGGAGAGCTGCGCCTCCCGCCAGTCGGCATAGAGCCGGGACGGCGAGGTCACCGCCAGCACTCCGAGACCAGGCACGTCCTCGGCGAGGATCTCGGCCGCCTCCATCGCCTCGGGCGCGACCGCGCCGATATAGACCAGGGCGAGCTCGCTGCCGGGCGCCGGCGGCTTCGCCCAATAGGCTCCCCGCAGCACATCGGCCTCCACCATCCGCCGCGGGATCTGATGAAGCTGGCGCGTGGTCAGCCTGAGATAGACCGAGCCGCCGTCGGGCTCCTGCAGGTGGCTGAAGCTCCAGCGGAGGATCGCCTCCAGCTCGTCGACATAGGCCGGCTCGAAGTAGCTGAGACCCGGATGGCCGAGCCCGATCAGCGGCGTGGTCACCGACTGGTGCGCACCGCCCTCCGGCGCCAGCGTGATGCCCGACGGCGTCGAGACCAGGATGAACCGCGCGCCCTGGTAGAGGGCGTAGGTGAGCGCATCGAGGCCGCGGGCGATGAACGGGTCGTAGAGGGTGCCGATCGGCATCAGCCGGGTGCCGAACAGCTCGTGGCTCAAGCCCATCGAGGCCAGCATCAGGAACAGGTTGTTCTCGGCGATGCCGAGCTCGATGTGCTGGCCCTGGCGGTGCATCTGCCACTTCTGGGCCGAGACCACCTTCTCCTCGCGGAACGCGTCGTCGCGGACGGTGCGGGCGAAGATGCCGCGCTGGTTGACCCAGGGGCCGAGATTGGTCGAGACGGTGACGTCCGGCGAGGTGGTGACGATGGCCCGCGACAGCTCGGTGTCGTTGCGGCCGAGCTCGTTCAGGATGTGGCCGAAGGCGAGCTGGGTCGACATGCTCTCGGACACGCGGAACTCGAGCTTCGCCGGCACCGCCACCCCCGGTGCCGTGCGGACGCGGGATTCATGCTGGCGGAAGGGCACCTGGCCCAGGAACTCGCGCGCCGTCTCCTCCTCGATGCCGAGGCCGGCGAAGGGATCCCATTCCTTGCCGTCGGGAATGCCCATGGCCTGCTTGAATCCGGCCATCTGCTCGACCGTCATCAGGCCGGCGTGGTTGTCCTTGTGGCCGGCGAGCGGGGTGCCGTGGCCCTTGATCGTGTAGGCGATGAAGCATTGCGGGGTGTCGTCGGCGACGCCGCGGAAGGCTTCGCGGACGGCGTCCATGTCGTGGCCGGCCAAGTTGGTCATCAGCTCGTGCAGCCGCTGGTCGTCGTGGTCGGCCAGGATCTCGGCGATGCCGGGCACGTCCTTGAGATCGACCGTCAGCCGCTCGCGCCAGACCTTGGGCTGGCCGGAGCTGCCCTTGAAGGTCAGCGCCGAATAGAGATCGTTGGGGCAGTTGTCGATCCAGTCTCGGATGCGCTCGCCGCCAGGCCGCTTGAAGACCGCCTCCAGCTTCTTGCCGTATTTCAGCAGCACGATGTTCCAGCCGACGGCCTCGAAGAAGCCGCGGATCTTCTGGAACAGGCGATCGGAGACGACGCCGTCGAGGCTCTGGCGGTTGTAGTCGATCACCCACCAGAGGTTCCGGACGTCGTGCTTCCAGCCTTCGAGCAGGGCCTCGTAGACGTTGCCCTCGTCCAGCTCGGCGTCGCCCATCACCGCGATCATGCGGCCGGGCCGGAATCCGGGCGGCGACAGCTTCTTCAGGTGCACGTAGTCCTGCACCATGGATGAGAACATGGTCATGGCGACGCCAAGCCCGACCGAGCCGGTCGAGAAGTCGACCTCGTCGTGATCCTTGGTGCGGGACGGATAGGACTGGGCCCCGCCGAGGCCGCGGAAGCGCTTCAGCGCGTCCAGCGACTGTCGGCCCATCATGTACTGGATCGCGTGAAAGACCGGGCTCGCATGCGGCTTGACCGCAACCCGGTCCTCGGGCCGGAGCACGTCGAAATAGAGCGCCGTCATCAAGGTCGCGACCGAGGCCGAGGAGGCCTGGTGGCCGCCTACCTTCAGCCCGTCGCGGCTGGGGCGGAGATGATTGGCGTTGTGGATGGTCCAGGCGGACAACCACAACACCTTCTTCTCGAGCGCAGCCATGATCGCGCGGCTGTTCGACAGGCCTGCTGCAATCGGCGGCGCTGGGCCGGCATCGGCCGGGTTCACCATGGGTCCTCCTATCGGCGAGGGCGGAGTATACGCGGGCGCCCCGTCGCTGCCATCCGGTTAACGGATTCGGCGAATCGCCCGCAAGTCACTTAACCCTATCACCCACTAGCCTCGCCGTCGGATTTCGCTAAACTCCGGGCGAATACCGGGGTCGAGCTCCCCGGAGAGGTCAGCCGAGGTCAGAAAGCGCGATGGCGGAGAAGATTGACTTTAGCAAAGTCCGCTTCCTCATCGTGGACAACAACACGCTCGCTTTGCAAATGATCGAGGACATCCTGCGTATGCTCGGCACGACCTCGATCCGCCGGGCCTCGGATTCGACCAAGGCGAAGATCGCGCTCCGGGAGGGCGACATAGACGTCGTCATCACCGAGCGCGAGCTGGAGCCCGAGACCGGCATCCAGCTGGTCGACTACATCCGCCACAGCGCCGAGTCGCTGGACCGCCTGCTGCCGGTGATCATGCTGACGGCGCGTTCGGAGTCCGAATACGTGACCGAAGCCCGCGACAAGGGCGTGACCGAGTTTCTCGGCAAGCCCTTCAATGTCGATTCGCTCTACCGCCGCATCGCCTCGGTGATCGCAAGGCCGCGCGCCTTCGTCAACGCGCCGGATTATTTCGGGCCCGACCGGCGCCGCCGGCAGCAGGCCTATACCGGGCCCAACCGGCGCACCTGATGACCGGCCGGGGTCGCCCGCCCGGGCGCGGCAAAGTCCAGATCATCCAGCCGACCGGCGAGCTCAGGAAGCGCGCGGTCAACTACAAGAAGGGCTTCTCGGTCGAGCTGACATCCTCGGAGATGGTCCAGCTCGAGAAGGTCGTCCACAACTCCAAGGACAAGTTCGTCACCGCCGTCAGCGAGAAGCTGAAGAGCCTGCGCGAGGCGGCGCACGCCGTCGGCGACGACATCACCTCGATGCCGAGCTTCCTCAAGACGGCCGAGAGGGACTCCCTCGAGATCAAGGGCATGGGCGGCACCTTCGACTTTCCACTGCTCACCCAGGTGGCGAAGTCGCTGAACGACTACGTGTGCGGACTCAAGAACGTCACCAACGTGCATCTCGAGATCATCACCCTGCACATCGACGCGCTCTACGTCATCCTGGCCCAGCACATCACCGGCCAGGGCGGCGCGACCGAAGCCCAGGTCCTGACCGCGCTCCAGCAGGCGACCAAGAAGTTCAGCTGACGCCCTCTTCGGCCGCCTCCTGCTGGCGACGCCACATCGAAGCGTAGAGACCCGCCATCGCCAGCAGCTCGCCGTGGCGGCCGCGTTCGACCACGCGGCCGCCGTCGAGGACCAGGATCTGGTCGGCGTCGATCACGGTCGAGAGCCGGTGCGCGATCACCAGGGTCGTCCGGCTCTGCGACACCTCGCGCAAGCTGGCCTGGATCTCCTTCTCGGTATGCGTGTCGAGGGCCGAGGTCGCCTCGTCGAAGAGGAAGATCGAGGGGCGCTTCAGCAGCGTGCGGGCGATCGCCACCCGCTGCTTCTCGCCGCCGGAGAGCTTGAGCCCGCGCTCGCCGACCATGGTCTCGTAGCCGGCCGGCAGGCTTTCGATGAAACGCTGGATCTGGGCGAGACGCGCCGCCTCCTCGACCTCGGCGCGCGAGGCGGCCGGGCGGCCATAGGCGACGTTGTAGTAGATGGTATCGTTGAAGAGGACGGTGTCCTGCGGGACGATGCCGATGGCGGCTCTGAGGCTCGCCTGCGTCACCTCCCTGATGTCTTGCCCGTCGATCAGGATCGCGCCCTCGCCGACGTCGTAGAAGCGGAACAGGAGCCGGCTGATCGTCGACTTGCCGGCACCGCTGGGGCCGACGATGGCCACCGTATGGCCCGGCTCCACCGTGAAGCTCACCTCGTCGAGGATGCGGCGGTCGGGATCGTAGCCGAACCCGACCTTGCGGAACTCGATCCGGCCGCCCGCCACCTTCAACGCCGGCGCACCCGGCCGGTCCGCCACCTCGCGATCGACCTCCAGCAGCCGGAACATCTTCTCCATGTCGATGATCGACTGCTTGATCTGGCGGTAGACGTTGCCGAGGAAGTTGAGCGGCAGGTAGAGCTGGATCAGGTAGGCGTTGACGAGCACGAAGTCGCCGACGGTCATGATCCCGTCGGCGACGCCGTGGCCGGCCATGATCATGATGAGGGTGGCTCCGAGCGCGATGATGGCGCCCTGGCCGACGTTGAGGACGGACAGTGTCGTCTGCGACTTGACCGCGGCACGCTCGTAGCGCTCGAGGGCGGTATCGAAGCGCTGTGCCTCATGCTCCTCGTTGGTGAAGTATTTCACCGTCTCGTAGTTCAAGAGGCTGTCGATCGCCTTGGCGTGCGCCTCCTCCTCCATCTCGTTCATCTGTCGGCGGTATTTGGTCCGCCACTCGGTGATGGTCAGCGTGTAGGCGAGGTAGGCGAGGATGGTGACGAAGGTCACTGCGGCATAGGTGAAATCGTAGAGACTCCAGAGGATGCCGCAGACCAGCGCCATCTCGATCAGCGTCGGCAGGATGCTGAAGACGAGGTAGCTCATCAGCGTGTCGATGCCCGACGTGCCGCGCTCGATGATACGCGAGAGACCGCCAGTCTGCCGGTCCAGGTGGAAGCGGAGCGAGAGCGCGTGCAGGTGGCGGAATGTCGCGAGGCCGAGCGCGCGCATGGCGCGCTGGCCGACCTTGGCGAAGACCGCGTCCCTGAGCTCGGCCGAGGCCGAGGCGACGACGCGGAGCAGGCCGTAGCCGACGATGAGCGCGATGGGGACGGCGATCGCCGACGACGCCCCGGCGCTCAAGACGTCGATCGCCTGCTTGTAGAGGATGGGCACGTTGACGGTGGCGATCTTGGCGCCGATCAAGAGCGCCAGCGACAGCAGCACGCGGGCGCGGAGCTCCGGCGCTCCCTTCGGCCAGACATGGGGAAGCAGCAAGGCCAGCGTGCCGAGGTCGCGACGGCGGCGGGGGGCGGGAGCCGGGCGGGCCGGTTCCTCCTGGGCGCGAGCGGAGATGTCCATGGGGCCTAAACGGTTAGCAAGCTTTTCCGCCCTTCGCCAGCCTTCCGCAGAACGGCGTCGGAAATGGGCGGAGGATCGTAGATAGTGCCGGCATGGCCGCCGATCAATCGCCGCTTCGCGGCATCGCGCTCATGGTGCTGTCCGTCGCGCTGTTTTCGATCATGGACGCGCTGGTGAAGCTTCTGGCCCAGACCTATCACCCGTTCCAGGTGGCGTTCTTCCGCAGCCTCTTCGCATTGTTGCCGATCGGGGTGATGGTCGCCGCCCGCGGCGGCACGCGGATCCTGGCCACCCGCCGCCTCGCCGGCCATGCCGCGCGCTCGGTGGTCGGCGTCGCCGCGCTGCTGATGTTCTTCTACTCCTTCGCCCACATGAAGCTCGCCGACGTGGTCGCGGTCGGCTTCGCCGCGCCGCTGTTCATCACCGCTCTGTCGGTCCCGCTATTGGGGGAAAAGGTCGGCTGGCGCCGCTGGTCGGCCGTGCTCGTCGGTTTCGCCGGTGTCGTCCTCGTCGTCGACCCGGGCTCGGGCATCCTCGACCCGGTGGCGCTGGTGGCGCTGTCGGCAGCCCTGTTCTACGCCTTTGCCGTCGTCGTCATCCGCAAGCTGTCGTCGACCGAGTCGAACGCGGCGATCGTCTTCTATTTCTCGGTCGCGGCGACACTCGTCTGCGGCGCCATGATGCCGTTCCTCTGGATCCAGCCGACGCCAGGGCATCTGGCGCTGCTGGTGCTCGTCGGCATCCTCGGCGGCTCGGCCCAGTATGTGATGGTCGAGGCCTTCCGCTGGGGCCCTGTCTCCGTTCTCGTTCCTTTCGAGTACACGGCGATCGTCTGGAGCCTCAGCTTCGGCTTTTTCGCCTTCGGCGAGACGGCATCGGTCCAGATGCTGGTCGGAGTTGCGATCATCGCCGCCAGCGGGCTCTACATTCTTCACCGCGAGACGACCAGGGCCCGGCCTACGGCGGCCTGACTTGCGACGCCTGGGCCGGCCGGTCAGAATAGGCCGATGATCGCTGCCGCCGCCTCGCTCGTCGGGACCTTCGTCTTCGTCGAAGGAACCCGGCGCCTCGCCGTTCACCGCGGACGAGCGCCGCGCGGCTGGATGATCGCGGCCGTGCTGTTCGGGCCGATCCCGCTGGTCCTGATGCTGGTGATGCGGAACCTGGCCGACGCCGCGCGGTAGGCCCTTTCAGCCCTTCATCCCGCGGATGACCTGGATGTCGAGCTCGCGGATCTTCTTGCGCAGCGTGTTGCGGTTGAGCCCGAGCAGCTCGGCGGCGCGGATCTGGTTGCCGCGGGTCGCCAGCAGCGACAGCGAGATCAGCGGCCGCTCCATTTCCCTGAGGACCCGGTCGTAGAGGCCGGAGGCGGGAAGCCCGTCCTTGTGGGCGTCGAAGAAGTCGCGGAGATGGCGCTCGACCGCCTGGGTCAGGCTCTCGCCCTCGGGCGCCCCTCGTGGCTCCGGCGTCAGCGCCGGCTCGGCCAGCTCCATCTCGATGATCCGGAGGTCGATGACCGGCTCGGCGTAGAGCGCGGCCAGACGGCGGACGAGATTCTCGAGCTCGCGCACGTTG
>CAMBVS010000071.1 GCA_945871425.1 Rhizobium sp. Q54 | reverse complement strand
AGGAGAGGGTTAGGACAAGCGTACGACGTAAACCCTCTCCTTGGGGGAGAGGGTGCGAGCGTAGCGAGCGGGTGAGGGGCAGCGGTCATCCAGCCTGCTCCTCAGCCCGCCATCGCTCACAGCATCATCGACATGGGGTCTTCGACCAGCATCTTGAAGGCGGCGAGGTACTCGGCGCCGACGGCGCCGTCGACGACGCGGTGGTCGACCGAGAGAGTCACCGTCATCACCGTGGCGATGGCGAGCGCGCCGTCCTTCACCACCGGCCGCTGCTCGCCAGCACCGACGGCCAGGATCGCGCCCTGCGGCGGGTTGATCACGGCGGCGAACTCGCGGATCCCGTACATGCCGAGGTTCGAGATCGAGAAGGTGCCGCCCTGGAACTCCTCCGGCTTCAGCTTGCCGGCACGCGCCCGCGTCGCCAGGTCCTTCATCTCGGATGAGATCTGCGCCAGGCCCTTCAAGTCGGCATTCTTCACGATCGGCGTGATCAGCCCGTCGGGAATGGCGACGGCGACCGAGATGTCGACCGTCCTGTAGCGGCGGATCGCCGCCTCGGTGTAGGAGGCGTTCGCCGCCGGCACCTTGCGAAGCGCAATCGCGGCCGCCTTGATCACCAGGTCGTTGACCGAGAGCTTGACCCCATCCTTCTCGGCCCGCGTGTTGAGATCGGCGCGCAGCTTCAAGAGCGCATCGATCCGGCAGTCGATCGAGAGATAGAAATGCGGTGCCTGCTGCTTCGACTCGGTCAGACGCCGCGCCACCACCTTGCGGATATTGTTGTTCGGTAGCTCGTCATAGGCGGGCATGCCCGGCATCTCGACGTGAGCGGCCGGAGTCGGCTTCGGCGCCGGGCCGGGCGCGGCTGCTGCCGTCTTCGGCGCACCGCCGGAGACCGCCGCCTCGATGTCGGCCTTGACGATCCGCCCGCCGGGACCCGAGCCCTTCAGCGAACCCAGGTTCACGCCGGCCTGCTCGGCCATGCGCCTGGCCAGCGGCGAGACGAAGATGCGGGAGTCCGGCGCGACCGAGGTCGGCGACGCCGCCATCGGCTTCGCGGCCGGCGCGGCTGCTTGCGGCGCCGCAGCCGGAGCGGCCGGCGCCGGAGCCGGTGCTGCGGCGGGCTTCGGCGCCGGCGCGGCGCCGCTGCTCTCGCCATCGCCCAGCAGGACCGCGATCACGTCGTTGACCTTCACGCCCTGGGTGCCTTCCGGCACCTTGATCTCGCCGAGCGTACCCTCGTCGACGGCCTCGACCTCCATGGTCGCCTTGTCGGTCTCGATCTCGGCGATGACGTCTCCGGCGGAGACCTTGTCGCCGGGCTTCTTGTGCCACTTGGCGAGATTGCCCTCGGTCATGGTCGGCGACAGGGCCGGCATCAGGATGTTGATCGGCATGTGAGTCGGGCCCCTCAGGCGCGGTAGCAGACGGCTTTGGCGGCGTCGGCGATCTTCACCGCCGAGGGAAGCGTCAGCTTCTCCAGGTTCGCCGCATAGGGCATCGGCACATCGAGGCCGGTGATGCGGACAGGCGGCGCATCCAGGTAATCGAAGGCCTGCTCCATCATCACCGCGAGCAGCTCCGAGCCGATACCGGCATAGGGCCAGCCCTCCTCGACCGAGACGAAGCGGTTGGTCTTCTTCACCGAGGCGACGATGGTCTCGGTGTCCAGCGGCCTGAGCGAGCGGAGGTCGATGACCTCGGCCGAGATGCCTTCGGCCGCCAGCATCTCGGCGGCCTCCAGCGCGTACTTCACCATCAGCGAAAACGCGGTGATGGTGACGTGCTCGCCCTGGCGCGCGATCCGGGCCTTGCCGATCGGCACGACGTGGTCGCCCCCGCTCGGCACCTCGAAGGACTGGCCGTAGAGAACCTCGTTCTCGAGGAAGATCACCGGGTTCGGATCGCGGATCGCCGACTTGAGCAGGCCCTTGGCGTCGCCCGCCGTGTAGGGCGAGACCACCTTGAGGCCGGGGCAATGCGCATACCACGAGGCATAGCACTGGCTGTGCTGGGCGGCGACGCGGGCGGCGGCGCCGTTGGGCCCGCGAAAGACGATCGGGCAGCCCATCTGGCCGCCGGACATGTAGAGCGTCTTGGCGGCCGAGTTGATGACCTGGTCGATCGCCTGCATGGAGAAGTTGAAGGTCATGAACTCGACGATCGGCCGAAGCCCCATGAAGGCGGCGCCGACGGCGAGACCGGCGAAGCCCTGCTCGGTGATCGGCGTGTCGACCACGCGGCGGTCGCCGAACTCCTGCAGAAGGCCCTGGCTGATCTTGTAGGCGCCCTGGTACTGGGCGACCTCCTCGCCCATCAGGAACACCTTCTCGTCGCGCCGCATCTCCTCGGCCATGGCGTCGCGGAGCGCTTCGCGCACCGTCATCATGGTGGTCGGGCCGGAATATTCGGCCGCCGCCGGGGCCGCAGGTGCCTTCGGCATCGCCGGAGCCGCCGCAGGCGCCGGCTTCGCCGCCGGCTCGAGCTTCGCCTCGGCCTTCGGCGCCGGCTTCGCCGCCTCGCCGTCGCCGGCCAGCGTCGCGATCGGCGTGTTCACCTTCACGCCCTCGGTGCCCTCGGGCACCAGGATCTTGTCGAGCTTGCCCTCGTCGACCGCCTCGACCTCCATGGTCGCCTTGTCGGTCTCGATCTCGGCCAGCACGTCGCCGGACTTGACGTTGTCGCCGACGGCTTTGAGCCAGCGGGCGATCTTGCCCTCGGTCATGGTCGGCGACAGCGCCGGCATCAGGATGTCGATGGGCATGATCAGGCCTCGACCAGGATGTCGGTGTAGAGCTCGGACTCCGGCGGCTCCGGGCTGGTCTGGGCGAAGTCGGCGGCGTCGGCGACGATGTCGCGGATCTCCTTGTCGATCTTCTTCAGGTCGTCCTCGCTCTTGCCCTGGGCCAGCAGCAGGTCGCGGACGAGGTTGATCGGATCGCGCTCGGTCCGCATCTTGTCGACCTCCTCCTTGGTCCGGTACTTGGCCGGGTCGGACATCGAGTGGCCGCGATAGCGATAGGTCATCACCTCGAGGATCGCCGGCCCCTCGCCGGCCTTGGCGGCGGCGACCACGCGCTCGCCCGCCTCCTTCACCGCCAGCACGTCCATGCCGTCGACCTGCTCGCCGGGAATGCCGTAGGCGGCGCCGCGCTCGGCCAGCGCCTGGCCGGCCGCGGAGCGCTCGACCGAGGTGCCCATGGCGTATTTGTTGTTCTCGATGACGTAGATGCAGGGCAGCTTCCAGAGCGCCGCCATGTTGAAGCTCTCGTAGACCTGACCTTGGTTGACCGCGCCGTCGCCGAAATAGGTGAGGCTGACGCGCTTGTGGCCGCTGTATTTGTGGGCGAAGGCGATGCCGGTGCCGATCGGCACCTGGGCGGCGACGATGCCGTGGCCGCCGAAGAAGTTCTTCTCGCGGCTGAACATGTGCATCGAGCCGCCCTTGCCCTTGGAATATCCGCCGATGCGGCCGGTGAGCTCGGCCATGACGCCGCGCGGGTCCATGCCGCAGGCGAGCATGTGGCCGTGGTCGCGATAGCTGGTGACCACCGCGTCGTCGCCGGTGATGGCCGCCTGCATGCCGACGACCACCGCCTCCTGGCCGATATAGAGGTGGCAGAAGCCGCCGATCAGGCCCATGCCGTAGAGCTGCCCCGCCCGCTCCTCGAAGCGCCGGATCAGCAGCATGTCGCGGTAGTATTTGAGCAATTCGCCGACGGGAACCGTCTTGCCCTCGCCGCTACGCTCGCCCTTTTTGGTCTTTGCCATCTCACTCCCCCCCGAGCCCTTTGAGCACGGTTCATCAGCGAGAAGACGTAGCGGTATTCCTAGGCCATGACAAGGCAGCCAAAGTAATCCTGTTGCGGTGCAGCAATGGCTTTTCTTTGAATCATGACAAAAACATCGGCAGATCGTCTTTTTATTACTTAAGAACAGCTCGCCGGGAAACAAACCTGATCATCGTATCGGTCCGGCGATAGAGACTTGCCCTGCCGCTTTCATCGCGGGTGCGAGACAAACCGACGAATTAGACGGACTTGTCTGTTCATGAGACTCGTCACGTGCAGACTTTCGTCACCGATGGCCTCTGCGAGAGGTCCCGCCACCACCGGCCGAGGCGAGGATGGCTGGCCACCAGCGCGCCGCCTTCGGGCGCCTTCACCAGGTATCCCAGCATCGGCGCGGCGTGCAGATCGGCGAGGCTGAGGGCGTCACCGGCGAGGAAGGCGTGGGGCCCGAGGATCGCCTCCAGCGCCGCTGCCGCGGTCTCACCCTTCACCAGAGCGGCGGCGATCGCCGCCTCGTCGGCGGCGAGGCCGCGCTTCGGCTTGGACACCCGCTCGACATAGAGGCCCCAGACCCAGGGCCGATAGGCATAGCTGTCGAGGAGGCCGATCGCCTGGGCCATCCGTGCCCGCACGCGCGGGTCCGCCGGCTGCAGCGACGGGCCGGGAAACGCCTCGTCGATGTAGCGCGCGATCGCCGCGGCCTCGTAGAGATGGACGCCGTCATGCTCGAAGGCCGGGATCTTGCCGAAGGGGTGGCGCACGAGATGCTCGGCCGGTGGTCCGCCCTCGGCAAACACGTCGACCTCGACCACGTCGTGGGCGACCCCCTTCTCCATCAGCGTGAGAAGGACGATGCGGACATAGGCGCTGTAGCCGGCGCCGTAGACGACGGGCCGGGTCATTTCGGGGACTGCCTCAGTCCTCGGGCCGGTAGGCGAGGACCTCGATCTCGATCTTGCCGTCGAGCATCAGGCGCGACTGCACGCAGGACCGCGCCGGAGGATTCTCCGGGAAGTACTCGGCATAGACCCGGTTGAAGTTCCAGAAGTCGCGCGGGTCGTCGAGCCAGACCGTGGCCTTGACCACGTCCGCCATCTCGCAGCCGGCCTCGGCGAGGACGTCCTTGATCTTGTCGAGGATGCGGCGCGTCTGCGCCTCGATGCCGACGAGGGTGAAGGCGCCGTTGTCGTCGATCGCCGTGACGCCTGAGAGGAATACCCAGTCGCCGGCCCTGACGGCGCTGGTGAACGGCATCCGGTGCGCACCGGCGAGGACGATCGGCGCACCGATGAATTGCGCCCCGCCCTTCCTCGCGCTTTTCTTCTCGGCTTGGCGGCTGCCGCCGCCGGCCCTGCTGGCTGTCCTGCTCACGTTCGCTGCCTCCCCCGGATGACGGACTTGCTCGGCGAAGAGCCTAGCCGATCACGGAGAGGTTGTGGACGCTCAGCCCTTCGGCTTCCGCGGCGCCAGGATCACCATCTCGTCGGACCGGGCGAAGTTGAGGATGGCGCGGGCGCGCTCCTCCAGCATGTCGGGATCGAGGTGATCGGGCCGAAGCAGATTGGCGCGGCGTTCCATCGTCACGCGCTCGTCCTGCAACTGGGCCAGACGGTTTTCGGCCTCGGCGATCTCGCTGTCCATGTGGCGCCAGGCGAGCAGGCTGCGCTCGCCGTTGACCAGGTGATAGGTGAAATAGGCGACGGCGAGACAGCCGATCAGCGGACCGACGATCCTCGCCACGCCCCGACGAATCATCTGCCGAATCACCATGCTGGAAGGAATCATGACGAATCGTTTCCGTCAAGGAAATTCAGCTAGTTAGCCATGTCTCCTGACGGCCGGACTCAGATTCGCCCGCTAACTGCGCCCCGCAAAGACGTCTTCGCCGGCCATGTGATAATGGGGAGATGTCTTTCCGCGATTTCGAGCGAGACGATGACCGACCTGCATGACTTGAGCGCGCTTGACCTTCTCGCGCAGTACCGCCGCAAAGCCCTCTCGCCGCTCGACGTCGCCAAGGACGTCGTTGCCTGGATCGAGCTTTGCGAGCCGAAGCTGAAGGCGATGTACGCCTTCGATCCCGAGGGTGCGCTGGCGTCGGCGAAGGCGTCGGAGACACGCTGGCAGAAGGGCACGCCCGCGGGCGGCCTCGACGGCGTGCCGATCACCATCAAGGAGAACATCGCGACCAGGGGCGTGCCGGTGCCGCTGGGCACCGCGGCGACGGAGCTGAAGCCGGCGCCGGCCGACGCGCCGCCGGCGGCCCGCTCGCGGGAAGCCGGAGCGGTGATCCTCGGCAAGACCACCATGCCGGACTACGGCATGCTGTCCTCGGGGCTTTCGAGCTTCCATGCGCTGACCCGCAATCCCTGGGATCTGAGCAAGAACCCGGGCGGCTCCAGCGCCGGCGCCGGCGCCGCGGCTGCCGCCGGCTACGGCCCGCTCCACATCGGCACCGACATCGGCGGCTCGGTCCGGCTTCCGGCCGGCTGGTGCGGCATCTTCACCTTGAAGCCGAGCCTCGGGCGCATCCCGATCGACCCGCCCTATATCGGCCGCGTCGCCGGGCCGATGACCCGCTCGGTCGCGGACTCGGCGCTGCTGATGAGCGAGCTGTCGAAGCCCGATGCGCGCGACCATATGAGCCTGCCCTACCAGTCCTTCGACTGGCTGAACCTCGATCGCGACCTGAAGGGGCTCCGCTTCGGGCTGATGATGGACGCCGGCTGCGGCCTCCCGGTCGAGCCCGAGGTGACCGCCGCGGTCGAGGCCGCAGCCCGCGCCTTCGAGGCGGCCGGGGCGATCATCGAGCCGATGAAGCCGTTCTTCACCCGCGAGATGCTGGACGGCGCCGATCACTTCTGGCGCATGCGGGCACGCATCGATCTGCTGGCGCTGCCGCCGGCACGGCGCGCCAAGGTGCTGCCCTACATCGCCGGCTGGGCGATGTCCTCGGAAGGCCAGACCGGCGAGGACGTGTTCCGCAACTTCAGCCAGTTCATGATCATGCGGGCGGCCGCCAACAACGCCTGCCTGCCTTACGACTACGTGCTGTCGCCGACCTCGCCGGTGGTGGCCTATGCGGCCGAATGGGCGAGCCCGACCAATGATTTCCTGAAACCGCTGGAACACATCGCCTTCACGGTTGCCTTCAACATGTCGGAGCAGCCGGCCGCCTCGATCAATTGCGGCTACACCAGGGCGGGGCTGCCGATCGGCCTGCAGATCGTGGGGCCGCGCTTCGACGATCTCGGCGTGCTCAGGGCCGCCAAAGCCTACGAGACGATACGGCCGGCGCAGAAGCCCTGGCCGAAACCCGCCTGATCCCGCCAAGGGAGATCCGATGCTCTATCACATGCACGAATTCGCGCGTCTTGCGATGATGCCGTGGCGTGGTGCCGCGCAGGCGACCCGTCTCTTCGCCGGCGCGCCGTGGAACCCGATCGCCTATACCCCGTTCGGCCAGCAGATCGCCGCGGCGACCGAGGTGTTCGAGCGGGCGACGCGGCGCTACGGCAAGCCCGACTGGGACCTCAACGAGACCGAGATCGACGGCAGGAAGGTCGCGGTCGAGGCGGTGCCGGTGGTCAAGCGCAGCTACTGCCACCTGCTCCACTTCAAGCGCGAGGCGGAACGCAAGGACCCGCGGGTGCTGATCGTGGCGCCGCTCTCCGGGCACTACGCGACGCTGCTGCGCGGCACGGTCCAGGCGATGCTGCCGGACCACGAGGTCTACATCACAGACTGGCGGGATTCCCGGATGATCCCGGTCCAGGCCGACCAGTTCAATCTCAACGACTACATCGACTACGTCATCGACTTCCTGCATTTCCTCGGTCCCAACACCCATGTGATCGCGGTGTGCCAGCCGAGCGTGCCGGTGATCGCCGCCGTCTCCGTCATGTCCGCATGGGGCGATCTCTGCGTGCCGGCCTCGATCACGCTGATGGGCGGGCCGATCGACACGCGCGAAAGCCCGACGGCGGTGAACACGCTGGCCAAGGATCACGCCGTCGAGTGGTTCGAGACGAACGTCATCACCAAGGTGCCCTCGCCCTATCCGGGCGCCGGCCGGCAGGTCTATCCGGGCTTCATCCAGCTCACCAACTTCATCTCGATGAACCTCGACAAGCACATGGAGTCGTTCAACGAGCTGTTCGACCACCTGGTGCAGGGCGACGAGGAGGAGGCCGACAAGCGTCGCGGCTTCTACGAGGAGTATCTCGCGGTGATGGATCTGCCGGCCGAGTTCTACCTGCAGACCATCAAGACGGTGTTCCAGGATCACGACCTGCCCAACGGCAACATGATCCACCGCTGGAATCCGGTCCGCCCCGGCGCCATCACGCGCTCGGCGATCCTCTGCATCGAGGGCGAGCTCGACGACATCTCCGGCGTCGGCCAGACCAAGGCGGCGCTCGATCTGGCGACCGGGCTGCCGTCGGAGATGAAGAAGTACCATCTGCAGCGGAACGTCGGCCACTACGGCATCTTCAACGGCGGCCGCTGGCGCCGCGAGATCGCACCGGTGGTGAAGGCCTTCATCCGCGAGCACGACCACACGCGCCGCACGCGGAAGGCGCGGCTGGTCTCGGTCGGCTAGAGCACGTTCCGCTCAGATGGGATCGCGTTGATCTCACTTTGGAGCCCTCCCCGCTGCGCGGGAGAGGGTTCCGAGCCCATCGAGAGTCCAGCTCAGCTGAACGCGCTCTCGGCGGGCAGGCGCTATTGCGGGCCGAGGCGCTGGGCGTCGGCGGGCCCATGTAGCTGGTTAGGGCCGCTTCCCAAGGCATCGCCGCCATACTGCCAGACGATCGCTTTGCTCGCGTTCACCTCGATGACGCGGTCGTGTCCATGGGCGATCAGCGTATTGCCGTTGGCGAGCCGTACCGCGCTGTGAGGCGCATAGAGCTGGTTCGGCCCCCAGCCGGCGACCTGCGTCCGTCCGTATTGCCAGACGATCGCCTTCGCGGTGTTAACCTCGATCACCCGATAGTTGTAGAGATCGGTGATCAGCGTGTTGCCGTTGGACAGGCGGGTCGCCATGTTCGGGGCCCGCAGCTGATTGAGCTCGCCGTAGTACCAGAGCGTCTTCTGGTTCGCCGCCACTTCGAGCGCCGTGCCGTACCGCGCATCCATGATCAGCGTCTTGCCCTGGGCCAGACGAACCGCCGAGGTCGGTAGAATGGGTCGGGGATCGGGCCTGGAGCTGGTAGGAGCGATGTAGTCGTAACGCCAGACAATGCTCTTGTCCGGCGCAACCTCGATGAGGCGGTGATAGATCGTGTTGTCGCCGTAGGAGCCCGCCCCCTCGCCTCTCGAGCTGATCAGGGTGTTGCCATTGGCGAGGCGCTCGGCGTAGTCGGGATAGGCCCAGAGATGCGGTTGGGCGATGTCCGACTTGCCGAACTGCCAGGCGATCGTCCGGTCCCGCGTCACTTCGATCACGCGGTGCCCGTCGAAATCGACGATCAACGTGTTGCCGCCGGCCAAGCGCCGCGCCCGGTACGGGCCTTGAAGCTGGTTGGGGCCGGTGCCCCGCACCCCCGTCCCGTATTGCCAGACGATGGTCTTCGCGGCGTCGACCTCGATCACGCGGTAGTTGAACGCGTCGGCGATGAGCGTGTTGCCGCGGAGGCTGGACAGCCGCGTCGAGGCGAGGACGACGTCCTGCCGGGCCGGGTCGCCGGCCGACGCCGCCATGATCCGGAGATTGGCCTGAGCGCCCAACGCCACGGTGGACCCGGCGATGACTTCGACCCGCAGCCGGATGCTGGCGCCCGGCGCGAGGACCGGCGACATCCAGCCGGCGGCGGTGACCGGGCCGGTGACATCCGTGCCGCCGCCGGCAGCGTCGAAGTAGCGGACGGTCCAGCCGGAACGGCCGGCGAGCCCGGTTATCCGGAATCGATCCGGCCGGTCGGCGTCGTTCTGCAGGGCGATCACGTAGGCCGCCGTCGTTCCGGTCGAGACCGCCTGGATCCTCGCCTGGTTCTGCCCGGTGATATTGTAGACGTTGCTGCCGGCGAAGAAGAATTCGGCCTCGCTGCCGAGGCGGATCATGAGGTCCGGCCGCAAGGGCAGCGGCGTCCTTGCCGAGGCGAGGACGGTGTCGCGGGCCGCCGGGTCGCCGGTCGAAGCCGCCGTCACGCGCACATCGATCTGCTGGCCCCCAGGCAGACTTGCGGCCGGCGAGAGCTCGACGCGGACCTCCAGCGCGGCTCCGGGCGCGAGGCTCGACGTCCTCCACCCCGCACCGGTGACCTGGGCGGTGATGTCGCTCCCGCCCTCGGCCGCATCGAAATAATTGATCGCCCAGCCGGCGCTGCCGGCGGGTCCGGTGAGGGTGAATGCGTCGGCCGCCGTGGCGTCGTTCTGGAGGGTCGCGACAAAGGCGGCCGACAGGCCCGGCGCGACGGCCGTCGACTGGCGCTGATTGTCTCCGGTGTCGTTGTAGACGTCGTTGCCGGCGACGGGCGTGTCGTAGGCATTGCGGATGAGAAGATCCGGCCGACGTTGCACATCGACAGTGGTGACTGCCGCGACCGCGTCCCCGGGCACCGGATCGCCGATTGAAGAGGCCGCGACCAAGACACGCGTCGATGCGCCAGGAGATGCCGTCACGGGCGCCGTTACCTCGACGCGATACTCCCGGCTGCCACCCGGCTCTAACACGAGCGACAGTCCGCCAGCTCCCGTCGTTATCTGCGATGTGATGTCGATACCGACAGTCAGATCAAAATATCGGATCGACCAGCCACCGCTGCCGGCGGTGGCGATGATCCTCGGAAAGTCGATGACGTTGCCGTCGTTCTGGTTGGTGATGACGTAGGATGCGACGCCGCCCGGCGCCACCGTCTGGGACTTGGTCTGGCCGGCGCCGTCGAGGTTGTAAACGTTGTCGCCGACCGGAGTTGGTTCACTGATGTTGCGGATCATAAGGTCCGGCTGACGTCGGACGTCGGCGGTGGTAATGGCCAAGACAGCGTCCCGGCGCGCAGGCATGGTGAGCAGCGAGGTTGCCGAGACCAGGATCGGCATCGAGGCCCCGTCGGACGCTCCGAAGGGAGCGGTGACTTCGACCCGGAACTCGCGAGCGAGGCCGGGAGCCAATGGCGGCAGGAACAACCCGGGCGCGGTTGTCATGGTGAAGATCTCGGCACCGCCCGACGGGGAATCGAAGTAACGGACGGACCAGCCGCCACTTCCCGCGGTACCGAGGACGGCGATGAAGCCGGCGTCTAGATCGTCGTTCTGGATGGTGACGACGTAGATGGCCGTGCCACCCGGCGCCACCGTCTGTGCCTTGGTCTGGCCGGCGCCGTCGAGGTTGTAGATATTGTCGCCGATCGCCGACGCCTCGCCATGGTTGCGGACCATGAGATCGGGCCGGGCCTGCGGCTCGAACTTGGTCACGGCCACAACCGCATCCAGAACGATCCAGGTGTCGATCAAGCCTGCAGAGATCAGGACGGTCCGCGTCTCGCCGACCTGCCATACGGAGACCGGGGTAACCTCGGCTCGGAATTCGCGACTGGCACCCGCCGCCAAAGGCGCCGGCCGCCAGCCGACGCCGAGGTGCGGCGTGACCTCCGTACCGCCGGTCGCAGAATCGAAATAGCGGACTGACCAGGGCTCGAAGAGGAAGCTCGGCGCATTGATTTGGAAGGCCGCTTCCACACCGCAATCGTTCTGGATCGAAAGGACATAAATTGCCGGGCGATTGGTCCCGACGGCCTGGGTCTTGGTCTGGCTCGTTCCGTCAAGGCCATAGACGTTGTCGCCGACCGCCGATGCTTCATCGGCATTGCGGATGGTCAGATCGGGCTGGCAGGGCTGTGCTCGCGGCGCCGACGACGCGGCGGCTGCGACCAGCATTGCGCCGAGCATCGAGATGATGGAGGCAGACCGAGGCTTGGTGAGCACCCGCATGCGACCTCCTTCCGGACCCTACTGGGCTTGCCGGGTGGCTGCAGGATAAGCCGTTTTCAACCAGCGCGACAGAGGCTTGGCTAGACCGCGTCGATCACCCGTCGTCATCCGCTCGCCGGGGACTGTGCCGCCATCCGGCGGAACACGTGCTCGGCCTTGCGGACCGCCTGCACGATCGACTGGCCGACGCCGCCGCCGGTATCGAAGACGCGATGCACCAGGGCGGATCTGATCGCCGCGATGTGCGAGCCCAGGAACTCGATCAGCCGCACGGAGATGCGATACGCGCCCGAGGCGTAGTGGCGCAGCGATCCGGCGATGGCGGAGATGAGGGTGAAGCCGGCCGCGGTGGTGCGAAGCGTGATGTCCGTCGCCGACGAGTGCATGGCCTTGAGCTGGTCGCCGCTCCCGCCTTCGCGCAACGCCGCGTGCTGGCTCTCGAGGTTCTTGTGCTGCTGAATCACCGCCGAGACGACCTGCTCGCGCACGCGCGAAAGGTTCGACACGGCTTGCTTCAGATGCTCGCGGGTCAGGAAGTCGCGAAACTTGGTCAGGTCGGCGTCGGCGAGGGAGAGCCGGGTGTAGTCGAATACCGTCACGATGGCGTCGTCGCCGCCCTTGTAGCTCGACGGATCTTCGACGAACTGGGTCATGCCCGATCCGGCAATGCGCCGCTCGACCGTGACGGGGCGCTTCGTCGAGCGGCGATCGGGGCCGACATAGGTGGGGCTCACCAGGAAATTCGAGTACGCGCTGCGCAGCTGGTCGACGTGCGCGAGCACGCGGCCCTGGGTGAAGGGCTTCTTCAGGAAGAGGCGGGTTCCGGCATCGACCGCCGCTGCGGTGACGGCCGGCTCCAGCGAGTCCGACATCAGCACGACCGGCAGGTTCGGCCGCGGACTGTCGTCATCCGAACGGACCCATCGGACGAGAGCCGCGCCGCCACCCTCGGCAATGTCCATGTCGACGAAGGCGAGATCGTAGAACAGGTCGGTGGCCGAGAGCCGCCGCCGGGCCTCCGTCGCGGTGGCCACGGATACGACGTCCGCCGCCTTGACCGGAGCGACGGTCTGCCTGATGTACGGCGCCGTGCCCGGCTTGGCATCGGCGACGAGAATGCGGAGCGGCTGAACCATTCGCGAGCGTTGCCTGTCTTGAGTCCCTTGGCTTCGTTGCCGCAAACCCGCGTGGGCCGCAGCGACCGTCAAGGATGATTGGAGCAATTAAAGGTCTTTTCGAAACGAAAGTACATTGGGTTGTTGTCGATGCCTGCGTTGACGTTCGTCGCCCATGCCCCTGATCCTTCCATCAGCGTCATAGCGAGGGACGAAAGACATGATCGAGAGCAGCCGGGCACCGACCTTGCCGGGCAACCGAATGTTCGAAGATCAGCCGATCGGCGCGGAGCGCCGGCCCCGGATCGTCGAAAAGACGATGTCGAGCGAGCCTGGCCTCGCCTTGCTGCCGAAGATCGCCTCCCTGCTCGCGCTGCTGAATCTCATGGGCGGAACCATTTCCCACCCGCGTCGGGCGGCACCGTCGCGACGCGCCGGCTTCAACGGACGGATCGCGGGTCCGGGCTCGCGCTCGGTTCGGTGCGACCGATGAACGCCGCCGGTGGGTCAGCGTCGATGGAGCGTGGCACATGCTGAGCGATGACGAACTCCAGGCCGAGATCTCCGAGATCGACACGATGCTCGACTGCCAGAATGCCTGGCTGACGCCGCAATTCCGCTCGGGCCTGCTGGCGGCGCGAGAGGCCTTGGTCGGCATTCTCGATCGCCGCAATGTGCCGTGGCCGGCCCTGTTCCAGGGCGCCGCCCCGCCGCGCCTGGCGTCGGGCGAATTCGACCGGCAGCCAGCCGAGCACCGGTTGATCGGCTGAAGATCATCGCGCCAGCGCTTTGAACGCGGTGCGGCCGGCGTAGTGGCCGGAGGCGCCCAGCTCCTCCTCGATGCGAAGGAGCTGGTTGTACTTGGCGACACGGTCGGAACGCGACAGCGACCCGGTCTTGATCTGCCCGCAATTGGTGGCGACGGCGAGGTCGGCGATGGTGGTGTCCTCGGTCTCGCCCGAGCGGTGCGACATGACGGCGCCGTAGCCGGCGCGCAGGCTCATCTCGACCGCGTCCAGGGTCTCGGTCAGCGTGCCGATCTGGTTGACCTTGATCAGCACGGCGTTGGTCGCGCCCTTCCTGATCCCCTCGGCGATGCGGATCGGGTTGGTGACGAACAGGTCGTCGCCGACCAGCTGCACCTTCGATCCCAGCGCGTCGGTCAGCGCCTTCCAGCCCTGCCAGTCGTCCTCGGCCATGCCGTCCTCGATCGAGACGATCGGGTAGCGCCCGCAGAGCTCCTGGTAGAGCTTCACCATGCCGCCGGCATCCAGTGACTTCTTCTCGCCCACCATCTCGTATTTGCCGGCCTTGAAGAACTCGGTCGAGGCGGAGTCGAGGCCGAGCGCGATGTCGTCGCCGGGCTTGTAGCCCGCCTTCTCGATCGCCTTCATGATGAAGGCGAGCGCGGCGTCGGCCGACGCCAGCGATGGCGCGAAGCCTCCCTCGTCGCCGACATTGGTGGCCTCGCCGGCATCCTTGAGCAGGCCCTTCAACGCCTGGAACACCTCCGCGCCGGCGCGCAGCGCCTCGGCGAAGCTCTTGGCGCCGACCGGCAGGATCATGAACTCCTGGAAGTCGAGCGGGTTGTCGGCATGCGCGCCGCCGTTGATGACGTTCATCATCGGCACCGGCAGGGTGCGGGCGTGGGTGCCGCCGACATGGCGATAGAGCGGGATCTCGAGATCGGCGGCCGCCGCCTTGGCGACGGCGAGGCTGACGCCGAGCAGCGCGTTGGCGCCAAGCCGCGACTTGGCCGGGGTGCCGTCGAGCGCGATCATCGTGCGGTCGATCTTGATCTGCTCGGCCGCATCGAAGCCGGAGAGCGCATCGAAGATCTCGCCGGTGGCGGCATCCACCGCCTTGGTCACGCCCTTGCCGCCATAGCGCTTCTTGTCGCCGTCGCGCAGTTCGACCGCCTCGTGGGCCCCGGTCGAAGCCCCCGACGGAACGGCCGCCCGGCCCATGGCCCCGCTCTCCAACGTGACGTCGACTTCGACCGTCGGGTTGCCCCGGGAATCGAGGATTTCGCGGGCATGGATTTCGACGATGGCGGTCATGGGGTCCTCTTCGGAAACGTGAACGCGGTAAGGGTGGATCAGATGGAAACGGGCCGGGCTTTGGCCAATTTATCAAATTCCAGTAAAGTCCGAACAATATCTGGCAATTCCTTGAAAACAATCATGTTCGGACCATCGCTCGGGGCACGATCCGGGTCCTGGTGGGTCTCCATGAAGATCGCCGCCACGCCGATCGCCGCCGCCGCCCGGGCCAGCACCGGAGCGAACTGGCGCTCGCCGCCGGAGGTTTCCCCCTGCCCTCCGGGCTGCTGCACCGAATGGGTCGCGTCGAAGACCACCGGATAGCCGGATTTGGCCATGATCGGCAGCGCGCGCATGTCGGAAACCAGCGTGTTGTAGCCGAAGCTCGCGCCCCGCTCGCAGACCAGGATGTTGGTGTTGCCGGTCTCCGCG
>CAMBVS010000070.1 GCA_945871425.1 Rhizobium sp. Q54 | reverse complement strand
GGTGGGTTCGGGCGGATGTCAGATGGCGTTGTACGTTGAAGGTGTTGTAGACGGCGGCGTGAGTGGAAAGGAATCTCTGGGCTGATCCCCGGCTTTTGAAACCCTGCATCTTACGTTCTCGCCGTCGGGTTGGCTGATGCGAGTTCTCAACCCGGTTATTACGCCGTCAGCCATGCTGCTGGTGCTTCTCGATCCCGAGTTTGCGGGCGGCGGCGCCATAGGACCGCAGGTCATTCGTGATCGGCAGCTCCGGGACAAAGCCGTATTTCTTGAGGAGCTTGCGCATCAGTTTCAGTGCGGCATGCTTATCGCGTTTCGCCTGAACCAGCACGTCGAGAACCTCGCCTTCGGCGTCGACGGCGCGCCACAGGTAGACCATACAGCCATCAATCTTGAGGTAGACCTCGTCCAGATGCCAGGTCGTGTCGGGCTTTGGTCTGCGCTTGCGCAAGTCCGCGGCGATCATGGGCCCGAAATGGTTTACCCAGCGCCGAAACGTCTCTTAGGAAACCGCAATGCCGCGCTCCGACAACAGATCTTCGACGTCGCGGAGGCTCAGGGTGAACCGGAGATAGAGCCAGATCGCTCGGTGAATGATCGCAGGCGCGAACCGGTAGCCGGAATAGCTGATTTTGCTCATCTATCGGGCTAGCGGACGGCCGCGGTGGTCGCAAGCCGGCTATCACGTGACAATGCCACTGCTATGCTTGCTCGGCGAGTTCGAGTCTTGAGCTGGTACAGCCTACTTCATCGTCAGAATCGCCTTTCCGATCACTCGGCTCGCCTCCAGCGCCTCGTGGGCCCGCGCCGCCTCGGTGAACGGGAAGGTTGCGCCGACCACCGGCTTCACGCGCCCGCGCTCGATCAGCGGCCAGACGCGCTTCTCGATCGCCTCGATCAGCCGGCCTTTCTCCGGTACAGGGCGATGACGGAGATTGACCCCCGTGATCCTGAGCCGGCGCATCGTCACCTGCCGGAGGTCGAGGGTCACCTCGTGGCCCTCCGGGAACGCCACGTAGCATAGGCGCCCAGCGATCCGCAGAAGGCCGATGTTGCGGCTGACATAGCTGGCGCCGACCATGTCGAGGATCACGTCGACACCTTTCCCGCCGGTATGGGCGCGGACCGCCGCCTCGAAGTCCTCCGACCGATAGTCGATCGCCCTTTCCGCCCCGAAGCCGAGGCAGGCTTCGCAGCGCTGAGGTGAGCCGGCCGTCGCGATGACGGGCGAGCCATAGGCCGTGGCGATCTGGATCGCCATGCTGCCGACGCCGCTGGCGCCGCCATGGACCAGCAACGTCTCGCCGGCCAGGAGTTGCGCCTGCTCGATGATCGAGATCCAGACAGTCAGCACGACCTCGGGCAGGGCGGCCGCCTCGACCAAGCTGAGTTGCGCTGGCACCGGCAGGCACTGGACCGCCGGCACGACGCAGAACTCGGCATAGCCGCCGTCGAACACCAGCGCGCAGACGCGGTCGCCGACGCGCCAGCGCGTGACCTCGGCGCCGCAGGCTGCGATCACGCCCGCCACTTCGAGTCCCGGGACGCTGGAGGCGGTCGGCGGCATCGGGTAGGTGCCGTAGCGCTGCATCACGTCGGCCCGATTGACACCGGCGGCGTGGACCTCGATCAGCACGTCCTGGGCACCCGGCCGCGGCGTGGGTTGCTCTTTCAGGACCAGCGCATCGAGCCGGCCGTTTGCCTCGGGGATGTCGATCACGCGATGCGTGGACTTCATGCTCGCTCTCTCTGTTCGTGGTGTCCGCAAGTATGACGCGACAGACTACATGGGCAGCCGGCCGTCGGTCCCGTAGCGAATCGCCTCTGGGCGGTCGGGATCCGGGTCTTTGCCGCAGTCGCGCGGAATGTCTACAGTCAAAGACGACATTGCCAGCGCCGAGGAATGGACATGGTCTCCACTACGGGTTCGTCGTCTCTCCGCCGGATCGGCTTCGACATCGGTGGGACCTTCACCGACTTCATCCTCCATGACTCCGGCACGGCCGAGATCCGCCTCCACAAGTGCCTGACCACGCCAGACGACCCGTCCCTCGGCGCGCTAGAGGGGTTGGAAGCGATCTGCGAGGCGGCCGGCATCTCGCTTTCCGAGGTCGCGCAGGTGGTTCATGGCACCACCCTGGTGACCAATGCCATCATCGAGCGTCGCGGCGCGAAGCTCGGTCTGATCACGACGCGAGGCTTCCGCGACAGCCTTGAGATGGCGAGCGAGCAGCGCTACGACATCTACGATCTGTTCCTCGCATTTCCCGAACCACTGGTACCTCGCCAATTGCGTCTCGAGGTGACGGAGCGGGTGCTCGCCGACGGCAGCGTGCTGGAGCAGCTGGACGAAGGAGACGTGTTGACCGCGCTCTCGGACCTGCACGCACGAGGCGTGCGGGCGGTCGCCGTCTGCTTCCTGCATGCCTATGCGAATCCCAGTCACGAGCGGGCGGTGGCCGAACTCGCCTCGCGGGCCTTCCCGGACATGGCGATCTCGCTCTCCTCGTCCGTCGCGGGCGAGATTCGCGAGTACGAGCGCGCCGTGACCACGGCTGCCAATGCCTATGTTCAACCCCTGATGGATACCTACCTCGCGCGGCTCCAGACGCAACTGCGCGCGCGAGGGTTCGCCGGCCGGCTCATGCTGATGCAGTCCTCCGGCGGTCTCGCGACGCCCGAAATGGCGCGACGCTTCCCCATCCGGCTGCTCGAGTCCGGCCCCGCCGGCGGCGGATTGGCGACGGCCCTGTTCGGCCGGCAGGCCGGGATCGCCGACATGCTGGCCTTCGACATGGGAGGAACCACCGCCAAGGCCTGCATGATCCAGAACGGTCGCGCCGATGTCGCCGCCTTCATGGAGGCGGCCCGCGTGCATCGCTTCAAGAAGGGCTCCGGCCTGCCGATCAAGGCGCCGGTCATCGACATGATCGAGATCGGCGCGGGCGGCGGGTCAATCGCGGGTATCGATGAGCTGGGCTTGCTGAAGGTCGGTCCGCTGTCCGCCGGCGCCGATCCCGGCCCTGCGTGCTACGGGCGGGGCGGAGAGGCGGCCACCGTGACCGATGCGAACCTGCTTCTCGGCTACCTCGACCCCGGCTACTTCCTCGGCGGGCGCATGAAGCTCGACACCGCCGCCGCCGAGGCGGCGCTGGCGCGCCTCGGGCGCGGCCTCGGGCTCACCGCCATGGAAACGGCTGCCGGCGTGCACGCCGTGGTCAGCGAGAGCATGGCATCGGCCGCCCGCGTCCACATTATCGAGAAGGGCCGCGACCCCAGGCGATACGCCATGGTCGGGTTCGGCGGTGCCGGACCCGCCCATGCCTGCGGCGTGGCGCGCATCCTGGGCATGCCGGACGTGATCGTGCCGCCGGCTTGCGGCGCCGCCTCGGCACTGGGATTCCTGGCGGCACCGCTGAGCGCGGAGCGCATGCGGTCCCAGCCCATGGTCATGCGCGAGGGTCGATTCGACTCCGCCGCCGTGAACACGGCCCTGGCGTCGCTTTCCTCCGAGGCCCGCGATGCCCTGCGAGAGGCCGGAGTGGCCGAAGGGGAAATCCGTCTCCGGCGCACCGCCGACATGCGCCTGCTCGGGCAGATGCACGAGATCGAGGTGCCGCTGCCGGATGGCGACATCGACGTCGGCAGCCTGGCGGAGATCGGCCGCAGCTTCGCCCGCGTCTACGCCGAGAGATATACCCATGTCTACGAGGGCGCGGTGATGGAGGCGATCACCTGGCGCGTGACCGCCGAGGGACCGATGCCCGAGCTCGACATTCGGGATGCCTTCGCCGGCAGCAACCGCGACCCCGCACTGAAGGGCCGGCGTCCGGCCTGGTTCGACGGCGCCTTCCACGACACGCCTGTCTTCGACCGCTACGCGCTGAGGCCAGACGACCAGATCGAAGGGCCGGCCATCATCGAGGAGCGGGAGGCCACGACGATCGTTCCGCCGGGCGACGTGCTCACCGTCGATCCTGCCCGGAATCTCCGCATCAGGGTCGCCGCTGCGACCGCCGTGGCCGCCAGGATAACCGATGCCACCCCGCTCGCCGAGGCGTGCGCGCGCCTGGAGGCCGACCCGGTCGGCCTGGAGATCATGTGGAGCCGGCTGATCACGGTGGTCGAGGAGATGTGGTTGACGGTCTGCCGCACCGCGTTCTCGCTCATCATCTCGGAGAGCCAGGACTTCGCCTGCGAGCTTCTGGACGCCGACGGCGAGACCCTGGCTCACAGCCCGCGCGCCATGCCGGTCTTCAACCTCACCCTGCCGCTGGCGGTGAAGTCGATCTTGGCGAAGTTTCCCCCGCACACGCTCAAGCCGGGCGACGTCCTGACCACCAACGATCCCTGGCTGTGCGCCGGCCATCTCTTCGATATCGCGGTGGTGACGCCGGTGTTCCGCGACGGCAGACTGGTCGGCGTGATCGGCACCATCGGCCATGTCTCCGACATCGGCGGCACCAAGGACTCGATGCGGGCGCGCGAGATATTCGAGGAAGGGCTGCAGATCCCTCCGATGAAGCTGTTCCGGGAGGGGGTACCGAACGAGGACCTCTTCACTCTGATCGGCGAGAACGTGCGCAACCCCGAGCAGGTCATCGGCGATCTCCACTCCCTGGTCTCGGCCAATGCGGTCGGCGCGCAGCGGCTCCTCGCCTTCATGGACGAGTACGGTGTCCACGATCTGCGCCCGCTCGCGAAGGTTCTTCAAGACCGTGCCGAGAAAGCGATGCGGGAGGCGATCCGAGCGATCCCCGACGGGGTCTATCGCTCGGTCATCGCCAACAATCCGCTGGGCGAACGGCTCGAATACCCCATCGCCGTCACCGTGAAGGGCGACGAGATCGAGGTCGACTTCGAGGGTGCGCCGCCGCAGCTTCCACGGGGGGGCTACAACTGCACCCTCAACTACACGGCGGCGCACGCGACCTATCCCTTGAAGTGCATGCTGACCCCGAATGTACGCGGGAACGCCGGTTGCTATCGCCCCTTCACAGTGCGGGCGCCGGAGGGCAGCGCGCTGAACTGCCGTCGGCCGGCGGCGGTGAACCTTCGGACGCGGGTCGGATGGTACATCGCCCCCAACCTGTTCCGTGCCCTGGCACCGGCGGTCCCCGAACAGGTTCAGGCCAACACCGGGTTGCCCGTGGCAGTGTTCGTCTACGGTCAGGGTCCGGACGGTCGCGCCTTCAACGACCATCTGTTCATGGGCGGCGGTCAGGGCGGGTCGGCGCGGGGCGACGGCAAGTCCGGGCTGATGTGGCCGACCTCGGCGGCAAACACGCCGATCGAGTTGTTCGAGGCGCGCACGCCGACGCTGGTGCTGGAAAAGGCTTATCTGCCGGACTCCGGCGGACCCGGTCGCCATCGCGGTGGCCTCGGCCAGGTCGTTCGCTTCCGGAAGCTCGAGACCGATGGCCGGGAGATCCTTGCCGGCGTGTACCCCGAGGGTGTCGGCATCGCCTACGAGGGATTGAACGGCGGCCGTCCGGGGGGCGCCGTGCGTGGAACCGTCCATGAATCCGGCATCGCTCGGGATCTCGGTACCGGTCAGCTCGTGGCGCTCAAGCGCGCGGACGAGGTAGCGGAGGTCGTGCTGGCCGGCGGCGCCGGCTACGGCGATCCGCTGAGCCGGGACATCGACATGATCGTGCGCGATCTGAGGGAGGGGTACGTCACCCCGGCCGGCGCGGCCCGCGACTATGGTGTGGTGGTCGGAGAGGACGGGACGATCGATCGCGCCGCCAGCGAGGCTAGGCGTATCTTCATGCGACGGGCCGCGGAGTAGTGGCGGAACGGGTGGCGAGTAGGCCGGCGATGTCCTGCCGCGGCGACGGTCGGGAAGTCGCCGTCGACTAGAATCGAACCGTCCGCAATCCGACGAGGCGGTCGACCAGCACGACGGCACCCAGCGTCATCAGGATCGAGACGGTGGAGGCCGCTGCGGTCGTCGGGTCGAATCCCCAGCGCAGGTAGTCGAAGACCTGCATCGGGAGGGTCGTCGTGCCGATTCCCTTCAGCAGCAGCGAGATCGACACGTTGTCGAAGCTGATGATGAAGGCGAACAGCGCGCCGTTGATCACGCCGGGCTTGATCAAGGGCAGGGTGATCCTGCGGAATACCACGCCGGGCGCGGCACCTAGGGACCGGGCGGCCTCTTCGGTCGAGGGCGGCAGATTGTAGAGGGCAGCCGTGACTTGGAGGAAGACGAAGGGAATGCAGACCACGATATGGCCGATGTAGAGACCGACGACGGTGCGTGTACCGAGTCCGATCTGATAGTAGAAGAACAGCAGCGCGATCGCCGTCAGGATCTCCGGCAGCAGCAGCGGCGCCAGCACATAGATCCGGAAAACCTCGCGCCAGCGGCCGGCATGCCGCACGTAGTAGAGCGCCGCGGTGGTGCCGATGACGCCCGATGCGACGGTGGCCACGACCGCCACCGCGAGGGAGAGGCGCAAGGAGTCCATGAAGGGCTCGGAGGTGAAGAAGGCGACGTACCAGCGGAGCGAGAAGCCGTCGGGCGGAAACTTCAGGCCTTGTCCGGCATTGAAGGAGGCGGCGACGACGATGACGATTGGCAGCAGGAGGAAGATGTAGACCAGCGCGATCGCGCAGCCGAGGGCCAGCCGGCCGGAGGTGACGCGGTCGTTCACGCCATGCCCCGCATCGCCCGGCCGGAGAGCCGAGTGAAGACCCAAACCGCGATCAGGCCGAACAGGGCGAGGGTCAGCGCCAGCGCGGCGCCGAATGGCCACAGGAACTGGTCGAGCATCTGAACAACCATGGTGGTCGTCGTATGGACCCGCCCGGCGCCGAGCAGGGCGGGGGTGATGTAGGACCCGCAGGCGAGAATGAACACAAGGATGCAGCCGGACTGGATGCCCGGCAGCGACAGCGGCAGGATCACCCGCCGGAACACGGTTCCGCGGCCGGCCCCGAGCGAGCGGGCGGCCTCCTCCAGTCGCGGGTCGATGCCCTGGATGGCCCCCATCAGTGGCAGGATCATGAAGGGCAGGAAGATGTGGACGAGCGCAAGGATGACGCCGAACTCGTTGTACATCAGCTGCATGCGTGGGAGGTCATAGGACCTCAACGCCTGATTGACGACGCCGTTGTTGGCCAGGAGGATGATCCAGCCGAAGGAGCGGATCACCACGCCGACCAGGAGCGGCGAGAGCACGATCGAGTAGAGCACCCCACGCCACCGGGATGTGGTGCGCGCAAGGTGGAAGGCGACCGGATAGGCCAGGATCAGGCAGGAGACGGTGACGATCACCGCCAGCCGAGCGGTGTCGAGCAGTGCCTCGATGTAGAGCCAGTCGAAGAGGGACTTCGCATAGTTGTCCAGCGTGAAGCCCGGCGCATAAGCCTGGGTGGTCGAAGGTACCCTAAAGCTCATCAGCACGATGTTGAGATAGGGAGCCACCAGGAAGGCGCCCACCACCGCAAGCACCGGCAAGGCCAGAAGCCAGGGACGATTGGCGCCGGTCACGCCGAGGCCTCGCCGACCAGCCAGGCGCGGCCGGCGGGCAGGCTGACGCTCACCACCTCCCCAGGTGCGAAGGCGGCGTTGGCGGATCCCTGGACCTGCAGTACCGAGCCGTCGGCCATGGTCACGCGGTAGTCGGTGAGGTTGCCGAGAAAATGCCGCTCTCCGACGGTTCCGGAAAACCCGCCCTCGGCCCCGGCCGGAGAGAGTTCGAGTGTCTCCGGCCGCACCATGGCCGTCGCCGTCTCCCCGGTCGTGACCTCATGTCCCGATCCGCAGGCGACCGTCCCGAAGCTGGTATCGAGGCGGATCAGGGCGCCGTCGCGCCCCGTGACCGTTCCGGTGAAGAAATTCGAGGACCCGATGAAGCTGGCGACCTGGCGCGTCGCCGGATGGTCGTAGATCGTTCGCGCATCTCCCACCTGGTGGATCAACCCGTCGAACATGACCACGATGCGGTCGGACATCACCATGGCCTCGGCCTGGTCGTGGGTCACATAGAGGGTGGTGATGCCGACGCGCCGCTGCAGGGAGCGGATGAAGAACCGCATCTCGTCGCGGAGCTTTGCGTCGAGGTTGGCCAGCGGTTCGTCGAGCAGCAGGAGTCTCGGTTCGACCACCAGCGCCCGCGCCAGGGCGACGCGCTGCTGCTGGCCGCCGGAAAGCTGCCGCGGAAAACGCTCGTCGTAGCCGGAGAGCTGAACCATGCTCATGACGTCGGCCAGGCGCGTCGCCACATCGTTCGGCGACACCTTTCGCATCTCGAGTCCGAAGGCGAGGTTCTCGCGAACCGACATGTGCGGGAACAGCGCATAGTTCTGGAAGACCATGCCGATGTCGCGCTTCTCGGGCGGTAACCGCGTGACGGGCTCTCCGTCGAAGCGGATCTCGCCCGCCGTCGGCGCTTCGAAGCCAGCGACGCACCGCAACGTGGTCGTCTTGCCGCAGCCGGAAGGCCCGAGGAGGGAGACCAGTTCTCCCTCCTCGACCTCGAGATCCACGCCGCGGATCGCGGCCACCTTGTCGAAGCGCTTCTCGAGCCTCTCGATCGAGAGCCGGGTCACGGCTTGTCCGACCGGTTCAACGCATCACCCTATTCCAGCGCTCGGTCACCGTATCGCGGCTCGCGTTGGCGGCGGCCCAGTCCCAGCGCAGGATCTTGCCGATATCGTTCACGCCGATCGGCACCTCCTTGGCCAGCGCCGGCGGCACGATGACCTTGGTATTCACCGGTGTGACGTAGAAGCTCTCGACGAACGTCGACTGCACCGCCGGATCGAGGACGTAGTTCAGGTAGGCGCAGGCCGCATCGGTCTGGGTGGTATGCTTCAGCAGGTTGAAGGACTGCTCGAACATGAACATGCCCTCGGTCGGCGCGGCGAACTCGATGGGCGCGCCAGCCCGCTTCAGCCTGACCACTTCCGGCAGATCGAGAATGCCGACCGAGATCTCGCCGCGCGTGAGCAGCTGTCCCATGGTCCCGGAGAAGTCGACTTGCGGGAATGGCTTCAGCTTCTCGATCTGGGTGAACCCGACATCGAAATCGCCCTGACCCTTGCCGAAGATCTTGGAGATCAGCATCAGGAACATGAACCCGGCGGAGTTGCCGATCTGGTACATGCCGATCTGGCCCTTGAACTCCTTGTTGTCCCAGAGATCCTTCCAGGATTTCGGCGCCGTCTTGACCATATCGGTCCGGTAGCCGAGCCCGATCGGCGAAATCATGCCGTAGACGCCGTTGTTGTCGTCGTTCTTCGCCTGGACGTGGACGTCCTTGATGTTGGGGACCTTGTCGACCGGCCAGGGGGCGAAGAAGCCCTCCGACCGCAGGAGAGCGGCGAAGATCTCGTTCATCATGATGAACGGATAGGGGGGGGTGTTGATCCCCGAGGCGCGCAGGTTGGCGGTCCAGGTGCGCGACAGGCCGCTGTCGTACTTGGTCTTGATGCCGCTCCGCTTCTCGAAACCGGGAAGAACCGTCTCGCGCCAGAACTTCTCCCAGGATCCGCCGTAGCCGTTGACGATGAGGTCTTGCGCCTGGGCCATCGCGACCGGCCAGGCCGACAGCATCGAGGTGGCGCCGAGCGCGCCTAAGCCGGCGAGTGCAGTGCGTCGTGTGGTCTTGAAATCCATGGCGAGCCTCCTTGTTTTCTATGTATCCCGATCCGACCATCGATGACCGGGCCATGTTGCCGATTTGCAGCCGGTTCTGTCACCAGTTACTTTGCCGCCCCGGTCAATCCCCGGCCGCGGCGCGGCGATAGGCGTAGTTCCGGTCGAGCCGTTCCATCACATAGTCGCCGAAGCGCACGGGCTTGAATCGCGGCTCGGTGCCCGGGGGCACGGCGCACGCAAGCGGCGCCACTACGGTGTCCATGTCCGGATCGTAGAAGAAGGGCACGGAATAGCGGTCGCGGCCCGACAGATTGCGCACCCGGTGCGGCGTGGACGGAAGCACGCCGTTGGTCCATCGCATAAGCATGTCGGCGACGTTCACCACGAAGGTTCCGGGTATCGGGGGGGCCGGAATCCAACCGCCGTTTCTGCCCCGGATCTCCAGCCCGCCGGCGTCGTCCTGGGCGAGGAGCGTGAGAAAGCCGTAGTCGGTGTGCGGAGCCGAGCCGTAGCGGTCAGCCTCGCTCTCCGGTGGTTCCGGAGGATAGTGCAGCAGCCTCAGCCACGTCGTCGGTCGGCAAAAATGGGGCGCGAAATGGTCCTCCGGAAGGTCGAAGGCGAGGGCCACCGCGTCGACGAGGCGCCGAGCGCAGATGGCGAGCGCATCGTTGTACGCCGTGACCGCCGCCCGGAATCCGGGCAGACCCGCCGGCCACTGGTTGGGCCCTTGCAGCGGAGCGCCTGCCAGCACGCCCGGATCGTCCGCCGGAAGCTCGTGCATCATCATGAAGCTCTCGCTCATGTTCGGCTTGGTCACTTTGGCGACCGACGAGGTGACCAGGACGGAGCTCGCCATCGGCATGTATCCGCGATGGGCGGCGTTCATCCTGATCGCCATCTTCTCGCCGATCGGCAAGGCGTGAAAGGACCTGCTGGCGGCGAGCACATCCCGGATCAGAGCCTCCGGAACGCCGTGATTGGCGACATAGAAGAAACCCGAGTCCTCCTGAGCGTGCCGAAGCCGACCGGCCGCCGCGCGCCGTGCCGCGGGGTCCGCGCCGGCGAGGGGGCCCATGTCGATGACGGGGATGGGTGACGACGCGCTCATGGGCTCGATCCTCGCTGGTTCCTCGCGCTCGCCGATCGCATTCTCGGTGAGGACTGCGGCGTCGGCGGGGCATCGTCGCAAGACTCCACGGACGAACTCCTAGGCACCAGCGGCGACGTCGCCTACGACGCGGACGCGGACCCGCAGCGAGTTGCCCGGAAGGTAGGCGATCGGCATGTCCTCGGTCTCGATCGTTTTCAGGGCTTCGCGGTCGGCCCCGGCGGCGACGGCCCGGTCCGCGGCGATCGTGTTCGCGGCCGCAATGGCATCGGCCCGCGTCATCTCCCGGAATATCTGGTCGCATTCGCCGGAAACCTGGGCGATCGCCGCGCCCACCGCATTGGCACAATCGCCATGAGGCACACGGACGACTTTCGACACCCCCTCGATCCGGTCGGGAACTAGGAAGGCGCCGCCGCCCACCGCGACCAGCGGGACATCGCCGGCTTCGGTCTTCAGACGGTCGATCGTCTCCTCGACCATGCGCCTGGCTTCGGCGAAGACGGCGGCACAGGTGGCGGCATCGAGATGGGCGACCTTGGTCCGGTCGCCGAGACTCAATACGCCCGACGCGACGGCGACGTCGGTGGTCGTGAGCTGGTGGCCGCCGAACGCGACGCCGTCCTTTAGAAGGCGGTAGCCGACCGAGAGCGGCCCGATCTTCAGGGGATCGAGCGATACATGGCTGCCGCCGCCGAGCCCGAACGAGATCAGGTCCGGCATGCGGAACAGAGTTCGGACGCCCCCTACCCGAACGACCGAATTGGCCTCGCGCGGAAAGCCGTGGCGAAGCTGGCCCACATCCGTCGTCGTTCCGCCGACGTCGGCGACCATGGCGTCGTCGAGGCCCGAGAGATAGGCGGCGCCACGCATCGAGTTGGTGGCTCCGGAGGCGAAACTGTAGACGGGAAGCTTCGCCGCCTGGCCGGCCTCGGCAACCGTGCCGTCATTCTGCGTGATGAACAGCGGCGCTGCGATCTTCGAGTCGGCGATCGCATTCTCGAAGGCGGCGATCGCGTCGCGCGCCAGATCGGCGAGGGCGGCGTTGAGGAGCGCCGCGTTCTCGCGTTCCAGAAGCCCGATTCGGCCGAGGTCGGACGAGCATGTGATGACCGCGCCCGGGTTTTCCGCAGCGACGATGCCGGCGGCCTCCTTCTCGTGACCGGAATCGAGAGGGGAGAAGGAAGCGGAGATGGCGACCGCCTTGAGATCCCTGGCCTTCATCTCGCGTGCCGCTCGTGCGATCGCCTCGCGGTCGAGCGGCATGAAGGGCCGGCCGTCATACTCGTGACCGCCCTCGACCATCCACACGCCGCCACGGACCAGCTCGGCCAGGTCGGTCGGCCAATCGCAGAATGGGGGAAGCGAGGCGCTGGCCGGCATGGCGAGACGAAGGCCGGCGACTTTCGAAAGGTGCCGGCGCTGGATCACCGCGTTGATGAAGTGGGTGGTGCCGATCATGACGCCGTCGATCCGCCGTCCGGCCACCAGTCCGGTGGCGCTGAGCTTCGCCAGGGCATCGAGGATGCCCGACGTCACGTCCTCGCTGGTTGGCGCCTTGACCGCGCGGGCGACCCTGCCGTCTTCGATCAGCACCGCATCCGTGTTGGTGCCGCCGACATCGATGCCGATCCGTCTCATGATGCGAACACGCTCTTGAAGTCGATGTCGTAGTTGAAGGCGCGGGGGCCGACATGAGCCAGGCCCTTCTCGGTCAGGAAGATCGACGGCGGCGGCAAGGCGATGACGGTCACGCGTTGACCGTAGCGGATGGTCTCGGTTCCCACCGCCTCGCCAGTGACGCTGTCCAGGACGCAGATGAGGTCGGGCGACATGGCGATCGGCTTGCCGTCGAGCCACGCTACGATCCACTCGTTCTGGAAGTTGAGCTCCATCACGGCGCCGCGCCAGGCGTCCATCCCCTCGAACCGGGTCCGGCCGCGCAGGAAGCCTTCAGTGGCACGCCGCTCGACGTCGACCACCTTGCCGCGATAGAGGACCTTTCCCGGCTCGACCGCGAGAATGGCGGCGATGGGATCGTCGTGGCGCCGCCGCGCCTCGCGCACCGCGTGACCGATCTCGATCGCCTTGGTCGTCGTACCGTGGATGCACCATCGCTTGACCTCGGCGCCGGTGCGAGGTGCCTTGCAGGTGGAGGCGATGGATCCGTATTCGACGCAGATCTTCCGGCTGACCCGCTCCATCCATTTCCAGGTCGGCACCTTCTGGACCACCGACTCCATGCCTCGGCAGTCGACCGTGGAAAGGGGATAGGGTCTGAGGTCGCCGACCGCGACCGAGGTCATCTGCGCCTCCGGGTAGGCGCGGCCCATCATGTCCGCGTCGATCACCGGGCGGCCGAGATGGGCGGCCGCCATCAGCGGCTGGATCGAGTTTCCACCACCGATCTCCAGCGCCATGATGCCGCGGAAGCGATAGCCGGTATGCTCTTCCATCAGCGCGACCGCGCGGGCGATGGTGCGACTGTCAGTCAGCCGCTCCTGGCCGACCAGCGGCGCGCCCATGTTGGAGACGGCCGCGATCCAGTCGTCGTCGGCGAGGTCCCTCGGCTGCATCAGTTGCACCTTGACCCCTTCGGCGTAGAGCCGACGCATGTTGAGGAGTCCGAGATAGGGGCTGCCTCCCCCGCCAGTGCCGAGGATCCAGGCGCCGACGGCAAGCGATTCGATGTCGTCGAGTGAGATGTCGCGCAGGCTGGTCATGGCTTTCCACAAGAAGAAGATACGCACCCGCCTCGATGAACCCGTCCCTGGCCGATGGCTTGGCAGGAATCGTCCGTGCGTAGACGCGGGGACAATCGCACAGCGTTCGCCTCACACCAGCATCTCGTTCATCACGCGAGCGGTGGCGGTGACACCGAGGATCGTGGGCACGCCCACGATGCCCTTCACCACCGCTTTGGTGTCCGGTGTGTAGCTCATGCAATCCATGGCGACGAGTTGGGGGTTCCTCGCCTTCAGACGTTCCGCGGCCCCTGCTACCTCGGCCGTGTCCGCGCTCGGCGCCAGGGCCTCGATGACGATTTCAAGGCCGGGCCGCCGCCATTTGCTCGCCAGCTTCTCGGCCTGTTCGGGCAGCGGCACGAGCAGGCCCAGCTTTCCCTTTGGCAGCAGGGCGGCGGAAAGCCCATTCAGCACGCGTGAGGGAAACACCACCCCGGCATCTCCTTGCATCGGCGGGAAGTCCCCGGTGCAGGCATAGACGATCGCATCGCAGCCATCGGCCCTCAGTCTCGCCAAGAGCCCGGGCGAACGGGCGACGACGAATTTTTTCGAGATCTTGATGTCCCGGTCCCCCGAAAGGCGGGAGTAGAGCGTATCCGCGCCGCTTTCCGGCGGGTGACCGGCGATCTCCTCATCGGTCATGCCATCGAGGCAGCCACGCAGGATGACTTTCGTGCCGGCCGGTGCGTGGGCGGCGAATTGGGTGGCAATTTCGTCACGGGGAGCCCGGCTAATGATGGCTATTCCTAGGATCATAGTCTCCTCCTCAATGTCGAGATGCCGGCCGATCTGCAGCTCACGCCGCCTTTCAGGCCGATCCGGCAGATGGTCGATATTGGTTTCATTCTCCTGCAGATGCGGACGATCCACCGTCAGGATGCACCGGAGCGTCGCGACGTCGAGAAAATTCGCACTCTGATCCGCTCCGCGATGCCGAACATCGCCGGAGTGCCGCGTGAGGTCGTCACCTGATGCGCCGGATCCCTTCTTTGATCTCGGCCACGGCGGTCTCAGCTCGTCCGGAGACGGACGCATTTGGCCTTCGCCCGGTCGGGGTCGAAGGCGCGGATGACAAACTCCTCGACGAACGGGCGGTATGCTTTCCAGAGGCCATTCAGCCATCGTGAGGCAGAGTGTGGTTGACAGCCTCCGCCGAGGTGGACTGTTCGGACCTTTTTTCACTTATTTTACGCACGGCTTTATCGTCGACCGAACCGGGCCGGATTGCGCAGTTGGACGCGCAGCAAGGGTCATTATCGAAATGGCGTTTAGTTAGGTGCGCCCCGAAGCCGCCACAGCTTTGGGTTGATCATTTGTGCTCAAATCGACACCGGAGGCAGCGCCAACTGTCGGTGGCTGCGGGCCCCGGCAACCAATCAACAGCCGCCGACTTCCTCGCGAAAGCGGCGGCTTTCGTTTGTCGGCTGCACGCGCCGGACATCGCCAGGTCGGCGGGGGTAAGCACCCGGACCGGCTCGCGTGGAGGCCCGCCCCGGGTGCAGTGCGGAGGCCGGAGCCGCCCGTCGCAACCCGCAAGGGGGAACACGACCGTCTTGGCTCTTCTCGCAAAGTCGGAGACGTCAGGCCCCGGAAGCCGGGGAAAGGGATCGTGTCTCGTGACGTGGTGTAGGAGCGTTATAGTTCTGGGCGAAGGCCGTGCCGATCCAGGCGGAGACGACACGGCGCTGGGTCTTGCCGGCGTAGGCCAGGGTGTCCTGCCCCCTGAAAAGTGGTCCTCCCTGAGGTATGGTTTTTGACCAAGGAGGACGATGTCGATGGCAAGGAAAAGGCATACGGCGGAAGAGATCGTGACGAGACTGCGGCAAGTCGATGTGCTGACGGCGCAAGGCCGGCCGGTCG